>NZ_JBHVVN010000006.1:0-313948 GCF_042882685.1 Pseudarthrobacter sp. NPDC058196
CGCGCGCCGCGCCCCCTCGCCCCCCCCAACTGGGGGGCGCCCCGGCACATAAGTGCGGGGACGCCCCCTTTGTTAACCCTGCTACAAGCTATGCCTGCGTGTTTTCCACTTTGCCGGCGAGCGTGTTCCAGCGGGCGGCGAGTCCCCATTTGGTGACGTTGATCATGGCTTCCACCACGATGTTGCCGCTCATCTTCGAGGCGCCCAGTTCGCGTTCGACGAAGGTGATGGGGCGTTCTTCGATCCGGAGGCCGAGTTTGGCGACGCGCCAGGCGAGATCCACCTGGAAGCCGTAGCCCACCGAATCGACCTGGTCAAGGTTGAGCTTTTCCAACGTGCTTCGGCGGAAGGCACGGTAGCCGCCGGTCACGTCCTTGATCCGGAGGCCGAGCATCAGCCGGGCGTAGGTGCTGCCCACGCGGGAAATTGCCTGCCGGTAGAGCGGCCAGTTGACCACGCTGCCGCCGGGGACCCAGCGGGAGCCCATGGCGAGGTCTGCGCCCTGCTCGATGGCTTCAAGGAGTTGCGGGAGCTGTTCGGGCTGGTGTGAGCCGTCGGCGTCCATTTCGACGAGGACGTCGTAGCCGGCTTCCAGTCCCCACTTGAATCCGGCGATGTAGGCCGCCCCAAGGCCTTCCTTGCCCTTGCGGTGCAGGACATGGACCTGGGAATCGTCAGCGGCGAAGCCGTCGGCCAGGGTGCCGGTACCATCGGGGCTGTTGTCATCGACCACCAGCACGTCCGACGCCGGAACAGCCGTCCGCAGGCGCTGGAGCGTCTTGGGCAGCGATTCCAGTTCGTTGTAGGTGGGAATGATCGTAAGGACGCGCACGAAGGGCCTTTCCTGGTGGAAGTGGTCGGAGCACCTGTTGCCGGGCTGGCCGGCGGCGGGCGCAACTCCCCATTATAGGGCGGAAGAATCCCGGCTCAGGAACGCAAGGCCGGGCTGGCAAACAGTTCGGCACCGTCTTTTACGGTTTGGAGGCACACGGGATCCGAACCCGTGTCCAGTGCCGGCAGCAGCGGGGTCCTGGCACGTGGATCTGTGCTCCACGATTGAACCCGCCCGTCAGCCACCTGGACCATGAGCTCTTCCACCTCCCACACCGCGAAACTTGCCGGGGCTCCGGGGACCAGTTGTCCGGCCATCGGGTTGGCGTGCCGGGCGGCCCTCCAGCCGGCCCGGGTGTGGCCCAGGAACGCGGCACGCGCGGAAATTCTTTCGTCCTGGTTGTGGTGTTCGACGCAGGCGCGGACACTGGACCAGGGACGCAGCGGCGTCACCGGGCTGTCGCTGCCAAAGCAGACGGGGACCCCCGCAGCGTAGAACGAGGCGAACGGATTCATGGACCGGCTCCGCTCCCCCACCCTTCGCTCATAGAGGCCGCCCGGTCCGCCCCAGGCTGCGTCGAACGACGGCTGGGCGCTCACGGTCACCGAATAGGAAGCCAGTTTTTCGACGGCCGCGGCATCCACCATTTCAACATGCTCAAAACGGTGGCCGGCGGCACGCACCCGCTGTGCGCCTACCTCTTGGGCGGCACGGTCAAGCGCCTCAAGTGCTACGTCCAGCCCGGCGTCGCCAATCACATGGAACCCGCCCTGGATACCGGCCAGCGAGCAGGCAGCGAGATGGGCTGCGGCCTGCTCGACGTCCAGGTACAACGCGCCGCGTTCGTGGCCCGCGTCGTTGTACCCGGCGCGGAGGGCGGCAGTCCGGGAGCCCAGCGATCCGTCAATATTCAGGTCCCCGGCGAGCCCGCGGATGGCACCACCAAACTGTGCAACGAGGGCACGGGCCTGCTCCTCGGAAGCTACTGCCTCACCCCAGTACGCCAGGATATCCGGAACCGGCCGGGCGGATGCATCCGGTGCGTTCCATGCTGCCGCGGTCCTGAGATCGTCGGCGCCGCCGATGTGGGGCGCACCCATCTCGGCGAGGGCCACGTACCCGTTGGCGGCGGCTTCGGCGAGGGCACGGGCCTGGTGCTGCTTCAGGGCCTCGGCCGGAAGCTTCCGCGTGGCCAGCCGCGCGGCCGCGTGGGCTGCCCGGATGACCCTGGCCCCGCCGTCGAACCCGTCCTGGCCCAGAAGGTCCGCGGACTGCGCCAGCGACGGTGAAACGAGCGCCGAGTGCACGTCAACCCTGGACAGGTAGACCGGCCTGCCGCCGGCCGCCCGCTCCAGTTCGTCCGCCGTGGGCAGCGTGGGGTCCGCCCACGTGGTCTCATCCCAGCCGTGCCCCAGCACGGGGCCTTCACCCCTTGCGCCGGCGACGGCGTCCAAGAGCGCCCGGGCAGACGTCGCTGAGCCAAGCTGCAGGGATTCCAGTGCGATGCCGGTTTCCGTCAGGTGCATGTGCGAGTCCACGAAGCCCGGCGTCACCAGTGCGCCGCGGAGGTCGATGATCTCCATGGAGCTGTCGGCGATGGACGTTGCCGCCTGTTCAGACCCAACCCAGGCGACGGTGTCGCCATCCACCAGCATGGCGGTAGCGAACGGGTCCGCCGCGGTGTAGACGGATCCGTTGCGGTACAGGACCGGGGCGGGACGGGCAGCAGCATCGGGGTGGGGCATGGTGGGCAGGACTCCTGGGGTGTGAACGGGCCGGCACGGGACGGCAGGATACGAGGATCAGAGAACGGACGAGTACGCGACGACGCCGCGGCGGATCAGGTTGATGGCTTCAACGCACAGCCGGGACAGGCGAGGATCCAGGCCGGGAATTTTGGCCAGCTGGTCAAGCAGGTCCACCACCTGCTTGACCCAACGGACAAAGTCGCCGGCGGCGAGGTCGGTCCCGCTCAGGACGTCCTGCAGATGCCGCCCGCGGGCCCACTTGTAAAGCGGCCAGACAAGTCCGAGTTCGGGCTCGCCGGTCAGCGGAAGCTTGTTCTCCTCCTCCACGTCCTCCAGGGCGGACCACTCCCTGACCACAATGTCCACGGACGTTTCCAGGGAGACGCTGGGCATCCGCGGCCGCAGGCCCCGGTCCTCCCGCTTGGCCTGGTAAACCAGCACACTGGCCAGCGCTGCCACCTCTGTGGCGTCAAGGTCATCGAAGGCGCCCAGCCGCAGGGACTGGGAGATGAGCAGGTCCTTCTCGCCGTAAATTCGGCGCAGCCGCTGCCCATCGGGACTGATGACCAGCCGGCCGTCACCTGTGTCTTCCAGGTAGCCGTAGGCTGACAGCACGTCGCAGACCCGGTCGAAGGTTTTGGCGATGGTGTTGGTGCGGCCCTGGATCTGGCGGACCAGGCCGTCCGTTTCCCGCCGCAGCTTCCACCAGCGCTCGGACCACCGCGCGTGGTCCTCCCGCTCGCTGCACCCGTGGCAAGGGTGCGCCCGGAGGGCACGCCGGAGATCCGCAATACGCTTCTCCTGGTTGGGCAGCGCCGCGCCCCGGCCGAAGTCGTGGTTCCGGTTTTGGCCGGGCGCGGGCGGGCGGTTCTCCCGCAGCGCATTCCGCGCCGATGAGGCGAGGTCCCGGCGTGACTTGGGCACTTTGGCGTTAAAGGACTTGGGGATGCGGATCCGGGTTACCGGCGCGATGGGACCTTCGAGGTCGTCCGTGCCGATCCTCCGGAGCTGGTTGTCCAGTGTGAGGACGGCCGGCCGCGGTTCGCGGCTGCCGTGGTCGGAGCTGAGGACGACGGCGGGTCCCGGCGCGCGTCCACCCGGAACGTTGACCACGTCGCCGGGCAGCAATCGGGCCAGCGAGTCGTCGCTGAGCGACTTCTGCACACGGGACTTGGTCCGGGACGTGGCGTTCTCGGCGTCGGACAGTTCCCTCCGAAGCCGGGCGTACTCGGTGAAGTCGCCCAGATGGCAGGTCATGGATTTGGCGTAGCCGGCGAGGGATTCTTCCCTGCTTCGGACCTGCCTGGCGAGACCCACCACGGAGCGGTCGGCCTGGAACTGGGCAAAAGACGATTCGAGGATTTCGCGGGCCCGGGACCGGCCAAACTGCGCTAGCAGGTTGATGCTCATGTTGTAGGTGGGCTGGAAACTCGAGTTCAGCGGGTAGGTGCGCCGGGAGGCGAGGCCGGCCACCGCCGTCGGGTCCGTCCCGGGCTGCCACAGCACCACGGCGTGGCCTTCGACGTCGATTCCGCGCCGTCCGGCGCGGCCGGTGAGCTGCGTGTATTCACCCGCGGTGATGTCCACGTGGGCCTCACCGTTGAACTTGTCCAGTTTCTCCAGCACCACCGAGCGCGCCGGCATGTTCACGCCCAAGGCGAGGGTCTCCGTGGCGAAGACAGCCTTGACCAGGCCGGCGGCAAAGAGTTTCTCCACCACCTCCTTGAAGGTGGGCAGCATTCCGGCGTGATGGGCGGCGAAGCCCCTGAGCAGTCCGTCCCGCCACGTCCAAAAGCCCAGTACATCGAGGTCGTCCGGTGGAATATCCTGCCCGGCTTCGTCAACCCGCTGCGCGATGATCCGCTGTTCGGTTTCCGTGGTGAGCCACAGGCCGGATGCGACGCATTGGGCGACTGCACCTTCACACCCCGCACGGGAAAAGATGAACGTGATGGCCGGCAGAAGGTCCATCCGGTCAAGGCTGGCGATCACTTGGGGACGGCTGGCCCGGCGCACCCCTGCGGGTTCGGCGCCACGGACCGGACGGTCGTCACCGCGCCGGCCTCGTTTTCCCGGGCCTTGGCGGCTCCGGAAGCTTTGCTGGATTTCGCGGCGCGCCACATCCAGCAGTTCAGGGTTGACGTCAAAGCCGCGGGCCTTGGCGTCCTCGCGGGCTTTGTCCTGCGCGGGCGCCTGGTCGTCCCCTTCCCCGCCGGGCAGGGCGATCTCGTCGAAGGTGGTTTCGCCGGCGAAAAGGTCCATGATCCGGCGGCCCACCATGACGTGCTGCCACAACGGTACGGGCCGGTGCTCGGACACGATAATGTCCGTGTCGCCGCGCACGGTGTCCAGCCACGCACCAAATTCTTCGGCGTTGGAGACCGTGGCGCTCAGGGAGGCAACCTGGACCTCGCTGGGCAGGTGGATGATGACTTCTTCCCAGACCGCCCCGCGGAACCGGTCGGCAAGGTAGTGCACCTCGTCCATGACCACGTAACCAAGGTCGTCGAGCGTGGCGGAGTCGGCGTACAGCATGTTCCGGAGGACCTCGGTGGTCATGACCACCACCTGCGCGTCGCCGTTGATGCTGGTGTCACCGGTGAGGAGCCCCACGTTGTCCGCGCCGTACTTGGTGGCGAGCTCGCTGAATTTCTGGTTGCTGAGCGCCTTGATGGGCGTGGTGTAGAAAGCCTTCAGGCCCCGTTGCAGGGCCAGGTAGATGGCAAACTCGCCAACGATGGTTTTGCCGGCGCCGGTGGGGGCTGCCACCAGGACTCCCCTGCCTTCCTGCAGGGAACGGCAGGCGTTCCGCTGGAAGTCGTCAAGCTCGAACTCGAGGGTCCGGGAAAACTGTCCGAGGTACGTGGCGCCCTCAGCCCTGCGTTCAGCGCTGGCACGATACCTTTCAGCGGGAGACAGTTCTTCGGAATCAGTGGGTCCGGTGGAGAACGACCCGGTGTTGGAAGCCATATCCCAAGCCTAGCGGCAGGCTAGAGCTTCTTGAGTTCACTGCTGGGGGTGGCTACGTCAGCGCTGGCCTCGGTTTCGGCAACCTGCTTGGCCTGACGGCGGTCTCGCCTCTTGTCATTCATGATGCAGATCCCGATGGCAGCAAAGAACAGTGCCAGCAGTGGTCCTGCGAGCATGAACATTGAGATGGCGTCCGCGCCCGGCGCGGCAATGGCTGCCAGGACGAACACGAGGAACACCGTGATGCGCCAAGCCTTGAGGATGGTGCGGCCGGAGACAAGGCCGGCCATGTTGACGCCGACCAGCACCACCGGGACCAGGAAGGCGAGGCCCAGCATCAGCACCATGCGCGTGACGAATTCGATATAGGTCCGGGCATCGATGACACTCGAGGAGCCTGCGGGGGTGAATTGCGTCAACGCGTGGACCACCTGCGGAACCACCAGCCAGCCCACCCAGATTCCGGCAAGGAACAGCGGGATGGCGGCGGCCATGTAGCCCAAGGTGTAGCGGCGTTCCTTGGATGTCAGGCCCGGTGTGATAAACGCCCAGAGCTGGTAGATCCAGATGGGGCTGGAAATTACCGCCCCGATGAGGAGCGACATCTGGAGCTTGAAGTCAAAGGGCGAGGCGATGGTTCCGAAGTTGATCGCTGCCAGGCCGCCGGTTTCATCTGAGATCCTGTTGACCGGTTCGGCCAGGGCCTTCAGCAGCGGATCGTAAAGTATCCAGCCCCCAATGCCGCCGATGACGACGCCGATGGCCGACTTGATCAGCCGGTTTTTCAGCTCCTTGAGGTGCTCCCACAGGGACATCCGTCCCTCGGGGTTGGCTTTACGGGCCCGCGACAGTGCCACGGGAGGTCAGGCGCGGGTCGACGGCGGAACGTCAGTGCCGTCTGTCGGCTCAGCGGGCTTCGCCTTGGGATGGTTCACGATGGTGCCTTCCACCGGGCCCGAGGGCTCGGAGGACTCGGCTTTGCCGTCGTTCTTCATTTCCTTGACCTCGGATTTGATGATCCGCATCGACTGGCCCAGGCTGCGGGCCATGGCCGGAAGTTTGGGGGCGGCGAAGAGAAGCAATGCTACAACGATGATAATGACGATTGGCCAGGGGCCATCAAAGAGTCTTCCCACGGGAAATCCTTTCCTCTAAATACATCCTACTTCTATGTGAAGTCGAGATCTCCGAGCGCCTGCGGCTGGCCCCGGTCCTTTTTGCGCTGCACTCGACGGCGGCGGCGTTCTTCCTGCCTGGCCGATTTGGATGCCTCGTAATCATGTCGCATCACGGCGGGTGAGGCAAAAACCGCCGAACCCGGCGCGACACGTGATGGATTGGCGGGCTCCTCCGGCAACCCTGCCGGGCCAAGGCTCCCCAGCCTTGCGGCGGCCTCGCCGAGGTCCTTTACCGTCGCCATGAACTGGCGGTAGAGGCGGATGCCCAACAGGACATAGAACAGCAGGGATACCGCAACAAGCGCTATCCAAATCAGGATCCAGGACCACCAAGGCATGCTGGAAGTCTATCCGCCGTAGGTTGCCAGCGACGCCGCGAGCCATTCGCTCGCCGCACCGGCAAGTTCCGCGGGCGCCAGGATCCTGGCCGTGCCCCCGTGCTGGGCCACGAACATGGGCAGCCACGCTGTGTTGCCAAACCTGATCTCGGCTACCAGGCCGCCGTCGGGCAATTCCGCGGTGCGCTCCGCGTAGTAGTCGTCCGCCAGGCCCCTCCCCTGCCGGGTGAGCTGGATGATCACTGTGGTGTCGTCGTCGTTGGGGGTGAAAAGTTTGGCAGGCACTCCGCCGCCGGGCGTGGCGTGGCCGCCGGCAGGTGCGCCATTGGGGTGCACCGCCTGCACGCGGTCCAGGCGGAAGTTCCGAAGCCCTGCCACACTGTGGCACCAGGCTTCGAGATACCAGGTGTTGTCCAGTGAATAGAGCCGAAGGGGGTCGACATCCCGGACCGTGACCGCGTCCCGCTGGGGCGACAGATACGTCAGCCGGAGTTGGGAGCGGGTTTCAATAGCCTGCCGGACGGTGGCATGGGTTTCGGCGTCTGCGGGTGCCACCTGCGGTCCTGCGATGGAGGCCGCCCGGAGGCCCTCCTCACCGGCTGCGGCGAGCAGCTTGAGGGTGACGGATTCCAAAGCCCCTCCGCCAGGCAGGTCGGGCAGGCCGTTGAGCGTTTCGAGGCCGGTCAGCAGTGCACAGGCTTCCTCCACGGTGAATCGGACGGGCCGCTTCAAGTCCAGATCCTGGGAAATGAAGACGTGGTCGTCTTCCCATTGGATATCAAGCAGGTCATCCGGATAACCCTCGGGCAGCCCGGAGCAGATGAGGATCTGGAGATCAGCCTCAAGCTCCTCGCGGGTGATCCCGAAATGCCTTGCGACATCCTGGATGTGCAGGCCCTGGTTGTGGACCAGGAAGGGGACCAGCTGGAGCATGCGCTTGAGCTGGTCCTCGGAGGTCCGCTTGCGGGCGGCCCGGGCGTGGACGTCGATGAACGTGTAAGCGGGGACGGGTGCGGCGTTGAAGGCGGCGGCGGCCTGAAGGCGGCGGCGCACGGCCGCGGCAAGGTCTTCCGGCTCGACCGCCCGGGCGTCCGGCCCGTAGGAGGCAAGTTCTTCGGCAAGCCCTTCCGGATCGCGGTACTCGAGGACAAGCCGGTCAAAGCCGTCGGCGGGCCCTCCGCCCGGCTCCTGCGTCGCGGCGCCTCCTGCACGGCTGCGCAAGGCGAGGAGGCGCCCCTTCCTGACGTCCACGACGGCGGTGCGCAGCGGCAGTTCCGGCAGCCGGTCCAGTTCGGCGCGGATACTGAAGTCCGCGGGCGGTGCGTACTGGTCTTTGGTCAGTATCGTGACGGCGCTGGTGAACCGCGAGAGGCGGAAATGCCGGGGCGCGTTGCGGGTCCGGTCGTACCCCATCAGGTACCACTGGCCAAAGCGGCTGCCAAGGCCCCACGGTTCCACCACGCGTTCTTCCTCCCTACCCGTGGTACCGGCCAGGTAGGTGAAGCTGACAGGATGCCTGGCATGCATGGCGGCCACTATGTCATCGAAGGCCTGCCCGGCAGGCTTGATCCGGGGCTGGACGCCGGCGGGCAGTCCAACGTCCGACAGCCGCCCGGAGGCCTGGATTTTGCGCAGTGCGCTCTGGGCCGCCGTGCCCAGGGCGGCCCGCTCCCAGAGCTGCGAGGCGAGCAGCAGGACGGTCCATTCCTCTGGTCCCAGCTGGACGTCGGGGAGGGTGTTGGATTCCTTGCCGATCCGGTAGCGCGTGGTGGCAGGGTCGTCTTCGCCCCAGCCGGCGTCGGTGAGGGTCTCGACATCGAAGCCCATGGCCCGCAGGTCGTTCTTGTCGCGCTCGAACATCCGGCCGAACGCGACGTCGTTGCCGGAGGCGTCGTGGTAGACCTTTTCCCGCAGTTCGCTGCGCCGCAGCCCATAGCGGGTGTTCAGGAGCGCGATCAACAGGTTGAGGAGTCGTTCAGTGCGGGAGACGGACACCTTGGCTACGTTACTAAACTCCTGCGCCTTAAACCGAAAGCGCGGCAGCACCGGGAAACATCCCTGTGCTGCCGCGCCTGCGGTTGGTGCGGTGTGCTGAAAGTCAGCGGACCCCGACGAGGTCCACGACGAAGATCAGTGCCTCGTTGGGCTTGATCGCTCCACCGGCTCCACGGGAGCCGTATGCCAGTTCTGAGGGGATCTCAAGGCGCCGCCGGCCGCCGACCTTCATGCCCAGCAGGCCCTGGTCCCAGCCCTGGATGACCTGGCCGACACCGACGCGGAAGTCCAGCGGTGCGCCGCGGCCCCATGAGGCGTCGAACTCTTCGCCGGTGGACCAGGCCACGCCGACGTAGTGGGTGGAGACGGTGTCGCCCGCCTGGGCTTCCCGGCCGTCGCCCTCAATGAGGTCGGTGATGACCAGTTCCGTGGGGACGTCGCCTTCCGGAAAATCGATCTCGGGTTTCTGGCGGTCGAATTCCCGCTGTCCAAACGACATGTTTGCTCCTCTGCGTGAGTGTTCTGGTGGGTGCCGCGAAAGGATGCGGCCTCCTTGTAAGTGTTGCTACTTGACCCCGAGGATGTCCACTACGAAGACAAGGTCACCCTTTGCCTGGCCCTTGCCGGCATCGCCGTAGGCCAGGTCCTTGGGAATGACAAGCAGGACGCGGGAGCCGACGGTCTTGCCGGCCAGGCCCTGGGTCCAGCCCTTGATGACACCGGTCAACGGGAAGGTTTCAGGCTGGCCGCGGTCGAAGCTGGAATCGAACTTGGTTCCGTCGGCGAGGTTGACGCCAACATAGTTCGCCGTCAGCCTGTCGGTTTCCTTGACGGTGGCGCCGGTGCCCTTGATCAGGTCCTGGGACACGAGTGCCGTGGGGGCAGCTGCACCTGCAACGTTGATTTCCGGCTTGCCGTCTTTTTCCGTCACGGTGGGAAGGCCGGGGGGCGGCGTCACGGTCTCGCCCTGGGCCTTGTCCAGGACGGGTGTGGAGTCGGCAGCGGAAATGACCTTGATGATCAGCAGCTGCGTGGGATCAGCTGCCGCGCTCGGGCTGGGGCTGGCGCCGTCGGACGGGCTGGGGCTGGCTGACGGGGCACTTTGCTGGCCCGGGACGGCCAAGGCCAGGCTGGATCCGACCTTTGCGCCAACGAACGCGTTGTAGATGACCGGGCTGCTGGTCTTGAGGTCGTCGGTCAGCTCGAGGCTCTCGGGGTCGCTGGGGAACGTGTCCTCCAGCTGGGATCCGTCCGTGCCGTTCAGGGCCAGGATGGAAATTTTGGCCACCTGGTTTGCCTTGACGGCGTCGCCGCTGCCTTGGGAAACGACCTTAATGGTCGGTTCGGTGACGGACAGGGGCTTGGCGAAGTCCACACCCGGGGCCTTCTTGTCGCCGTTGTCGGTCAGCTTGAGGGAGTCGAACTTTGCAGTCTCCCCGGCGGACTGGCTGGTGGGCTCAGGCTGTGAAGCTGTGCCTCCACAGGCGGTCAGCAGCAGCAGGCCGGGAAGGAGGATTGCTAGTAGTCGGCGCACGTAGGAAACTTTCGTCGGGGCAAGGTGGATACGACATTCCGCATGGCAGCGGACCGTGCCGTGGCAGGTCCCGTTAAAAGGACCTCATCCAGAATAGACCCTGAAGCTGGACGTCAGCCCATAGAGTCCAGCAGGGCATCCACGCGCTCATCCACGCTGCGGAACGGATCCTTGCAGAGAATCGTCTGGTGGGCGCGGTCGTTGAGCTTCAGGTGCACCCAGTCCACCGTGTAGTCCCGTCCCAGCTCCTGGGCCCGGCGGACAAAGTCGCCCCGCAGCTTGGCGCGCGTGGTCTGCGGCGGCGCGTCCACGGCTCCCTTGATGACGGTATCGTCAACGATCCGGCGCACGGCCCCGCGGGACTGCAGCAAATAGTAGATACCCCGGCTGCGGGAAATGTCGTGGTACGTCAGATCGAGCTGGGCAATGCGTGGCGCCTCCAGGCCCAGGCCATGGCGTTCACGGTAGTTGTCCATCAGCTTCTTCTTGATGGCCCAGTCTATTTCGGTGTCGATGCTCCTGGTATCGCCGGTTTCGATCGCGTGGAGGGTGCGTTCCCACAGGTCCAGGATTACCGGAACGTGCGGGTTGTGCGCGCCGTGCTCCTGGACGAAGGCGGTGACCTTGGTGAGGTACTCCTGCTGGATTTCAAGGGCCGTGAGCTGTCGCCCGTTGGCAAGCCGCACCAGTGCCCTGCCACTGAGGTCATGGGAAATTTCGCGGATGCTCCGGATCGGGTTTTCCATGCGCATGTCGCGCATGATCACCCCGGCTTCGATCATGCGCAGCACCAGGTCCACGGTGCCCACCTTCATCAGCGCCGTGGCCTCTGACATGTTCGAGTCCCCGACGATGACGTGGAGCCGCCGGTAGAACTCGGCATCCGCATGGGGCTCGTCGCGGGTGTTGATGATGGGTCGTGACCGGGTGGTGGCCGAGGAGACGCCCTCCCAAATGTGGTCGGCGCGCTGGGAAAACGCGTACGTGGCTCCGTGCGGCGTCTTCAGGATTTTTCCGGCCCCTGCGATGAGCTGGCGGGTCACGAGGAAGGGAATCAGGATCTCGGCGAGGCGGGAAAATTCTCCGCGCCGCGGGATGAGGTAGTTCTCGTGGCTGCCGTAGGAGTTGCCGGCCGAGTCCGTGTTGTTCTTGAACAAGTACACGGTGCCGTTGAAGCCCTCTGCCGCCAGCCGGGCCTGGGCCTCGTCCACGAGGTCGTCGAGGATCAGCTCACCCGCGCGGTCATGGGCGATCAGTTGGGCAAGGTCATCGCATTCGGCGGTGGCGTACTCGGGGTGGGATCCAACATCGAGGTAGAGCCGGGAACCGTTGGTGAGGAACACATTGGATGAGCGTCCCCAGCTGACCACCTTCCGGAAGAGGTACCGCGCCACCTCTTCCGGAGCAAGAGGCCTCGAATCGGGGCTTGAATACGAGATCCCGAATTCGGTTTCGATACCGAAGATTCTCTTGTCCATGTGGTCCTCCTAGGCCAGCAATGCCGTAATGTCCGCGTCGTTCAGCCTGCGGAAGGCGCGCCGTGACCCGCGGGAGCTTTCGGAAAGCCTGTCCAGGACCGCCACCTCGAGGGCGCTTGCGGGCAGCGGCGTGGCCGGTTGGTCCGTGTCCGCGGCAGGTGTCAGCCCTTTCAACGCCAGGCGGACGGCGTCGGCGAATCCCAAGGAGGCCTGCCAGCCGGCGTCGATGGCGGAGGAGACTTTCTCGGCCTGTCCACCCATGACGACAAAGCTGTGTTCGTCTGCGATCGAGCCGTCGAAGGTCAATCGGTACAGGTGGTCGTCGGCTTGGGTGGGGCCCACCTCGGCAACGGCAAGCTCCACCTCGAAGGGCTTTTGCTCGGCGGTGAAGACTGCTCCGAGGCTTTGGGCGTAGACGCTTGCCAGGCCGCGGGCGGTGACGTCCTCGCGGTCATAGGAGTAGCCGCGCACGTCGGCGTAGCGGACACCGGCCTGGCGGAGGCTCTCGAACTCGTTGTATTTGCCTACGGCGGCGAAGGCGATCTTGTCGTAGATTTCGCCGATCTTGTGCAGTGACGGGGAAGGGTTCTCGGCGACCAGGGCGATGCCGTCGGCGCAGCTGATCACCACCACCGAGCGGCCACGGGCGATGCCCTTCCGCGCGAAGTCTGCGCGGTCCTTCATCAGTTGTTCGGGTGAGACATAGAACTGCTGCGTCATCTCAGGCCTCCCGTCCGGCGATCGTGCGGGACTCGATGACGTTCCGCGAGGCGGCCGAGAGTTCGGCGTCCGGAACCCGGCGGGCACCTGTCCTGTCCACCGTATAGACCACCGGCCACAACTGCCGGACAGTATCCGGGCCACCGGTGGCGGAATCGTCATCGGCGGCGTCGTAGAGGGATTCCACGGCGACGGACAGCGCCTCGGCAGCGGTGAGGTTGGGGCGCCAAAGCTTCTTCAGGGCGCCGCGGGCGAAGACCGAGCCCGATCCCACCGTATGGTGTTCGTGTTCCTCATACCTGCCCCCGGTGACGTCATAGGAGAACAACCGGCCCACATTGGCGCTGGTATCGAAACCGGCGAACAGTGGCACCACCGCCAGGCCCTGCAATGCCATGGGCAGGTTGCCCCTGATCATGGCGCCCAACCGGTTGGCTTTTCCCTCAAGGCTGAGCTGGGTGCCCTCGATCTTTTCGTAGTGCTCAAGTTCCACCTGGAAGAGCCGGGTCAGGTCGATCGCAATGCCTGCGGTCCCCGCGATACCCAGGACCGAGAACCGGTCGGCGGGGAAGACTTTCTCAATGTGCCGGCTGGCGATGACATTTCCCATGGTGGCCCGCCGGTCGCCCGCCATCAGGACACCGTCGTTGTAGCTCAGGGCAACGATCGTGGTGGCGTGGGGAACCTGCACGGGGGCAGCCGCTGACGCACTACCGGAGAAGGACCGGCTAAAGGGCAATAGCTCGGGCCGGTCCCGCTGCAAATGCTCGGTAAAGGACGAGGTGGCGTTGGCGGCTACCTGGTTGGCGGTTGATTCCTGCACTCATCACTCCTTGAACGTGGTACTTCAACGTCGGTACAGATTCCGGCCGGCCGCGGCTTCCGCCACCCATCGGGTCCGGGTTACTGGCCGCCCTTTTGGACGAATGCCCGGACGAATTCTTCGGCGTTTGATTCCAGGACGCCGTCGATTTCATCCAGGAGGTCGTCCACGCCCTCTGTAGATGCCGACGCCTGCGCCTCGGGCGGTGCCGGGGGTGCCTCGGGAATGTCGTCTTCGACCTGGCTGTCGCGTGACTGCGGCTGCTGTTGCTCCTGGCCTGCCATTGGGTTCCCTCCTCGTGCTTCCGGCGGATCCGGCGGATCCTCCGATATCCCCATCCTGCCACGGGACGGGCATTCCAGCGCGGTTTACGCCGCAGGCGGAGTGCTGCTGTGTCCCAGCAGTTCTCCCAGGAACGGTCCGGCTTCCCGGTAGCGCTCGAATAACGCTCCGGTCAGCTCTTTGGTTCCCCGCAAGGGTTCCCGGGTGGGCACGCGTTGGAGCCGTCCGTAACCCGGTACGTCGAAGATCACCGAATCCCAGCTGGCGCCCACGACGTCTTTCCCGAAGCTGCTGATGCACTTTCCGCGGAAGAATGCCCGTGTGTCCTCCGGGGGCTCCGCCACGGCGGCGGCAATGGCCGCGTCGTCCACCACGCGCTGCATCCGGCCTCTGGCCAGCATGCGGTGGTACAGGCCTTTTTCAGGCCTGATGTCGGACCATTGCAGATCCACCAGGCCCAGCCGGGCATCACTCCATTCCAGTCCGTCCCGCTGGCGGTAGCCTTCCAGGAGGGAGAGCTTTGCCAGCCACTCCACCGACCCCGCGGCCGCCGTCCGGTCGTTGTCCAGCTGCGTCAGGACGGTGGCCCACCTTTCCAGGACGTCGTGGGTGTGGCCGTCGCCGTCCACGGCGTCACCCACACCGGTGTCCTGCGCAAGTTTGGCAGCGGCCTCGTGGTACATCCACTGAAGGTCCAGCGCCGTCACCCGGCGGCCGTCCAGCAGGCGGAGCTTTGCGGTCAGCGAGGTGTCGTGGCTGACCGTCTTCAGTGCGGTGACTGGCTCGTAGACCTCAATTTTAGGCGCCAGTCCGGCTTCGATCAGGCTGAGGACCAGGGCGGTGGTACCGAACTTGAGGTAGTTGGATACCTGGCTGAGGTTTGCATCCCCAATGATCACGTGCAGGCGCCGGTACTTGTCCGCTGTGGCGTGGGGCTCATCCCTTGTGTTAATGATGGGCCTGCGGATGGTGGTTTCCAGCCCCACTTCTGCCTCGAAAAAGTCGGCCCGCTGGCTGACCTGGAAGCCGGGGGCGGAACTGTCCTGGCCGAGTCCCAAGCGACCGGCTCCGCACACCACCTGCCGGCTGACGAAGAAGGGAGTCAGTCCGCGGACAATGTCGCCAAACGGCACGGACCGGGGCATGAGGTAGTTTTCATGCGACCCATAGGAAACGGACTTGTTATCGGTGTTGTTCTTGTAGAGATTGACCGGAGGCAGGGCAGGGTCAGCTGCGAGGCGCCGGACCGCGGCCAGGGCAACCAGGTCACCCGCGGCGTCCCAGGCCACAGCATCGCGCGGATTGGTCACCTCGGGGCTTGAGTACTCCGGGTGGGCATGGTCAACGTACAGCCGGGCCCCGTTGCCAAGGACCATATTCATTAGCAGGGACCCGGACTCGTCCTGGCCGTCGAGCTCAAGTTCCTCACGGCCGTAAGCCAGCGCTACGGACTCGGCGTCAAGCACGGGTGGCTGGTCGGTCAGCTGGCTGGGATGCGCCGATCCTCGGTCCACCGTCCAGCCCCGGGCATCATGCAGGGGTTCTTCGTCCGTATAGTCCCACCGGGTTTCCGCTCCCCCGGCGGCCCGCTGCCGGGTGACCTGGGCGTAGGCCTGGACAACGCGGGCACTCATCATGGTGGCGTTTGCCGAGGGTGCGGATGGAGCATGGATCCCGTATTCGGTTTCCGCTCCCATGACCCGCATGGCCCCGCCGGCTGGGAGGGCGTCCCCGACGGCGGGTCCTGGTGCACCCGTCATAGATACTGTCCCGTGGTGGGCATGGTTTCGATCGACTTTCCGGGCTCCTGCCCGGCCTTGCCCTGGACGATGGTGCGGATGTAGGTGATCCGTTCGCCCTTCTTCCCGGAGATGCGTGCCCAGTCGTCAGGATTGGTGGTGTTCGGCATGTCCTCGTGTTCGCGGAACTCATCCACGACGGCGCGCAGTAGGTGCTCGATCCGGAGTCCCTTCTGGTGCGAGGTCAACAAGTCCTTGATGGCGTACTTCTTGGCCCGGTCCACCACGTTCTGGACCACGGCGCCCGAGTTGAAGTCCTTGAAGTAGAGCATCTCGGTGTCACCGTTGGCGTAAGTGACTTCAAGGAACTCGTTGGACTTGTCCGTGGAGTACATGGCTTCTACGGTGCGCTGGACCATGGCGTCGACCGTCGCCTGGACGTCACCGTTGTGTTCGGCAAGGTCCGATTCGTGGAACGGCAGGTCAGGGGTGATGTATTTGTTGAAGATGTCGGCCGCGGCTTCCGCGTCCGGGCGCTGGATCTTGACCTTCACGTCCAGCCTGCCCGGCCGGAGGATCGCGGGGTCGATCATGTCTTCACGGTTGGACGCACCGATCACGATCACGTTGTCGAGGCGCTCCACGCCGTCGATCTCGCTCAGGAGCTGGGGCACGATGGTGGTCTCGACGTCGGATGAAATCCCGGTGCCGCGGGTACGGAACAGCGAGTCCATCTCGTCGAAGAACACCACCACGGGGCTGCCGTCGGAGGCCTTTTCCCGGGCGCGGGAAAAGATCAGCCGGATGTGCCGTTCCGTTTCGCCCACATATTTGTCGAGGAGTTCGGGCCCCTTGATGTTGAGGAAGTAGCTCTTGAGATCCACGTTCCCGGACCGTTCTGCCGCCCGGGCCGCGAGGGAATTGGCCACCGCCTTGGCAATCAGCGTTTTGCCGCAGCCGGGAGGACCGTAGAGCAGGATGCCCTTGGGAGCCTTCAGCCCGTGCTCCCGGTAGAGGTCCGGATGCAGGAACGGCAGTTCGACGGCGTCGCGGATCTGTTCAATCTGGGGTCCGAGGCCACCAATGTCCTCGTAGGTGATGTCCGGGACTTCCTCAAGGACCAGGTTCTCCACCTCGGAACGTGGAACCTTCTCCAGGGCATACCCGGTGCGTGAATCGATGGAGAGGGCATCACCGACCCGGAGTTTTTCGGCCAGGAGGGCACCGGACAGGCGGACAACGCGTTCTTCGTCCGCACGGCCCACCACCAGGGCGCGGTCGCGCCCCAGCATCTCCTTCAGCGTGGCCAGCTCGCCGGCCCGCTCATAACCGAGTCCGGCGACGATCAGGAGGGCCTCGTTGAGCAGTACTTCCTGCCCGACGGCCAACTGGTTGATGTTGACCAGCGGGCTGATGCCCACCCGCATCTTCCGCCCCGCGTTGAAGATGTCCGCTGATTCCTCGGTGGCGGCCTGTCCGCTGCTGCCCGGGGCAGGTTGCCGTTTGGGATTGAGCTGCAGGATGGTGCCGAAGCTGTACGGCGGTTGCCCTTCCTGGTCCAGGGCGTTCTTGAGCCGCAGGATTTCCGCTTTCGCGGTCTCAAGCATGGTGACCAGCTTGGTGTTGTTCTGGGTTGCCGCTGCGAGCTGGCGGTCGATGTGCCTGAGCTTGTCCCGAAGTATGTTGACCTGGCGGTCAGCAACCGAGAGGTCGTTGGCGGCAGACTGCTCTGCCGGTGTACGTCCGGAGTCCTGGTTTGGAGTCTCCATGATGTATCAGCCCCTTCCTGCGCTTCTGTTAAGACATTAGTCCCAAGAAGGCGGGTAGGGATGGAGACTCCCGAAATATGGACTAGTTCGTAACCTCGGGCGTATCCACGACGTTCGTGCCGGCAATGGCGTCCCGGGCGGCCCTGCGGAGTTTCTTGTCCGACACCGCACGCTCTCCTACGGCGCCGGGCGTCCAGGCATTGACGTCCTCTTCGTTGAATTCGGTCTTCGATGGACGGCGCTTTACGGAGATTCCGGTGACCCCGTCGGCGAGCCGGCGGGTGACCAGGAGGAAACCCGTGTGCGCCACCATGCGGTGGTCGGGGCGTACCGCCAGGCCTTCGAGGTGCCAGCCGCGGACCATTGACTCCCAGGCGTCGGGTTCCGTGAAGCGCCCGTCGGCACGGATGGCTTCGGCCATCCGGGAGAGCTGGGTGACGGTGGCAACGTAGTTGATCCACACTCCGCCGGGGGCGAGGACGGTGGCAACGGCGTCGAGGCATTCCCACGGTGCCAGCATGTCCAGGACCACCCTGTCGACGGAGCCGGGGGCTTCGGCCTTGACCACTTCCTCCTGGAAGTCGCCGAGTGAAATCTGCCACGCAGGGTGCGGTCCGCCGAAGATGGTCTCCACGTTGCCGCGCGCTATGTCGGCGAATTCCTCGCGGCGTTCGAAGGAGTGGAGGTAACCATTGTCGCCTACGGCACGCAGCAGGGAGATGGACAGGGCTCCTGAGCCGACGCCGGCTTCCACCACGCGGGCGCCGGGGAAGATGTCCGCCATCGTGACGATCTGGCCCGCGTCCTTGGGGTAGACGACGGCGGCGCCACGCGGCATGGAGAGGACGAAGTCGGAGAGCAGTGGGCGCAGTGTTTGGTATTGCTGGCCCACATTGTTCACGACGACGGAGCCATCCACCTGGCCGATGATCTCGTCGTGGTTGAGAAAGCCGCGGTGGGTGTGGAAGGCGCCGCCACGCTCCAGGGTGATGGTGTTCATCCGGCCGCGTTCGTCAGTCAGCTGGACGCGTTCGCCCTCTCGGAACGGGCCGCGGCGACGGGCGGCTCCCACCGGCTGCGAGCCGCTGGCGGCAACACCGGATTGTGCTGCGCCCTGGGCGTCGTTGACGGCAGTTTCGCTGCTCATGATTTTTCCTCGCTCCTGTAAACCTGATTGTGCCGCGCTCCCCTGGCCCCTCGGGGCACCAGTTGGCGTTGGCGGCGGCAATGCATGACCGGCAGGTAACTCTACCGGTTCTGGCCCTGAGGATAGCTATTGTTCCGCGGACGCTTGCCTGTGATGGTTGCGAGGACGGCTTCCTGCGTCAACAGTCCGGTGACCTGTCCGTTGTGGTCCACCACGGCATAGTGGCGGCCCTCAACCTGGGAAAGGAACTGGAGCAACTCCTGTCCCTTGGACCACTCCGGAACATAGGCGCCGTTTGCGAGAGGGAAGGAGACGGCATGGATCGGCGTCGAATCCGCCGCGGCTGCGGGGACGGCCTGAAGTGCCTCCGGGTCCACGACACCTTGGGGCCGTCCGTCCGGTCCGCAGACCACCACTGCCTTTCCGCCTCCTCCCGAGAGGCGGAGGGCGTCTCCGACGGTTGCGGTGGCGGGCAGGCCGGCAGCGGGCATGGACAATGCCGCGGCACTGACCAGTGGGAGCCTGCCGCGGAGTGTCCCTTGTTGGATGGATGCCGAGGCGCCCATCCACAGGAAGCCGCCAACGAGGATGGTGATCATCAGAAAGCTGAAGTCCGGGCGGTCACCGGCGAGGAAGGGGCGTACCAGGAACCAGTATGCGATGGCGATGACGATGATCCGGCCGCCCCAGCCGGCGGCCACGGTGCCCTTGGCCTGGCTGCCGGTGGCTTTCCAAACGATGGACTCGACCAGCCGGCCCCCGTCCAGCGGAAGGCCCGGAAGCACGTTGAAGACGCCGATCAGGAAGTTGGCCCACATGAAGATGTTCGTCAGGATCTCGGCGACGCTCCCGGTTGAAGGGTGGGGCAAGAGCACCCACGCGCCGCCGGCCAGGACGAAGTTGGCCGCCGGTCCGGCGAGGGCCACCAGCACTGATCGTCCCGGAGAAGCTGTGAAGCTCTCGAACTGGGTGTGGCCGCCCCAGAGGTTCAGGACGATTTTTTGGGTGGGCCAGCCATAGATTTTCGCGGTTAGGGCGTGGGCCAGTTCATGCACGAGCACAGAGATCAACAGCAGGACGGCATAGGCGAAAGCGACGATGTAGGCAGTGTTCCCGAGCATTGGGTACTCGCTGCGGAGCACAGGGCCGAAGACGACCACCGTGAAGGCTGCAATGACGAACCACGAGTAGGCCAGAACCACGGGGACGCCGGCGATCCGTCCCAGCGGGATACCTTCGCGTCGTCCGGGGGCCTCCTGGCCGGTGCCCGGCTTCGTGCTGTGGTCAGCCACGGGAATCACCCAAAGCGGGCGCCGGATGGCTTTGGCAACCCGCACCCACCAGCAGGGCTTCCAGCTCTCCCAGCGACCGGCCGGCCAGGGAGTCCCAGAGTTCGTAGCTCTCATGATCGGGCAGGGGAACGATGTGCGGGACTGCCACCGTCGCGACCCCGGAAGCAACCGCTGCAGCCACGCCCGGTACGGAATCTTCCAGCGCCACGCAATGGTGGATGCCGAGCTCGGGGTCAGTTTCCTGCAACAACTCCACTGCCGTCAGGTAGGCCTCCGGATGCGGCTTGCCCCGGGTCACGATGTCACCGGTCACCAGCACGTCGAAGTAGGGCCTCGGAAGGTTGGCGACCACCTCCCGGGCCAGTGGACCCTCGGACATGGTGACCAAGGCGCACCGGACCCCCGCCTGGTGGAGCTCTTCCAGGAGCTCACGGGCACCGGGGCGCCACGGCACTTGCTGCTGGACGCTGCTGATGACCTGAGCCGTCAGGGTGTCGATGATGTCGCGGATTTCCAGCTGCACGCCCGCCTGCTGCAGAAGCCCGGCAGAAAAACTCAGCGACTGCCCAACCAGCTGCATCGCCTGCTGGTGGCTCCAGGTTCCCCCGTGGGCCTCCACCAGGGCCCGTTCAGCGGCGATCCAGTAAGGCTCGGTATCCACGATGGTCCCGTCCATATCCCACAGGACGGCTTTGAGTGGTGAGCTGGCGGCAGGTATTGACATATGGCCAGTCTACGGGGCATGGCTGGGCGGAGGCTGTGGGCTACGCCCTTGGCGAATATGACGCGGCAGGGGTGCAACAGTGACGGGTTTACGGGGATTTGCGGCGCTTCAATCCATGCATGACCAAGCCCCTTGGACGTAGGGTGAAGAAATGAATAGCTTCGAGGGAGCCACGGCCGAAGAGGGTGCCGGACCCGAGCGGGAACGGTTCCTCCAGCCGGTGGCAGACGGACAGCGCGTAACGGTGATGCTTGCCGCCTTTGAAGGGTGGAACGACGCCGGCGAAGCGGCCAGCGATTCGTTGCGGTACCTGAACAAATTGTGGGGCGGCAAGAAAGTCGCGTCCATCGATGCTGACGAGTACTACGATTTTCAGTTCACGCGCCCCACAGTCCGCAGGAACGCCGCGGGCGAACGCAAGATCAAGTGGCCGTCTACCCGGATCTACAAAGCCAGCGCGCCAAACTCCAATGTGGATGTCATCTTTGTGCAGGGCACAGAGCCGTCCTATAAATGGCGCGCCTACACCGCTGAGCTGTTGGTCCATGCGGAAGCGTTGCACGTGGACTACGTGGTCTTGGTGGGCGCGCTCTTGGCCGATGTCCCGCACAGCCGCCCGATTCCGGTGAGCACATCGTCTGACGACGCCCCGCTCCGGGAGCGGATGAACCTGGAGGCTTCCCAATACGAAGGGCCCGTGGGCATTGTCGGCGTGCTGTCCGAGGTGTCCCTGCTGGCCGGCATTCCCACCGTGTCCTTGTGGGCTGCCGTGCCGCACTACGTGGCCCAGGCACCCTCGCCCAAGGCCCAACTCGCCCTCCTGCACCGGATCGAGGAACTCCTTCAGGTGCCCCTGGATACCCATGAACTGGCCGAGGAAGCAGACGCGTGGGAGCGCGGGGTGGACGAGCTGGCCACGGAGGACCCGGAGATCGCCGCGTACGTGCGCCAACTGGAGGAAGCCAAGGATACGGCGGATCTGCCCGAAGCGAGCGGCGAGTCCATTGCCCGGGAATTCGAGCGGTATTTGAAACGGCGGGGCCAGGACAGGGGCTGACACCTGATCGACGCGAAGAGGGCCTGGGCCGGAGGAATCCGGGCCAGGCCCTCTTTTGTGCCGCTCGAAGCAGGGTTCTTTACAGCTGGACGCCCAGGAGGGCGTCTACCGCGTCCTTCACCAGCGTGGCGTCGGCGGCGCTGGTGGCCGCGGCGCTGGCGGCAGCTCCGGCGTCGTTCGCTGACCGTGCCCACCGGGAAACTGCGGCAACCGCTGCCGGCGCGTTGAGGTCTGCTGCCAGCGCTTCGCGCATCTCGGCCAGAAGCGCCGTTGCGGACCCCGCGGGGGCATGCTGCAGGGCCTTCCGCCACGCCGCAAGGTCTGCCTTGGCTGCGGCGAACCCTTCGTCCGTCCAGGACCAGTCCGAACGGTAGTGGTGGGACAGGATGGCCAGCCGGATGGCGGAGGGGTCCTCCCCTGCGGCGCGCAGCCTGGAAACGAGCACCAGGTTGCCCTTGGACTTGCTCATCTTCTCGCCGTCCAGCCCCACCATGCCGGCGTGGGCGTAGTGCTTTGCCAGCGGGACTCCAGCCAGCGAGTATGCATGGCCGGCACCCATTTCGTGGTGCGGGAAGATCAGGTCGGAGCCGCCGCCCTGCACGGTAAAAGGCGACGGCAGGTATTTTTGCGCGATGACTGTGCATTCAATGTGCCAGCCTGGCCGCCCCGCGCCGAGGCTTCCGCCGGGCCAGCTTGGTTCGCCTTCCCGTGCCACCCGCCACAGCAACGGATCAAGGGCCTGCCGCTTGCCGGCACGCCCCGGGTCGCCGCCGCGTTCGGCGAAGAGCTCCAGCATGGCGCTTTCGCCCAGGTGGGAAATGGCTCCCAGCGCCCACGCGTCAGGCGCCGTTGACTGCTTGCCCGCTGCCTCGACGTCGTAGTAGACATCTCCGTCGGGTTCGCCGTTGGTGCCGTGCACCGTGTAGGCCAGACCCATGCTGACCAGGCGCTCCACTTCCGGCACGATGAGTCCGATCGACTCGACGGCGCCCACGTAGTGGTCCGGAGGGAGGACGTTGAGGGCTTCCATATCGGTCTGGAACAACTCCACCTGTTCGGCGGCGAGATCCCGCCAGTCCACTCCGGTGGCGGTGGCGCGCTCGAGCAGGGGGTCGTCCACGTCGGTGACGTTCTGGACATAGGACACCTCGCTGCCGGCGTCGCGCCACGAGCGGTTCAGCAGGTCGAAGGCGACATAGCTGGCGGCGTGACCCATGTGGGTTGCGTCGTAGGGGGTGATGCCGCAGACGTACATGGACGGCCTGGCATCCGGTTCGAGGGCCACTTCGCGGCCTGCCGCAGTGTCGAACAGCCGGATGGCGGGCATGTTTCCGGGCAGGGCAGGAACGGGGCGGGAAGTCCAGGATTTCACAGGTAAAGCCTAGTCCTAGGCGCTGATGACGTTGAAACCGAGCAGGAGGTAGAGGGCGAGGCCCAGGAAAATCCGGTACCAGACGAACAACCTGTAGCTGCGCGTGGAGACGAACTTCAGGAACCAGCCGATAATCACGTAGCCCACTACCAAGGCGATCACTGTGGCCAGCGCCGTCTCGGGCAGCCCGAACGGTCCCGTGATGCCTTCCTTGGTGACCACTTTGTAGAGCTGGTACAGCCCGCTGCCGAATACGGCGGGGATGGCGAGCAGGAAAGAGTACCGGGCAGCGGCCTCACGGGTATATCCCATCAGGAGTCCGGCGGTGATGGTGCCGCCGGAGCGGGATACGCCCGGAATCAGGGCCATGGCCTGAGCCAGGCCGTACAGAATGCCGTGCTTGTAGGTCAGGTGGGCCAGGTCCCGCTTCTGGGCACCGATGGCGTCCGCGACGGCCAGGATGAGGCCAAAGACAATAAGCATGGTGGCGACGATCCACATGCTCCGGAGAACCGATTCGATCTGGTCTTGGAAGAGCAGCCCCAGGACGATGATGGGCACGCTGCCCAGGATCACCAGCCAGCCCATGCGGGCGTCCGGATCCTGCCGGGGCACTTTGCCGGCCAGGGACCCTGCCCAGGCTTTGACGATGCGGACAATGTCACGCCAGAAGTAGATCAGCACGGCTGTTTCCGTACCCAGCTGGGTGATGGCCGTGAACGCGGCACCCGGATCCTGCGCGTTGGGAAGGAACTCCCCCACAATCCGCAGGTGTGCGCTCGATGAAATCGGTAGAAATTCGGTCAGTCCCTGCACTAGGCCCAGCAGGGCCGCTTCAAACCAGTTCACGCTAAGACCCTACGGCATGGCGGCGCCGCTTCTGCCCGTAAGCTTGCTGCTATGCAGCAGCGTTACGTCGGCAACAGTGGATTGCGAGTCTCAGCCCTTTCCCTGGGTACCCGGTCCTGGGGTGGGGATACTGACGAGCAGGACGCCTCCGAGTTGCTGCGGACCTTCCTTAATGCGGGCGGCCGGCACGTAGACACATCCGCTTCGTACGCCGGCGGGGGCTCCGAAGCGATCCTGGGTTCACTCCTGGGCGACGTGGTGTCCCGCACGGAGATTTCCATCTCCACCAAAGCGGGAATGACGACGCCGGATGGCCGCCGCGCCGTGGATACCTCCCGCAATGCGATGCTCACAGGACTGGACGCCAGCCTGGCCAGGCTGGGCACGGATTACGTGGACCTTTGGTTTGCCGAGGCGTGGGACGGGAACGTTCCCCTCGAGGAGACGCTGGCCGCGCTGGAGTTCGCCGTCCGGTCGGGGCGGGCGCGCTACGCCGGTATCTCCAATTTCAAGGGCTGGCAGGCGGCCAAAGCTGCGGCCATCAGCTCCGTTCCGCTCGTAGCCGCCCAGGCGGAATACTCGTTCCTTGACCGGTCCGCGGAGTTGGAACTGATGCCGGCCCTCGAAGACGCCGGTCTGGGCCTGATGGCCTGGGGCCCGCTGGGCAGGGGCGTCCTCACGGGTAAATACCGGGGGAGCATTCCGGCCGGTTCGCGCGGTGCCTCTGCGGGCGAAGCCGATTACGTGGAGCCCTATCTGGAGGAGAGGCCGTCCCGCATTGTGGACGCGGTGTGCATGGCAGCCAATGGATTGGGACGCACCCCCCACGACGTCTCGTTGTCCTGGCTGCTGTCACAGCGCGGCGTCGCCACCGTCGTTGTCGGGGCCCGCACCAACGTGCAGTTGAAGGAAATCCTCGACGCCCAGCTCACACCGTTGCCGCCCCAGATCGCCAGGGCGCTGGAAGACGTCTCCGCCTAGCGCCCCACCGCGGTGTGGTCGCCGGTTGGACAGGCTTGCCGTGGAGCTCTATTCGTCGACGATCTCCAGGTCTTCGTCGTCGTCCACGTCGGCTTCATCCTCGTCATCTTCATCGTCGAACACCTGCAACGGGGTCACTTCGTTGTAGGCCTCGTAGAGGGCGTCCTCGTAAACTTCGAAAGCATCTGCCACTGCAAAAAAGGCTGCCTCCACGGAGGGGTCACCGTCTCCGCGCCGGTTCGATGCTGCTATAAGGTGTTCTTCCAAAGCGGTGGTCAGGGACGAAAGCGCGACACGCGGATCGATGCTCATGACTTCACGTTAGCCGGAAAAGGACGAAAATGGAGAGCAAATGAAGGAACAATTTCTCACCAGCTCGGTCCAGCGGGAGCGGGATTATTTACGTCAGTACGAGTACCTCGTACTGACCCTGAGCCCTGATGATTCGTTGCCGGAGGCACGGCGCCGCCTGGTGGAACACTCCGAGTACGGCAAGTGGGAATTGGAGCGCAGCAAGCTGTACATGGGCGGCGGCAGGCGGTTTTGGCTTCGCCGCCGGGTGATGCAGGTTCAGCGGACCGTATAGGGCGTCCCTTGAGGATCCGACAGGAGCCGGACGCTCCGCGGCTGGATTAGTCCTCCAGCGGGCCAAGCCAGGCGTTGGCAACAGTGTTGTGGGCTGACTCATCGTCGGAGGGGTGGAACATGCCGGCAAGGACGTCCCGGTACAGCCGCTCCAGTTCGGAGCCCCTGAAGTAGCTGGAGCCGCCGCTGACCCGGATAGCCAGG
Organism: Pseudarthrobacter sp. NPDC058196; assembly: GCF_042882685.1. Classification (NCBI taxonomy): domain Bacteria; kingdom Bacillati; phylum Actinomycetota; class Actinomycetes; order Micrococcales; family Micrococcaceae; genus Pseudarthrobacter; species Pseudarthrobacter sp. NPDC058196. The sequence continues at coordinate 25,618 of NZ_JBHVVN010000006.1, forward strand.
TCCACCACCCGTCTGGCGGTTTCGGTCGCATTCACCTTGAGCCCCACCAGCTTGGGGAACCATTGGGACCCGTGATCGGCAAGGGCGTCAACGTCCGCGGCCACGGCGTCCAGCTGGGGGTAAAGCGCGTCCATGGCCATGGCAGCCTCCGCGACTTTCCAGCGGATGTCAGGGTCCTGGGCATAGCTGCGACCGCCGTTCTTGAAAGAAGTGCGCCGCTTTGCCGTCTCCACACCCACCGTCAGGGCACGCTCCCCCAGCCCCGTATAGACGGCGGCGAGGAGCGTTTCAAAGCAGGCGAAGATGGCGAAGATGAGGGGGTCGGCGTTGGGTCCCACCGGCAGCTTCCGGAAGATCCGGTCCGCCGGGACTGCTGCACCGTCCAGCACCGTGGTGGCGGACTGGCTGGCGCGCATGCCCAGCGTGTCCCAATCGTCAAGGATCCGGTAACCCGGCGATTTACGACGGATGAACCCATGGACCAGCTCGCCCTCGCCGTCCCTGGCCGCGGGGTCCTTGCCGAAGATCCCGAGCCGGGTCCAGGCGGGCGACAGGCTCGTGAAGATTTTGGTGCCGGTGAACGTGTACCCGCCGTCCGGGCCCGGCGCCGCCGTGGTCCGTGAGTCAAAGAGGACGGAGTCGTTGCCCGCTTCGGAGTTGCCGAACGCAAAAATTTCGCCCTGCGCAGCTTCCTCCAGGACGAAGGACAGGGAGTCGTCTCCCCGGGTTGCCAGGACATGTGCGACGCCGGTCCAGACCATGTGCATATTGACCGCCAGCGCGGTGGCGGGGGCAGCCGTTGCCAGCCTGCGCTGGCACTGCGCCGCCGCCCGGAGCCCAAGGCCCGGACCGCCGTCGGACGCCGGCACGAAAAGCTTCAGGTACCCCGCCGCCGCCAACTCCTGCAAGTCCTCGTGGAAGAAGGCATTGTCCCGGTCGTAGCCGGCGGCGCGTCCCCGGACGCGCTCCAGGAGAGCGTCCGGCAGCAGCTGTTCCGGAGTCACGGCCGGCCCCTAGTAATTGGTCAGCAGGGTGTTCAACACCCGTGCGCCGAATTTGAGGGAGTCGGCCGGCACCCGCTCATCCACCCCGTGGAACATTCCGGTGAAGTCGAGCTCGTCCGGAAGCATCAGCGGGGCGAACCCGTAACCGGTGATTCCCAGCCGGCTGAGCGACTTGTTGTCCGTGCCACCGGAAAGCGTGTAGGGCAACACTTTGGCCCCCGGGTCCTCCTTGTGGAGGGCATCGATCATGGAATCCACCAGGTTGCCGGCGAAGGGAACCTCCAGTGAGACGTCGTTGTGGACATAGCTGACGTCTACGCCGGTGCCGGCGAGCTCGCGGACGATCTCCAGGACCTGCTGCTCCTGGCCAGGGAGTGTGCGGCAGTCAACAAGGGCTTCGGCCGACTCCGGGATGACGTTGTGCTTGTAACCGCCCTTCAGGAGGGTGGGGTTGGTGGTGTTCTGCAGGGTGGCGCCGACGAAACGGGCCACGGTGCCAAGCTGGTCCAGCAGGAGGTCCGGATTGTCGGCGTCGAACTCCACACCGGTGAGTTCGGTCACGCCGTCAAGGAACTGGCGGGTGGTGGGGGTGAGCTCGATGGGCCACTTGTATTCGCCGATGCGCGTGACAGCCGCGGCCAGGCGGGTGATCGCGTTGTCCGTGTTGATCTGCGAGCCGTGGCCGGCCCGGCCATGCGCCACGAGCCGAAGCCAGGAGATCCCCTTCTCGGCGGTTTGCAGCAGGTAGGTGCGCTGGCCGCCGATGGTGGCGGAGAAGCCGCCCACCTCCGAGATTGCCTCCGTGGCGCCCTCGAAGAGTTCGGGACGGTTGTCCACGGCGTACCGGGCGCCGTAGGCGCCGCCGGCTTCCTCATCCGCGAAGAACGCGAAGATAATGTCCCGCTTGGGCTTCCTGCCGTCCCGGGCGAAGCTGCGCATGACGGACAGGATCATGGCATCCATGTCCTTCATGTCGACGGCGCCGCGTCCCCAGATGAGTCCGTCCTTCAGTTCCGCGCCGAACGGGTCCACTGACCACTGGTCACGCAGTGCGGGGACGACGTCCAAGTGGCCGTGCACCACCAGGGCGCTTGCGGAGGGGTCCTCCCCCGCCATCCGGGTCACAACACTGGCGCGGCCGGGGGCGGATTCGAAGATCTCGGCGTCCAGCCCCACTTCTTCGATCAGCCCTGCAGTGTATTCGGCGGCCGCCCGCTCTCCCGGCCCCGACCCGTCACCGTAGTTGGACGTGTCGATCCGGATGAGTTCCTGGCAGATCCGGACAACTTCATCCTCGGGCAGGACGTCAGGCATTGATAACTCCTTGGTAGGGAATGACTGGGTGGCACGAGCTGAATCGCTGTCCTCAGCCTACCCATTCGGCCCGATTCGTTCTTCCCGAAAAGTCATGTTAGAGTTTTTCTCGCTGCTTCGGAGAGGCGCGAAACGCTGAAAGGCGGGACGGCTTCCCGAAATACCACCTGCGCGGGTGGCGGAATGGCAGACGCGCTAGCTTGAGGTGCTAGTCCTCGAAAGGGGGTGGGGGTTCAAGTCCCCCTCCGCGCACAATGGGAAGCCCCGGAAAATCGCTGATTTTCCGGGGCTTTTCTGTATTCAAATAAACCCCGCGGCCTCCCCGGGTTCTTACGTCGGCCGCCCGCCGCCAATCCCACCGAGAAGAGCAAGCCATGACTACCAGTACCGTCCTCGTCGCCGGGGCCACCGGTGACCTCGGCCAACGCATCGTTCGCGAGCTCCTCCGCCACGACACGCTCATCAGGGTCCTGACCCGCCCCGGGACCGGGAGTGCGCACGGAATCTACGGCGGGGCGGACCGCGTGGAGATTCACGAGGCCGCCTACAACGATCGGGCAGGCCTCTTTTCCGCGCTGTCCGGTGTCGACACGGTTATCTCGGCTGTGAGCGGGGCGCGTCCGGTTATCGTTGACGCGCAAAGGGCGCTCCTGGCAGCCGCCGTCGAGGCAGGCGTGGCACGGTTCATCCCGTCGGACTACTCTGCGGACTACCGTCGGGTCACTCCCGGCAGCAACCGCAACTTCGAGCTCCGCCGTGACTTCGCCGCGGAACTCGACGCCGCTCCCCTCCGCGTGACATCAGTCCTGAACGGCGCCTTTGCGGACATGCTCACCGGGCAGGCACCCATGATCCTGTTCGCCCGCCGCAGGGTCCTCTACTGGTCCTCACCAGACCAAATCCTCGACTTCACCACCAAGGATGACGTCGCACGCGTTGTCGCGCTTGTCGCGCTCGACCCGGACGCGCCCCGGGTTGTCGAAGTGGCCGGTGACCGTGTCACTGCCCGCACCGTTGCCCGGGCCATGACCGAACTCACAGGGACGCGCTTTTCGCTGCAGTGGGCCGGCACCACCGGGACCCTGTCGGCGATGGGCAGGATTGGCCGGCGTTTCTCGAAGGACAAGGACGGAACCTTTCCCGCCTGGCAGGGCATGCAGTATTTCTTCAGCATGTTCAGCGGCGAGGCCGAACTCCGCCACGTCGACAACCACCGGTACGGGCCACACAAATGGACCTCGGTCCGCGATGTCCTCCAAGGACACCTGACGCGGACAACGGCCGATCGCTGAGCCCGCTCGCTGATGGCCGCGGGCAACAGTCAGCGCGCCAGACCCGAACCAGTCCGGGGCAAACCCCGGAAGGGCTTGCGGACTCGATCCTAAGCATGCTTATGATGTTTGCAGCCGAATGCGAACGGCTACCAACCGGAGGAGGAACCACTATGGGACTGGGCGACAAGATTGATAACGCTGCCGAGAAGGCAGGCGGCAAGGCCAAGGAAGCCGCAGGCACGGCCACGGGCGATGAAAGCCTGCGGACCGAAGGCCAGGCAGACCAAGCCAAAGGTGATCTGAAGCAGGCCGGAGAAAAGGTCAAGGACGCTTTTAAGCACTAACAGTGTGATCAGGAAGGGCGCGCCCGGCGAACGGGGCGCGCCTTTTCTGTGCGCCGGTGCTTCTGCGGCCGGCACCTGCGGCCGGCACCTGGGGTCGCGTCCTCCTTTCGGCCGCCCCACGCGGATGCGATCGACGAGGGTGAAGGCCAGTAGGAAGATCGCTCCCGCGAACGGGATCAGTCCCAACAGGATCAGCCAGCCGCTCTTGTTGCTGTCATGCCGGCGGCGCACCGTCAATGCAAGCGACGGAACGATGGTGGCCGGGCCCCGGATCATACCCAGGATCAGTCCAACGACGGCACCGGGACCCAGCTGGGGGGTGCTGCTGTAAGTCGAAGTGGACGCAACGATGCCGGAGCTGACGATGATATTCGGGACAGTGCCGACGATTACGGCGACGAGCGTCCGCCACCAATATTCGCTTCTGCCGGCCCGGCCGGAGAAGGCTGCATATTTCTTGAAGAACCGTTTGACGGCCGCCGGGAACGGGCATCCTGCGCAGGGGTAACAATTATCCCAATTTCCCCTGAGGCAACAGGTAAGAGTTGCTCCCGGAGATTCCGCGGCGAACCGCGTCCGTAGGCTAGTTTGGGAACGAAGCGGCCTGCCCCCGGGCCCGACAAGGAGCGCCGATTGGACAACATCGCCCGCAAGTGGTTCTTGAGCAGGTCCGAGCGCGGAAATCCCGCCAGTGCCGTGCAGGCGGGGAACGATGGATCACCATCGTGGTCGGAGGGAAACCTGGTGCGGCCCTTGATCCATGGGGCATCCTACTTTTCAAGGTTGTACGAGGAGTTGTCGGTACTCCAGGCCGGTGACCGGGTGTGGTTCACGGATTGGCGCGGGGATGCCGATGAGCGGCTGTCCGCTGACGGCCCAACGATTGGTGCGGTGCTGGCGGGGCTGGCCCGTGCAGGGGTGGAAGTCCGTGGACTCGTCTGGCGCTCCCATGGAGAACGGGTGTCGGCCCCCATCAGCGGACGCTCCAATGAACTGCTCAGCCGGCAAATCAACGATGCCGGCGGCGAAGCGCTGCTGGACCAGCGAGTCCCGCTCTTCGGTTCCCATCACCAGAAACTCGTGGTCATCCGCCGTCGCGACGATCCATCGACGGACGTCGCTTTCGTCGGCGGGCTGGACCTCTCACACAGCCGCCGGGACGACGCCCGCCATGGCGGCGACCCGCAAGCGGTGAAGATGGACCCCAAGTACGGTCAGCAGCCTCCCTGGCACGATGCCGCGCTGGAGCTGCGTGGCCCCGTGGTGGCTGATGTCCTGGCGGTCTTCGCTGAACGCTGGAACGATCCCCACCCCTTGGACCGGCACACGCCATACCGCATGCTGCTGCAGCGCCTGGCCCGGATGCCCCGTCACCCCAGGCCACTTCCCGCCGCTGCCCCTCCCCCGCCTCCGGCGGGCCCGCACGCGGTGCAGCTGCTGCGTACCTATGGCCGGAAGCACCCACCCTTTCCGTTCGCTCCCGGCGGCGAGCGCAGCATTGCCCGCGCCTACGCGAAAGCCTTCTCCCAGGCCCGTTCCCTCATCTACATCGAAGACCAGTACTTGTGGTCAAGGGATGTCGCGGCGGGAATCGCATCGGCGTTGGAGCGCAATCCTTCGCTCCAGGTGATTGTCGTCGTCCCGCGGTATCCGGACTCTGATGGTCGGTTGGGCGGACCGCCCAGGCGGTTGGGCCAACTGCGCGCAGTCGCCATGCTCCGGCGGGCCGCGCCGGACCGGGTCGGCGTGTTCGACCTGGAGAACAGCGACGGCACGCCCATTTATGTCCACGCCAAAATCTGCATCATCGACGACACCTGGTTTACCTGCGGGTCGGACAACTTCAACCGCCGGTCCTGGACCACTGACAGCGAGCTCACATGCGCCGTCGTCGATACCTCCCGCCAGGAAAGCGGCGGCCCCTCCGAAGCCTACGAAACTGCCGCACCCGGGCCCTTGGCCAGGGAGCTGCGGATCCAGCTCTGGGCCGAGCACCTGGGCCTGGACCCCGAAGACCCGCGGCTCCTCGCGCGGACGGCCGGCCTGGACCTCTGGAACAGCACTGCCGATGCGCTTGCGCAGTGGCACCGGGACGGGCGCCGCGCGGCCCGGCCTGCCGGACAGGTGCGGCGCCACACCATAGAACCCCTGCCGCCCCTCCACCGGCTCTGGGCCGATCCCCTGTACCGGCTTGTCGTGGACCCGGACGGCCGGCCGCGCTCCCTCCGCGGTACAGACCGGTTCTAGGCGCAAAGACCGGGCCGGGTTCCGCGCCACCCAAACCCGCAAAGCCATAGGTGCCAGAGGGCGGCACGGGGCACGGAGTGGCCGCGGTAAGTTGGAGCGGTAACTGCAGCCGAGCGCGGATTGGGAGAAGGCATGAAAGCCATCGTGTACGAAGAAACGGGCCCATCGTCGGTCTTGCAGCTCCGCGAGAGGCCACTGGTGGAGCCCGGCGAGGGCGAGGTCCGGATTCGTTTGCTGGTGTCCGGAGTGAACCCTACAGACTGGAAGTCCCGCTCCGGCGGCGGGAGCAGGAAGCTTGACGCGCCCAAGGTTCCCAACCAGGACGGAGCCGGGGTGATCGATGCCGTAGGTTCCGGGGTGGCCGGGCATGGCGTCGGGGACCGGGTCTGGCTCTGGGATGTCGCGTGGGGTGGCAACGAAGGCACCGCGCAGGAGTACGTCACCGTGCCGGCCGTGAATGTTGTGCCTCTCCCGGACGGAGAGTCCTTTGACGCCGGCGCCTCGCTGGGCATTCCTGCACTGACTGCCCACCGGGCCCTCACCTCGAGCGAAGGCGGACCGGCCCGGCTCTCCCCCGGAGCCCTGGCCGGACGGACCGTCCTTGTCACCGGCGGAGCGGGAGCAGTGGGACACGCAGCCATCCAATTGGCACGATGGGCCGGGGCAACCGTCATCAGCACCGTCAGCGGCGACCACAAAGCGGAACTGGCCCGGCGGGCCGGAGCAGGCACGATCATCAATTACCGGACCGACGACGTGGTGCGTGCTGTCCGCGAGGTGTCCCCGGACGGTGTGGATACCATCGTGGACGTTAACGCTCCGGCGAACATCCAGGCAGGCCTGGAGATGCTCAAGCCGGGCGGGACGGTCGCCATCTACGCCGCAAACCCCGGAGAGTCACTCACCGTGCCCATCCGCGAAAGCATGAGCAAGAACGTGCGGCTGCAATTTATCCTCACCTACACGGTGACCGACGAGCAGAAGCGGAGCGCTGTGGCTGCTGTCTCAGAAGCGCTGGAGGCCGGTGCGCTTCGGGTCGGCGACGACTACGGGCTGCCGCTGTCCCGCTTCCGCCTCGAGGAGACCGCAGCCGCCCATGACGCCGTTGAACGGGGCATCATTGGAAAGGTGCTTATCGACGTCGCGCAGTGACCTGCGGGGACCGGCGGTACCGATGCCGATGCCGATGCCGATGGGGAAACTACTGCGAGAGCCGGTCCCTCGCCGCATGCTCAACAAGCACCGGTATGAACGCGCGCACCCTTCCGGTATCAAGCATGCTGTGCTCCTGCTGCACCACGTCCTCGATTTGCTCCCTGGACAGCGCTGGAAACCTCACCGCCAGCCGGTCCACCACTTCGCCGAGGGCCCGCAACTCTTCGCTTACTCCCATCGGGAAAGTGTCAGCGGTCCGGGCGAACCTCGTCAAGACTTGACTATCCAGGCAGCGTTGCCGCTGATTGCGGTGGCCCCAGGGCCGAAAGGACGTCCGACGGCGGGCGCCGATCCAGGCTGAACAGCCTCGCCGCCGGGGCCCGTGGCCGTCAGTGCGGATGCAGCCTGCGGGGACGGGAATGGCGGTGGACGCGCGAACCCGCCACGGCCGGACGGTACTCGATCCGACGTTTCTCCGTCCGGATATCACGCCGTTCCTGCCGCCGGGCTTTGCGTTCCGGACGGTCAATGGCGGACAGGATGGTCAGCGTTACCGCCATCCACAGGAAGGCGGTTACTAACACCAAGGCGATCTCCAGCTCAGTGCTCATAGTCTCAATTTTAGGGCCCGACGGTTCAGGCTGACCCTGCGCAGATCCACATCAAAGCCGCCTCAATCCACAAGGACCGCGGTACTTCCTGTTGGGGAATACGGGCCTGATGCTGTACGTTTCATACCCGACAGCCAATCAAAGAAAAGAGAAGCACCTAAAGTGGCAACCGATTACGATGAACTGCGTTCCGACGTCAAGGAATCGCAGGACAACTCACTTGAGCAGCTCCAGTCAGCAAATGCTCCCGACGCCCGCAGTGTTGTGCAGGAGTTGGACGAGGCTGACGGGCTGGACGGCGCCGGCGTCCCTGGCGGCGAATTCGTCGCTGAGGAGCTCGTAGTCCAGGTCATTCCGCAGGCAGAGGACGAATTCACCTGCTACTCCTGCTTCCTGGTCCGGCACCGGTCCCAGATTGCGCGCCAGAAAGACGGCCACAGCTACTGCACCGAGTGCGAAGGCTAGGAAGCCACAGTTCCGGCTGAAAAGCCTGGAACCTCGTGAAAACCATCCGGAAGGCACGCCGCAAATGGCGTGCCTTCCGGTTTTAAGCGTTCGCCCAGGCAAGGTGGGTAACGTGCGGTCAAGTACTTACGACGACGACCCCGCAGCCAGGAGGCAGCGTTGGACAGCCCAGCTGGCGTATGGAACACCTTCGCGGCGGCCTTTTCCCAGGCCGCCGTGCCAAATATCACTTGGGTGGAGATGCTGCTGTCCCTGGCAGCAGCCACGGCGCTGTCCATCCCGCGCCGTTCGTGGCGCTACTTCGGGCTCCTGGCCACCGCCACCCACGAACTGGGCCACGCGGTTGCCGCCGTGACCTCGGGCCAACGGCTGTCCGGGATCCGGCTCCGCCTGGACCACTCCGGAACAACCACGGCCTACAGCAGGAGCCGCCTGGCTGCTGCGTGGTCGTGTTTCTGGGGCTATCCGGTCCCGGCCCTCGTTGGTGCGGCTTTCGTGTGGTGCGGAGTCACCGGGTGGGGCGCCGCAGCCATGGCGGCAAGCGTGGTGGTCCTGGCCGCGTCACTGCTTTTCCTCCGTAACCTTGCCGGGTTCCTCATCACGCTTCCCGCCATAGCCGGCGCCGCTGCCCTCTCTTTCCTGGCCCCGGCCTCGGTTGCCGGACATGCCGCCGTCATCTTCGGCCTTGCCTTGCTCGTGGCCGCGGTCCGGGACCTGGCCAAACTCACCCACGTCCACCTCCGGCGTCGCGACCGCCTGCAAAGTTCAGACGCCTACCTGCTGTACCGCGCCACCTCCGTGCCGTCCGCCGTCTGGATCACGATCTTCAGCGTCGTCGTGGCCGGCTCCTGGCTTGCGGCCTGGCTGCCCGTCTCCCGGATCCTCCTTGGCGCCGCATGATGGTTGAGCCGGCGCATACGCTATTGACATGAGCCAGGAAACCGACAGCACTCCCACAGCAACGGACGAGACCACCGAGCACAGCACCCGCGGCGCTTATGTGACCGGTGGTGCCGAGTTCACCCGTGATACCAACTACATCGAGGACCGCATTACCAGGGATGCCACACCCGGCCGCAACGGAGAACCCGGTTGGCCCGTGGAACCGGGACGGTACCGGCTCATTGCCGCCAGGGCTTGCCCTTGGGCCAACCGGACCGTCATAGTCCGCAGGCTCCTTGGCCTCGAAGACGCCATCTCCCTGGGCCAGCCCGGGCCCACCCATGATGCCAGGTCCTGGACCTTCGACCTCGACCCCGGCGGCGTTGACCCTGTTCTGGGTATTGAGCGCATCCAGGATGCCTATTTCAAGCGTTTCCCAAGCTATCCGCGGGGTATCACCGTCCCCGCCATCGTGGACATCGCAACCGGCGAAGTCGTGACCAACAACTTTCCTCAGATGACCCTCGACTTCTCGACCGAGTGGGTGGATTTCCACCGGCCGGGAGCACCCAAGCTCTACCCGGAGCACCTCCGCGGGGAAATCGACCAGGTCAACAAGCGCGTCTTCACCGAAGTCAACAACGGCGTCTACCGCTGCGGTTTCGCCGGCTCGCAGGAGGCCTACGACGCCGCGTATGACCGGCTCTGGACGGCTCTGGACTGGCTCGAAGAGCGGCTCTCAAGCCAGCGGTACCTCGTGGGGGACACTATCACCGAAGCCGACGTCAGGCTCTTCACCACCCTGGCCCGCTTCGACGCCGTCTATCACGGCCACTTCAAGTGCAACCGGCAAAAGCTCAACGAGATGCCTGCACTTTGGGGCTATGCCCGGGACCTGTTCCAAACTCCGGGCTTCGGTGACACCACCGACTTCGTCCAGATCAAGCAGCACTACTACGTCGTCCACGAAGACATCAACCCCACCGGGATCGTTCCGAAGGGGCCGGATCTGGCCGGCTGGCTGACCCCGCACGGCCGCGAAGCGCTCGGCGGGCGGCCTTTCGGAGACGGCACGCCGCCGGGACCGGTGCGGCCAGGCGAAGAAGTGGCAGCCGGGCACGGAGCCGGGAGCTAGGCGCAAAAACCGGGCAGGAAATCGCTTTCCCCTATGCTGGGAGGCATGCAGACTTCCTTAGGCTTCGTGGCCCCCGGATACCAGAACGTGCTGGCATTGTTCGAGTCGCTGCTTGCCGGGGACCCGCTGTACAGTGCGCAGCTGGCGGCTTACCAGGGTTCCCGGCAGGTGGTCCGGCTGACCGGTGGCCCGGACATGGCGCCGGACACCCTGACGGGGGCGTACTCCTGCTCCAAGGGCGTGGGTGCTATGGTCATCGCCCTGCTGGTCCAGGACGGGCTCCTCGATCTGGACCGAACGGTGGCCCACTACTGGCCGGAATTCGCCGTCCACGGCAAGGACAGGCTGCTGGTCCGTGAAGCACTGTCCCATCAGGCCGGACTGCTGGGAATCGACGGCGGCTTCGGGCTCACGGAGTTCACCACTCCCGAAGCGGCGGCGCGGCTCGCCGCGTCACCTCCCCTTTGGGAGCCGGGGCGGCAGTTCGGGCACCACGCCCTCACCATTGGAATTCTGATGGAGGAACTGTGCCGCCGCACCGCAGGCGAGCCGTTGCAGGCTATCTATGACCGCAGGATCCGGGCGCCCCACGGCGTGGACTTCTTCCTCGGCCTGCCGGAAGAACTGGAACCGCGGTACCGGGACGTCCTCTACCAGGACGCCCCGGACCAGGGGTGGGTCGACCCGCTAAGCCTGGAGGGCCTTAACGGCAACGCACCCGTCAGCACCATCATGGAGCTGCCGAACCTCCGCGCAGTCCGCGCAGCAGGCATGTCCGCGGCCGGTGGGGTGGGATCGGCTGACGGGCTGGCCCGCCTCTATGCCGCTGCAACGACCGGCGTCGACGGCGGCCGACCCTTCCTCGCCGCCCCAACCATCGAGGCAATGTCCCGGGAACAGGTGTGGGGCCTCGACCGGTCTTCGGGGCTCGACAATGCGTTCGCCGTCGTCTTCATGAAACCGCACCCGTCCAGGAACTTCGGCAGCCACCGCGCCTTCGGCCATGAGGGAGCCAATGCTGCCCTTGGCTTTGCAGATCCCTCCTACGACCTTGGCTTCGGTTATGTCCCCCGCCGCCAGGAGGAGGGGCGCACTCCGGGCAGGGCCCATCGGCTGGCCACCGAAGTGCGTCGTTGCGCGGCCGGCTTGTCCTGAGGGAGCCCCGGCCCTACTGTGGCCGGATGGGCAATACTCAAGCACGACCGGATGCACGGTGGGCTCGGGGGACCCAACTTCTCAAACAAGCGGTGGAAGGAATTTCCGCTGCCTTCGCAGCACAACGCCTTCAGTTGGCAGCCAAAGCAGCGCTCGCGGCAGGCCTGGCCTTCACGATCGCGCCGCTGATGCCGGGAGCGGCGTCGCACTACACGTACTATGCGCCGCTGGGCGCCCTTGTGGCCATGTACCACAACGTAGCCGGCTCCGTACGGAACGGACTCCAGGCCATCGCAGGGTTGGCGGTGGGGATCGGTTTGGCGTTTATCCTGGTCAGCATTTCCGACCCCTCCCCCCTGACGGTGGCTCTCTTCATGGGCGTCGGAGTGCTGTTGGGCGGCCTTCCCGGCATTGGTTCCGGCAGTGACTGGATTCCCACGGCTGCGCTCCTGGTCCTGTTGGTCGGCGGCAGGAACGCCGAGGACTTCTCTTACGGATACCTCCTGCAAATGGCGGCCGGAGTGGCAGTGGGCATCGCCGTGAACTTCCTGATCTTTCCACCACTGCACCTGAACGCGGCCGCCAGCAGCCTGGCCGAGCTCAGGCGTGCCCTTGGCAGGCAACTGACCGACATGGGTGCGGCCCTCACGGAGAAATGGCCGCCGGAACACCAGGAGTGGTCGCGCAGGTCAGAGGAGTTGTCCGACGCGGCGAGATCGGTGCGGCATCTGGTCAAGGAAGCTGACGCCAGCCGGCGCGCCAACCCGCGACGAAAGCTGCACCCAAGGGACATCGACCAGGACTACCGCGAGTTGCAGAACCTGGAGCAGGTGACCTTCCATATCCAGGACATGACCGATGTCCTTTCCGATGTGATTTGGAACAGCGACCTGCCGTATGAGATCCCCTTGGAGGACACCGAACCGCTGGCCGATGCCATCACGGCGACCGGAGAGTTGCTGTCCACCGATGACGAGGGTGAAGACAACGGCCGCCAGGAGCGCTATGCCGCGGCCAACGCGGCAGTGGAAGCCTGCATGGCCGCCACCACCGCCAGGCAGGCGGAGAAGGGAACGGTCCCCGCCTCCGAATCGGTCCTCCTGAGCCTCCACCGCATCCTGCGCACCGTCAGGCCAAAGGACTGAACCACCCGGCGCACCTCAGCGCCTAAACCGCTGAAACTGTGCCGCTGAAGTGGCGCCGGCCCGATCGTGGATTCCATGCCACATAGCGCGAATGTTTCCAGGCGCCGGAGGAGGCCTGGTCCGTACTGATCTCCAGGGCCACCCGGCATGGCAGGAAGACCGGCGCCTCAAACTCCACGTCCCAGCTGAAGGAGTCACCGCGGGCAGGACCGACGTCGGCAAGCGCACGCGAAGCGAGGTACATCCCGTGGGCTATCGACCGGCGCATCCCCAGCGCCTTGGCCGAGAGCACGCTCAGGTGGATGGGATTGAAGTCCCCTGACACGGCGGCGTACGCGCGGCCTGTATCCACCCCCAGGTGCCACAGGGCGGTCGGTGCCGGGGCAGCGAAGTCCGGTTTCTGCGCGGCGGCGGACGGTTTGTCGATGCCGGGGAGGAACAAACCCTTGGCCAGGTAACTGGAAACGCCGCGCCAGTGAATGTCCGGCGAGCCGGCGCGGCGCACCTCGGCCACCACGTCCACCTGCGTGCCTGCCCGGTGGCCTCGAAGGTTTTCCACCCGGGCGGTCATGTCAAGGACGTCCGTGAAGACCAGCGGCGTTCTCTGCTCAACGCTGTTGCGCAGGTGGATCATCCCCAGCAGTGGCAGCGGGAAGTCGTCCCGGTTCATGACGCTCATGGCCAAAGGAAAGGCCAGGGCATGGATGAAGCCGGCCGGCAGGACGTCGCTGGCCGTCTCTCCGATCAGGTGCTGGTATGCCGTGAGGTTTCCAACGTCCACGGTGACGCCCCTGACTTCGTGGCTCTCAGCCGGAAGATCGGCGGAGTCATGCGTTCCCAGGAGCCGGCGGCGTGCTGCCTGGGCGGCGGCGTTGACGTACAGCTTGGACAGCGACGGCATCTCTGCCAGGATCACTGGTTGCTGGAGTGTCATGCCCCCACCAGGTTCTGCCCGCACACCCGCAGCACCTCCCCGTTGATTCCGCCCGCCGCGTCGCTGGCCAGGAAGGCAATGGTTTCCGCCACGTCCCTGGGGAGGCCGCCCTGTTGCAGCGAGTTGAGCCTGCGTGCCACTTCACGGACGGCAAAGGGGATCCGCGCAGTCATCTCGGTTTCAATAAACCCGGGCGCCACGGCGTTGATGGTGCCGCCATTGGCGGCAACCAGCGGCGCGGTGGCCCGTACCATTCCCATCACGCCGCCTTTGGAGGCGGCGTAGTTGGTTTGACCCCTGTTGCCGGCGATCCCGCTGGTGGAGGCAACTGACACGATCCGCGGTGATGAGCGGAAGTGGTCCGAGGCGAGGAGGGCTTCGTTGATCCGGAGCTGGGCGGCGATGTTGATGTTGATGACCGAGTTCCACCGGGCATGGTCCATGTTGGCCAGCAGCTTGTCCCGGGTGATCCCTGCATTGTGCACCACGATATCCAGGCGTCCGTGCCGCTGCGCTGCATGCTCGAGGATCCGTGCGCCGGCGTCGGCGCCGCTGATGTCCAGTTGCAGCGCCGTACCCCGCACTTCGTTGGCCACGGCCGCCAGCTGGTCACCCGCCGACGGAATGTCGACCAGGACCAGTGCGGCGCCGTCGCGGTGCAGCGTCCGGGCAATCTCGGCGCCGATTCCCCTGGCGGCGCCGGTCACCACAGCGACCTTTCCCTCCAGCGGCCTGTCCGGGTTGGCGGAAAGCGCACCGTCCTGCGAGGAGACTTTGAGGAACTGTCCGTCAACGAATGCCGACCGGCCGGAAAGGAAGAACCTGATGGTGCCCAGTGCGCTGGGGCTCGTGGTGGTGGTGCCGTCCGCAAGGAGGACTCCGTTTGCCGTGGCGCCCGCCCGCAGCTCTTTGGCCAGGGAACGCAGGAAACCATCGACGCCTTGGCGGGCAGCCGCGGCCGCAGGGGATGTAACGTCCGCTGCGGGCCGGGACACCGTAATGATTCGGCCACCGGCTCGCAAGTCCCGCAACGAGCCTGCCGCGGACAGTACGGGCTGTTCCAGGTCCTCCGGATGTTCCAGCTCGTCAAGGACCAGGATGATGGCGCCCAGCTTTTCGGCCGGAACGGCATGCCTCCGGACATCGAGGTCCCACGACAACAGCTCGGTGGCGAGGCTGTCCGCCCCAAGGCTGTTTCCGATGACGACGACCGGGCCAACGACCAATGGTTGTCCTGGCTGGTAGCGGCGGAGCACTGCGGGCTGCGGGAGCCCGAGCTTCCTGGCCACGGTGCGGCCGGGACCGCTGTTGACCAGCTGGGTGTACGTATCCGTCATGACTGCCCCCTACACAGATTCCAGGATTGCGACGACGCCCTGGCCGCCGGCCGCGCACACAGACACCAGGCCGCGGGCGGGACGCCCCTCCAGGTCGGCCTTAGCATGCAGCATCTTGGCCAGTGAACCAACGATCCGTCCGCCGGTGGCCGCGAAGGGATGACCTGCGGCGAGCGATGATCCGTTGACGTTGAGGCGTGAACGGTCGATGCTGCCGAACGCGGCGTCGAGCCCGAGTCGGGTCCGGCAGAATTCCTCGTCCTCCCATGCGGCCAGCGTGCTGAGGACGGTGGCAGCGAAGGCTTCGTGGATTTCGAAAAAGTCGAAGTCTGCCAGGGTCAGGTTCTGCCGGGCCAGGAGCCGGGGCACTGCGAAGACGGGGGCCATCAGCAGGCCATCCTTGCCGTGCACAAAGTCCACTGCTGCTGCTTCGGCGTCCACCACGGCGGCCAGTTTGGGAAGGTCGCGGGCATCGGCCCATTCGTCGGAGGCAAGGAGGACGGTCGAGGCGCCGTCGGTTAGCGGGGTGGAGTTGCCCGCAGTCATGGTGGCCCCGGCGCCCAGGTTCCTGCCGAACACCGGCTTCAACGATGCCAGTTTTTCCAATGAGGTATCAGCGCGCAGGTTGGCGTCCCGCGTCAGTCCCCGGTAAGGAGTCAGCAGGTCATCGAAGAAACCTGAATCGTACGCGGCTGCGAGGTTCCGGTGACTGTTCAGTGCCAGTTCGTCCTGCGCTTCACGGGAAATCTGCCACTGCGCAGTGGTCAGTGCCTGGTGCTCTCCCATGGACAGGCCGGTGCGCGGTTCAGCGGTGCCGGGCGCCAGCGGCGCCAGGTCCTTTGGCCGGAGGCGGCTCAGGATCTGGAGCCGCTGCGGAAGTGTTTTGGCCCGGTGAAGGTCCAGGATGACCTCGCGAAGCCCCTCGCTGACCACCACCGGGGCATCAGAGGCTGAATCCACCCCACCGGCTATGGCCGAATCAATCTGTCCCAGCTTGATCTTGTTGGCCAGCCCCACCACGGTTTCCAACCCGGTGGCGCACGCCTGCTGGAGGTCGTACACCGGCGTTTCGGCGGAGAGTGCAGACCCAAGGACGGCTTCACGCGTGAGGTTGAAATCCCTGGAGTGCTTAAGGACGGCGCCCGCGGCAACCTGTCCGATTCGTTCGTCTTGGAGGCCGAACCGTGCGATCAGGCCATCCAGGGCTGCGGTCAGCATGTCCTGGTTGGAGGACTTTGCGTAAGCGCCGCCGGCGCGGGCAAAGGGAATCCTGTTGCCGCCAACAATCACCGCCCTGCGCGGCGCGGACACTGCTGCTCGAACTGATTCATCAGGTGCTGGCGTGGACTGTCCGTCGATGGACATGGGTGGCTCCTCTGCTCACATGCGGTTACCGATACCCAGCGTACCTGATACGCTGGGTATCGTGAACTTCCACAATTCCGGCCACCCGCTCACGGTTGAGCTGCCACCTGCCGCCAGTTCAGACGGCCGTTCCGCACGCTGGCAGAGCCACCGCGAAGAACGCCGCCGGGAGCTGATCAAGCAGGCCCGCAGGGCAGTCCATGCCCTCGGAAGCGACGCGTCCATGGAAGAGATCGCTACGGCCGCCGGAACCTCCAAATCGGTGTTCTACCGCTACTTCGGGGACAAAGCCGGCCTGCAACAGGCGGTGGGGGAAGTGGTCCTGAGCCAGATGCAGAACCGCATTAAGGAAGCAGCCCAGAGTGCCCTGACGCCGCGGGAGGGCCTGCTCGCGATGGTCTCGGCCTACCTGCAGATGGCGGACACCAGCCCCAGCGTCTATGCATTCGTCACCAGCTACGCCCCTGCCGAGTCCACGGGACAGTCGTCTCCGGCGACGGGGGCCGGCGCCCTGGGCCACTTCTTCGATGCCATTGCGGACATGATCGCCGCGCCCATGCGCTCCCACCTGGGTGAGGTGGGGGAAACCGTCATCGGGTTCTGGCCCCGGGCCGCGATCGGCCTGGTACGGAACGCCGGCGAGCAATGGCTCAGCACACCTGACTCCCCCACCAAGCCCAGCCAGGAAGCCATGGCCCGCCACATCACGGCGTGGCTCTGCGTTGGCATAGCCCCGGAACTCACCCCCGCCCCACCGACCACCAAGTTATCCGCCAAAGAAGGACTGTGACATGACTGACGTAGTGGACCGTACCGCCCGAAAAGGGCTCCGCTCCCCGGCAACCCCGGCAGCCAAACCCGTAGCCGACACCCCTGCACCCGCCGTCGACGTCGCGGCCTTGGGCCGGCAACTCCTGGGAAAGTGGGCCGATGTCCGGCTCCAGGCACGGGACCTGGCCGCACGGCCGGAACTGCACAAAGTTGAAGGCCTGACACATACGGACCACCGCGAGCGGGTATTCGGCCAGCTGAAATACCTCGTGGACAACAATGCCGTCCACCGTGCGTTCCCGGCAGAACTGGGCGGCTCTGACGACCACGGCGGAAACATCGCCGGGTTCGAGGAACTGGTGGTGGCGGATCCCTCACTGCAGATCAAGGCCGGGGTCCAATGGGGGCTGTTCGGGTCAGCCGTCATGCACCTGGGCACGGCTGAACACCACACCAAGTGGCTGCCGGGCATCATGAGCCTGGCCATCCCGGGCTGCTTCGCCATGACGGAGACAGGCCACGGCTCGGATGTCGCCAGCGTCGCCACCACGGCTACCTATGACCCCGCTACCGAAGAATTCATCATCCACACCCCGTTCCGTGCAGCGTGGAAGGACTACATCGGCAACGCTGCCAAGGACGGACTGGGAGCTGTGGTCTTCGCCCAGCTCATCACCCGGGGAGTCAACCACGGCGTCCACGCACTCTACGTCGACCTGCGGGACCCGGACACCAAGGAATTCCTGCCGGGCATCGGCGGCGAGGATGATGGCATCAAGGGCGGCCTGAACGGGATCGACAACGGCCGCCTGCACTTCACCAACGTCCGCGTCCCGCGCACCAACCTCCTGAACCGGTACGGCAACGTGGACGCCGACGGCACCTACACCTCCCCCATCGCGAGCCCCGGCCGCCGCTTCTTCACCATGCTGGGAACGCTGGTCCAGGGCCGGGTGTCACTGGACGGCGCCGCCGTTGCCGCCTCCAAGCTGGCGTTGAAGGCTGCCATCCAGTACGCCACCGAACGCCGCCAGTTCAACGCTTCCTCCCACACCGACGAGGAAGTCCTGCTCGACTACCAGCGGCACCAGCGAAGGCTTTTCACCCGGCTGGCCACCACATATGCTGCCGGTTTTGCCCACGAACAGCTGCTGCAAAAGTTCGACGACGTGTTCTCCGGCGCGCACGACACCGACGCGGACCGCCAAGACCTCGAAACCCTGGCGGCGGCATTGAAGCCGCTGAGCACCTGGCACGCCCTGGACACCCTGCAGGAGTGCCGTGAGGCATGCGGTGGTGCCGGGTTCCTGATCGAGAACCGGTTCGCCTCGCTCAGGGCCGACCTTGACGTCTATGCCACGTTTGAGGGCGACAACACCGTGCTGCTGCAGCTTGTGGCCAAGCGCCTGCTCGCTGACTATGCCAAGGAATTCCGGAACGTGGACTTCGGCGTGCTGGCCCGCTACGTGGTGAACCAGGCGGCCGGCGCTGCGGTCCACCGCACCGGCCTGCGCCAGGTGGCCCAGTTCGTAGCGGACACCGGGTCGGTCCAGAAGGCTGCGCTCGCCCTCCGCGACGAGGAGGGCCAGCGCGCGCTCCTGACCGACAGGGTGCAGACCATGGTGGCCGAGGCCGCTGCTGCACTCAAGGGCAGCAAACGGCTCCCGCAGGACAAGGGCGCCGCCCTGTTCAACAGGCACCAGAACGAACTCATTGACGCCGCCCAGGCACACGCCGAGCTGCTGCAGTGGGAGGCCTTCACGGAGGCGCTCCAGCAAGTGGCTGACCCGGGTACCCGGACAGTCCTGACCTGGCTGCGGGACCTCTTTGGCTTGTCCTTGATCGAGAAGAACCTGTCCTGGTACCTCATGAACGGCCGCCTCTCCATGCAGCGGGCGCGGACCGTGGGCGGGTACATCAACCGGCTGTTGGAGAAGATCCGTCCCCACGCCGTGGACCTGGTGGACGCGTTTGGCTACGGCGAGGACCATGTCCGCGCAGCCGTCGCCACGGGCGCCGAGAAGGCGCGCCAGGACGAGGCCCGCGCGCATTTCCGGAACGAGCGTGCCAGCGGCCAGGCTCCGGTTGACGAGAAGGTCCTCATCGCGAAGGCCGCGGCCGGCCGCAAGGGCTGAGACGCACGCACCGTCTCTTTGGAGGAAATGACGACGGCGCCGCTCCCCTTCCACGGGGGCGGCGCCGTCGTCGTTTCTGCTTGGGGACGCTCAGCTGGTGGCGGGCAGCACGGAGCGGTACACCTCAAGGGTGGTCTCGGTGATGGATTCCCAGGAGAAGTGCTTCTCGGCGCGCTCGCGGCCTGCCTGTCCCATGGCGCGGGCGCGCTCGGGGTCGGACACCACCTCGGTGAGGGCTGCGGCGAACTCCGTGACGAACTTCTCCGGATCCAGCGGCGTTCCGGTACCGTCCGTGACCTGCTCCAGGTCCACCAGGAGCCCGGTCCTGCCGTGATCCACCACCTCGGGGATACCTCCGGTGGCGCTGGCCACCACAGCTGCTCCGCAGGCCATCGCCTCGAGGTTCACGATTCCGAGGGGTTCGTAGATGGAGGGACACGCGAACGCTGTGGCGTGGCTGAGCACCTGGATCAGCTCATGCCGCGGCAGCATCCGTTCGATGAGGACCACGCCCGTGCGCTGCTTTTGCAGGTCCTCGATCAGGGCGGCGGTTTCCGCAGCCAGCTCGGGGGTGTCCGCCGCACCCAGGCACAGGACCAGCTGAACGTCGGCGGGAAGCTTCGCGGCAGCCCGCAGGAGGTAGGGGACGCCCTTTTGCCGCGTGTTTCTTCCCACAAAAACAACGCTCGGCTTGGCGGGATCGATGCCCAAGGCGCGGACGGCGTCGTCGTTGTCGTCACGCTGCCACAGCTCAACATCGATGCCGTTGTGGACCACCCGGACCTTCTCCGGGTCAACGTCGGGGTAGCTGCGCAGGATGTCCTGCCGCATACCCTCCGAAACGGCGATGATGCCGGCCGCAGCTTCGTACGCCGTCTTCTCCACCCAGGATGAAAGGGCGTAGCCGCCGCCGAGCTGCTCGGCCTTCCAGGGACGCAGCGGCTCGAGGCTGTGAGCACTGAGGACGTGCGGAATTCCGTGGAGCAGGGACGCCAGATGCCCTGCCATGTTGGCGTACCAGGTGTGCGAATGGACCACGTCGGCGCCTTGGACGTCCGGCACGATGCGGAGGTCCACGCCCAGGGTCTGGACCGCGGGGTTGGCCCCGCCGAGGTCCTCCGGCACCTGGTAGGACGTCACCGTCGCCCCGTGGTAGTCAGCGTCGCGCGGCGCCCCGAAAGCACGAACCTGCAGGTCAACATGCTTACTAAGCACCCTGCTCAATTCGGCGACGTGCACCCCGGCGCCACCGTAGATCTCCGGCGGAAACTCTTTAGTCACAATGTCTATACGCACAAGACCCAAGGTAGTCCTTCACGCATAACTGTTCTAGTGTGAAGGAGTCCGGGTGGACCGGACTGTCTTGGGAGTTACGAAGGCGTACAGGAGCGACCACCATGCCGTTAAATAAGAAAGTCCTGGCCATTGTCCTCGCAGGCGGCGAGGGAAACAGGCTGATGCCACTGACGGCAGACCGGGCCAAACCCGCCGTGCCCTTTGCCGGCAGCTACCGCCTTATCGATTTCGCGTTATCCAACCTTGTGAATTCCCGCTACCTGCAGATCGTCGTCCTGACCCAGTACAAGTCGCACAGCCTTGACCGCCACATCTCCGAGACCTGGCGCATGTCCACCCAGTTGGGCAACTACATCGCTTCCGTTCCCGCCCAGCAGCGCGTGGGCAAGAGCTGGTTCCTTGGCAGCGCCAATGCCATCTACCAATCCCTGAACCTCATCCATGACGCCAACCCCGACATCGTCGTCGTGGTCGGCGCGGACCACGTGTACCGCATGGACTTCGCCCAGATGGTGGCCCAGCACGTGCACAGCGGTGCCAAGGCCACAGTCGCCGCCGTCCGGCAGCCGCTGCACATGGCCGATCAATTCGGCGTCATCGAAGTGGACCAGAACGATTCCCAGAAGATCGCCGCGTTCGTCGAAAAGCCGGCAAGCACGCCGGGCCTGGCCGCGGACCCTTCCCAGTTCCTGGCCTCCATGGGCAACTACGTGTTCGACGCCGACGCCCTGGTGGCAGCCCTGCATGTGGATGCCGAGCGGCTGGACACCAAGCACGACATGGGCGGCGACATCATCCCCTACTTCGTCAACCGCGGCGAAGCCGGTGTCTACGACTTCACGCTCAACGACATTCCCGGCTCCACCGACCGAGACCGCACCTACTGGCGCGACGTGGGCACCATCGATTCCTTCTATGACGCCCACATGGACCTCATCTCCCCGATGCCGGTGTTCAACCTGTACAACTCCGAGTGGCCCATCTACACCCGGCAGAGCATCTCGCCGCCCGCGAAGTTCGTCCGGGGCGACAACAACACGGTCGGAACGGCCCTGGATTCCATCGTGGCCAGCGGCGTGGTCATCTCCGGCGGCATCGTTGAAGGCTCCGTCCTGTCCAACGATGTCTATGTGGCCACGAGCGCCAGGGTCACCGATTCGGTCCTGATGGACAAGGTGCAGGTTGGAGCGGGCGCCGTGATCAACCGCGCCATCCTGGACAAGAACGTCAAGGTGCCGGCAGGAGCCGCCATCGGCCTGGACCCGGACCTGGACCGGGCGCGTGGATTCAAGGTCACCGAATCCGGCATCACCGTCCTGGCCAAAGGCCAGGAAGTACCGGAACCCGGCGACGACGAACGGCAGCTGGCCGCCCAACACCTGGGGCTCATGCCCAACGCCGTCAAAGCTGCGGCGGACCAGTACCCCGAGGTCCGCGAGACCGTGGGCAAGGTTGCCGGGACGCACGCGGCGGCCGCGGCGCAGGCATCACCGGACGACGCCCGGGTGTCCTGACCGACTCCTGAGGGGAAGAACGTACGGCGCGGGCCGGAGCACCAGGACGGTGCTCCGGCCCGCGCCGTACGCTGTAAAATTTGACTAATGAGCTCCCCCGATCTGACCCCTGAGGAAATCCAGGCCTGCCTCAAGGTCCTGAATACGATCCACGCGTACGACGAGGAGCACCCCGACTACGTTTCGGTGCGCCGCGCCACCGGAAAGATGTTCAAGGCCGTCAAGCGCCACCGCAGGGTCACCAAGCGCGACTCCATTGCCGAAGCCGACCGGGCAGTCATCGCCCAGACCGCCACCGCTGCCCCGGACCGGATTGACGACGAAACCCGCGGCAACAAACTGGCTACGTCTGCCACCGGAAACATCGCCGGCCACCTCATCCGGTCACGCCCGTGCTACATCTGCAAGCAGCACTACACCCAGGTGGACGCCTTCTACCACCAGCTCTGCCCCGAATGCGCGGCCTTCAGCCACAGCAAACGCGACGCACGCACCGACCTCACCGGCCGGCGTGCGCTGCTCACCGGCGGCCGCGCCAAGATCGGGATGTACATCGCCCTCCGGCTGCTCCGGGACGGTGCCCATACCACCATCACCACCCGCTTCCCCAAGGACGCCGCACGCCGGTTCGCCGCCATGGAGGACAGCGCCGACTGGCTGCACCGGCTCCGGATCGTGGGCATCGACCTCCGTGATCCGGCCCAGGTGATGGCATTGACTGATTCGCTGGATGACGCCGGGCCGCTGGACATCATCATCAACAACGCGGCGCAGACCGTCCGGCGGTCAGGCAATGCCTACAAGCCGCTGGTGGATGCCGAGGATGAGCCGTTGCCCCCGGCCCTGGAATACGCCAACGGCGGTCCGGAGCTGCTGACCTTCGGCCACGCCCATGACAAGCACCCGCTGGCCTTGGCCGGCAGCGTCACAGAGCACCCGGTCCTGGCCGGCGATGCGATCACGTCGCTGGCCCTGTCCACCGGCTCGGCGTCACTGGAACGGATTGCGTCCGGGACGGCCATCGACGCCGGCGGGCTGGTTCCGGACCTGGCCACCATCAACAGCTGGACCCAGGTGGTGGACGAGGTGGATCCGCTGGAAATGCTCGAAGTCCAGCTCTGCAACGTCACGGCCCCGTTCCTGCTGGTCAGCCGCCTTCGAGGGGCCATGAAGCGGTCCACGGCGCGCCGGAAGTACATCGTGAACGTCTCCGCCATGGAAGGCCAGTTCTCACGGGCGTACAAGGGACCGGGACACCCGCACACCAACATGGCCAAGGCCGCGCTGAACATGATGACGCGCACCAGCGCCCAGGAAATGCTGGACACCGACGGCATCCTGATGACCGCCGTGGACACCGGGTGGATCACCGACGAGCGGCCCCACTTCACCAAGGTCCGGCTGATGGAGGAAGGGTTCCACGCTCCCCTGGACCTGGTGGACGGCGCCGCCCGGGTCTACGATCCGATCGTCATGGGCGAAAGCGGTGAGGACCAGTACGGTGTCTTCCTCAAGGATTACAAGCCCAGCCCCTGGTGATGGGCGTATGCTCACGGCATGAGCAACGAGTCATCTACCCAAGTGGAGAACCTGGAACACCACGATTGCTGGGCATTGCTGCGGACCGTCTCCGTGGGCAGGCTCGCCGTGCTGGCGGACGGGCGGCCGGATATTTTTCCGGTCAATTACACGGTGGACGGCGGCACGCTGGTGTTCCGCACCGGCCAGGGCACCAAGCTCTCCGCAGCCACCGGTGAGGATGCCGCCGTCGCTGTGGAGGCAGACGGCGTGGACCCGGACACAGGCCTGGCGTGGAGCGTGGTGATCAAGGGGACAGCCGCCCTGGTCAAAAGCACCGAAGAGGTCCTCGACACCTCCCGCCTCTACCTCTTTCCCTGGCAGGCAGGACGCAAGGATGCGTTCGTGCGCGTCACCCCGGACTCCATGACGGGACGCCGCTTCAAGGTCACCGATCCGATGACCTGGTGGACGCAAATCTCCAGTTCCGCCAGGACGGCACTGGAATAGGACGACGCCGGCCCATCCCCCGGCCGCAACGGCCGGGGGCGCCGTGGTCAGGCGAGCTGGGTGATCTCGACGCTCACGTTGAGGGCGGAGCCGCCACCGCCGGACAGGATGCCCTTGAGCGGAGGCACGTCGCGGTAGTCCCGGCCCCGCGCCACCGTGACGTGGAAGTCCCCGGCAGGCTTGTGGTTGGTGGGGTCCCAGCTGCGCCAGTCCCCGTCCCACCACTCCAGCCAGGCATGCGACTGCCCGGCGACAGTCTCGCCGATCCCGGCGCTGGACCGCGGGTGCAGGTATCCCGAAACATACCGGGCCGGAATGCCGCAGCTCCGCAGTGCACCGATGGCGAGGTGGGCCAGGTCCTGGCAGACGCCCTGGCGCTGGCCCCAGGCTTCTTCCGCGTTGGTGGTCACGGCGGTGGAGCCGGACATATACGTCATTTCGCCCCGCATCCAGGCAAAGACCGCCATGGCCGCCTCGTGCGGGTTCTTGCCGGCCACCACTCCGGGAACGATGCCCAGCACTTCTTCACCGGGGCCGCTCAGCCGGGACTGCGGCAGCCAGTCGCTGAATGTGTTCAGGGTGTCCGGCGATGCCAGGACATCCCAACCCACGATGTCCGCCTCGGTGGGGATCTTTTCGGCCCGGTGCACCTCGACGGTGATGTTGGAAACCACCTCAAGGTGCTCGTGCGGCATCTGCATGTCAAACGCCGTCACCCGGGTGCCCCAGTAGTCACGGTAGGTGCTGACGGCAGCCTGCGAAGGGGAGACCTTGACCACGGATTCCAGCACTACCTGCTGGGAGTCCGTCAGCGGCGTCATCCGGGCTTCGTTGTAGGACAGCGTCACCCGCTTGTTGTACTTGTAGGCCGTCCTGTGGACGATGCTCAACCGGGTCATGACACTTCTCCCACCCAGGCAAGTTCGTCCGCCTGATTGAAGTACTTACGGGAAATGGCATCCGAGGCCTGGGACACGGCCTTCTGCACCCGCTCCATGTGCTCGGGCAGTTCGGACATGAGATCATCCGTCCGGTGGAACTCGAGGAAGGTCCGGGCCTGGCCAACGATGCGGCGGGCGTCGTTGATGAACCCCACCCGCTGGGCTGACGGATCCAGCTTGGCCAGGCACTCGTCGGCATCGCGCAACGCGTAGACAATCGACCGCGGGAACAGCCGGTCCAGGAGCAGGAATTCGGCCGCGTGCTGGTCACCGAACGCCGCCCGCCGGGTACGCAGGAACGATTCGTAGGCGCCGGCGCAGCGGAGCATGTTGACCCAGGACATGCCCGCAGAGAGTACGTCGCGGGTGGACAGCATCCGCGCCGTCATGTCGGCGCGTTCCAGGGAACGGCCCAGAACCAGGAAGAGCCAGCTTTCGTCGTGGCTGACGGTGGTGTCGGCCAGGCCGCTGACCATGGCCGTCCGTTCCAGCGTCCAGTTGCAGAAGCGGTAAGTGCCCACCACGTCCTTGCGGTGCTGGCTGAGCCCGTAGTAGGTGGTGTTCAGGCTTTCCCACAGACCGGACGAGACGGTTTCCCGGGCACGGCGGGCGTTCTCCCGGGCTGCCCCGAGGGATCCGGCGATGGACGTGGCACTCGTCTTGTCATAGGCCAGCGCGTGCAGCAGCTCGGGCAGCCCAAAGTCTTCGCTCTGCGGCCGGGCTCCCATCACCGCCAGGAGTTCCTGGGCGACGCTCCGGCGTTCCTCCATGGGGAGGTGGTTCAGGCGTTCCAGGTGCACATCCAGGATGCGGGCGGTACCGTCCGCCCGCTCCACATAGCGGCCAATCCAAAACAAGGACTCGGCAATACGGCTAAGCATTCGCGGCTACCTCCTGCGCGTCCGGAACGTTGAAAGAAAAATGCCCGACGGCGGCCCGGCTCACTGCTGCTGCTCCGACTGGCGGTCGCGCCAGTTGCTTTCCACCGGCCACACGGAGACCCGTTCACGGACGGTGACGGACTGGCGGGGAACAGTTTCCACCGGCATTTGCGGTGAATCCGCCAGGACCCAGGTGTCCTTGGATCCGCCGCCCTGGCTTGAATTGACGATCAGGGATCCTTCCTTAAGCGCCACCCGGGTGAGCCCGCCGGGGAGCACCCAGACATTCTCGCCGTCGTTCACGGCAAAGGGCCTCAGGTCCACGTGCCGCGGGCCGAACTTGTCCCCGCCGAGTGTGGGGACGGTCGAAAGTTGCAGCACGGGTTGGGCGATCCAGCCGCGCGGATCTGCGATGACCCGCTGGCGGAGGGCGTCCAGTTCATCCTTGGAGGCGTCCGGGCCGATGACCAGGCCCTTGCCGCCGGACCCGTCCACCGGTTTGACCACCAGTTCGGCGAGGTTGTCCAGGGTGTACTCCCTGGCCTCCTTCTCCTCGAGGCGGAAGGTATCCACGTTCGCGATGATGGGTTCCTCGCTGAGGTAGTAGCGGATCAGGTCAGGGACGTAACTGTAAACCAGTTTGTCGTCCGCCACGCCATTGCCCACGGCGTTGGCGATGGTGACGCCGCCGGCGCGGGCGGCGTTGACCAGGCCGGGGCAGCCGAGCATGGAATCGGAGCGGAACTGCAGCGGGTCCAGGAAGTCGTCGTCGATCCGCTTGTAGATGACATCCACGCGCTGTTCGCCCGCGGTGGTGCGCATGTAGACGCGGTTGCCGCGGCAGATGAGGTCACGGCCTTCCACCAGTTCCACGCCCATGAGCCCGGCCAGGAGCGTGTGTTCAAAGTAGGCGCTGTTGAACACCCCGGGGGTGAGTACGACGACGGTGGGATCGTCGACTCCGGCCGGTGCGGTCTTGCGCAGGGCCGAGAGCAGCCGGCGGGGATACTCTTCGACGGGCCTGATGAGCTGCTGGCCGAAGGCTTCGGGCAGGCCCTTGGCCATAGCGCGGCGGTTCTCCAGGACATAGCTCACACCGGAGGGAACCCGGACGTTGTCTTCCAGGACGCGGAAGGTGCCGGCGGCGTCGCGGACGACGTCGATGCCGGAAATGTGGACCCGGACCCCGCCGGCGGGTTCAAAGCCGTGGACCTGGCGGTGGAAGTGTGCACTGGTGGTCACGAGCTGGCGCGGGATGACGCCGTCGGAGACGACCGTCATCTTGTCGTAGACGTCGTTCAGGAACGCCTCAAGGGCGCGGACGCGCTGGGCGACGCCGCGTTCCAGGACGCTCCACTCCGCTGCCGGGATGACACGGGGAACGATGTCCAGCGGAAAGGGCCGTTCCTCGCCCGCGTAGTCGAACGTGACACCGCGGTCCAGGAAGGTTCGGGCCATCGAGTCCGCGCGCGCACTCACGTCCGCCAGCGAGAGCTTCCGGAGGGCGTCCGCCACCTGCCCGTACGAGTCCCTGGCCTGCTGGCCGGGGGCGAACATCTCGTCGTAGGCCCCGGTGCGGCCCGCGGCCTCGGAGTAATCCTGGAATAGGTCTGACATGTCCAATAGCCAACCATCTTTTTGTTTCGAATTCATTACTGCCATCCATTCTGGCGTGTTGGCGCCGATGGCCCGGTTCGTACTTTACGGGCCTCTTCGGGCACAGTAGGTGAGTGCCAGTCAGCAGAAGCCTCCCAGCGCCGGGCCACGGCGGCTCCTGGCGCCCGCTGGTTCGGCTCATCGCAGGCTTCCTGACCGCCGCGGCCGCCGTTGCGGCCGCGTTCCTAGTGCACGGACTGGTCCCGGCGCTGCCGGCCATGACCGTGGCTGTGGTCCTCGGCGTCCTGGCCGCCAACCTGCCGGGAACGGGAGCCTGGACGGCGGGCCGCGCCCGGCCGGGCCTGGACTTCGCCGGCAAGCACCTGATGCGCGGCGGGATCGTGCTCCTGGGCCTGAAAGTCAGCGTCATGGACGTCCTCAGCCTGGGCTGGCCGGCGCTGGTCCTCATCGTGGGCGTCGTGGCTGCCAGCTTCGGCGGGACTTACGCGATCTCCCGACTTTTCCGCCTGCCGCCGGTGACATCGCTCCTGGTGGCCACGGGGTTCTCCATCTGCGGCGCCTCGGCGATCGGCGCCATGGCCGCCGTCCGCCGCATCCGGCACGCGGATACCGTCCTGCCGGTCGCCCTGGTGACCCTCTGCGGAACCCTGGCCATCGGTGTCCTTCCCCTGCTTTCCCATCCGTTGGGGCTTTCGGCAGCCGTCTTCGGCGCCTGGACGGGTGCCTCGGTGCACGACGTTGGCCAGGTGGTGGCCACGGCGCAAACCGCCGGCACCGCGGCGCTGGCGATCGCCGTCGTCGTCAAGCTCACCCGGGTCCTGCTGCTGGCCCCCGTTGCCGCGCTGGCGGGCGCACACCACCGCCGCGGCGCCCGGCCCCCGGCGGCCACGGACGGTTCGACGTCGACAAGGCCGCCGCTGGTGCCGTTGTTTGTCCTCGGGTTCGTTGCCATGGTGGCGCTGCGGTCAACGGGCTGGCTGGCCGCCGGCTGGCTCGAGGCCGGTGCCGCCGTCCAGGACATCCTCCTGGGCGCGGCCTTGTTCGGGCTGGGCTCCGCGGTGCGGATCCGCACCCTGCTGCATACGGGTGCGCAGGCGCTCCTGGCAGCCCTCGCCTCCTGGCTCCTGATTGCGGTGCTGGGCCTCGCGGCCGCCTTCGTTATCGCGGGCTGAGTCAATCAAACGGCACCATGATTAGATATCCGGGTGTCACATGAGAATCTGCAGCGCCGCGAAGCCGCTGAACGTTCAGTCCTGATCAGCACCACCAGTTACGACGTCTCGCTGGATGTGCGGCAAGCGGCGGATCCGGCCGTCGCAGGGTATACAAGCCGCAGCGTCATCAACTTCACGGCTTCAGAGCCCGGCGCCAGCACGTTCCTGGATTTCATTGGCAGCGAAGTGCACAGCGTGTTCCTCAACGGCAAGGGCCTGCCGGTGGCGGACATAGTGGATGGCGCCCGGATCCGGCTGGACAACCTGCGGGCCGAGAACCAGGTGACCGTTACCGGCACGGCGCTGTACAGCCGCTCGGGCGAAGGCATGCACCGGTTCGTGGACCCGGCCGACGGCCAGTGCTACCTCTACACCCAGTACGAGCCGGCCGACGCTCGCCGGGTCTTCGCCAACTTCGAGCAGCCGGACCTCAAAGCCACCTACACGTTCCATGTGACGGCGCCGGCCCACTGGCAGGTGGCATCCAACGGCGCCGAGGTGAACCGCACCCTGCTGACCAGCGATCCGGCCACAGCGCGGTGGGACTTTTCCACCACGCTGCCCATGTCCACGTACATCACCACCGTCCTTGCCGGCCCCTACTTCAAGGCAGAGGACCGCTGGAAGGCAACGCTCGACGACGGCACCCGGCTGGACGTGCCGCTGGCACTCTACTGCCGGGCGTCCATGGCGGCGTCCTTTGACCCGGAGGCGCTGTTCGGGCTGACCAAGGCAGGCCTGGACTTCTTCAACCGCCTCTTCGACTTCCCTTATCCGTGGGGGAAGTACGACCAGGCATTCGTGCCCGAGTACAACCTGGGCGCCATGGAAAATCCCGGCCTGGTCACCTTCACGGAAAGCTACGTCTTCACGTCCCGCGCCACGGATGCGCAGTACCAGGCCCGGGCCAACACCCTGATGCACGAGATGGCGCACATGTGGTTCGGCGACCTCGTGACCATGCAGTGGTGGGACGATCTCTGGCTCAAGGAGTCGTTCGCCGACTACATGGGCACCCTGGGCGTGGACCAGGCCACTGGCTGGGACACCGCCTGGGTCAACTTCGCCAACAAGCGCAAGGCTTGGGCCTATGTGCAGGACCAGCTCCCCACCACGCACCCGATCGTGGCGGACATCCCCGACCTCGAAGCCGCCAAGCAGAACTTCGACGGCATCACCTACGCCAAGGGCGCCTCGGTCCTGAAGCAGTTGGTGGCCTACGTCGGCTTTGACGCCTTCGTCGCCGGATCGCGGGAGTATTTCCGCAACCATGCCTACGGAAACACCACGCTGGCCGATCTCCTCGAGTCCCTGCAGGCCGCTTCCGGCCGGGATTTGACCGGTTGGGCCCGCCAGTGGCTGCAGACCTCCGGGATCTCCACCCTGTCCCTGCAGGTGGGCGCCGGGGGGTCCGACGACGGCTGGCTGGCAGGTGTGGAAATCGTCCAGGAGGCAGTGGACCCGGTCACCGGACGCGAAGAGCTGCGCCCGCACCGGCTTCGCATCGGCTCCTACGATTTCGACGGCAACGGCGCCCTGGTCCGGACCGGGAGCATCGAAACCGACGTGGCCGGCGCCAGGACGGAACTCCCCCAGCTTGCCGGCCAGCCACGGCCTGCCCTCATCCTGGTCAACGATGACGACCTGACGTACGCCAAGGTACGGCTGGACCCGGACTCCCTGGCCACCGTCCGCGCCTCCCTGGACCGGATCGCCGATCCCATGGCCCGCGCCCTCTGCTGGACGGCCTTGTGGAACTCTGCCCGCGACGCGCAAAGCCCTGCCGCCCTCTATGTTGACGCCGTAGCCGCGTTCGCGCGCGCCGAGACCGGAATCGGCGTGCTGTTGAACATCCTCGACAACGCGGCCACCGCCGTCGAACACTACGTCCCACCGGCAGCCAGGGACGCGGTCCGTGCGTCCTTCCTCGCCACCGCGGCAGCCGAACTGGACCGGGCCACGCCGGGTTCGGACCAGCAACTGGCCTGGGCGCGGACCTTGGCGGGCTTCAGCCGGCACGATCCCGCCATGCTCCCGCGGCTCCGCGGCCTGCTGGACGGCTCAGTTCCCGTGCCGGGCCTGACAGTCGACGCTGAACTGCGGTGGCAGCTGTGGCACGCGCTGGCGGCCAATGGACAGGCCACCGCTGCCGAGCTCGACGCCGAACTTGCCCGGGACACCACAGCCTCCGGCCGTACCGGCCACGCCACCGCCATGGCATCCCGCCCCGAAGCCGGCGTGAAAGCGGCGGCCTGGGACGCCGCCGTGAAGGAAAACGAGCTATCCAACCAGCTGCTGACAGCCACCATCAATGGGTTCAGCACGGCACCGGCACAGTTGCTGGATCCGTACATCGGCCCGTACTTCGATTGCCTGCGGACCGTTTGGGCTGAGCGGAGCATCGAAATCGCCAGCCGGATCGTGCGCGGGCTCTACCCGTCATCGCAGGACCTGGCCGGGGGCACGGCTCCGGAAAAGCATGCAGTGGTGCGGCGGACGGATGACTGGCTGGCGGCCAACGAGGATGCACCGCGCGCCCTGCGCCGGATCATCATCGAACAGCGAAGCCACCTGCTGCGGGCGCTCACGGCGCAGGCAGCGGGCGTTCCTTCATCGGTCGGCGGGTAACCGCCGTCAGGCTACGGGACCCGGTAGAGCCACTCCTCGGTGCCGAATTTAGCGGCCACGCGTTCCTCGGCGGCTGCCAGCTCGTGCCCGGCCAGCTGTGACGGGGCGGCCCCGTAGCGCTCACTGAACACTTCGATCATCGATTCGATGATCGCCATCCGGGCAAGGCCCGTCTGCCGGCGCAGCGGATCGACGCGTTTCTTTGCGCTGCGTGTGCCCTTGTCAGAGAGTTTTTCCTTGCCGATCCGGAGGACCTCGACCATCTTGTCGGCGTCGATGTCATAGCTCATGGTCACGTGGTGCAGCATTCCCCCGTTGGCCAGGCGTTTCTGCGCGGCGCCGCCGATCTTTCCCTGATCCGTGGCGATGTCGTTGAGGGGGACGTAGAACGCGTTGATACCGAGCTTCTCCAGCGCCGCCATGACCCAGGCGTCCAGGAACGGGTAGGAGTCGGCGAAGCTCAGCCCGTCCACCAGCGTCTGTGGCAGGTAGAGCGAGTACGTGATGCAGTTGCCGGCCTCCATGAACATCGCGCCGCCGCCGCTGATCCGCCGGACCACGTTGATGCCGTGCTTGGCCACGCCGCCGGGATCCACCTCGTTCTGGACGGACTGGAAGCTGCCGATCACCACGGAGGGTTCCTGCCAGTCCCAGAACCGGAGGGTGGGAGTCCGCTCCCCGGTGCCGACGGCCTCGGCGAGAACCTCGTCCAGGGCAACGTTGATTTCCGTCGGGAGCACCGTGGGCGCGATGACGTTCCATTGGTGATCCGTCCAGGAGGTTGCCTTGGCAAGCGCGCGGCGGACGGTCACGGCCACGGCGTCCGCGGAAAAGCCGAACAGCACGGCCCCGGCCGGCAGAGCCGCCGTGACGGCAGCGGCGAGGTCCGCGGCCGTCGTCGCCTCGGGCAGTCCGGTCAGTGCCCGGTTGATATCCTCCAGGGCTTCGTCGGGTTCGAGGAAGAAGTCGCCGCTGACGGAGACCTCCGCCAGGGCGCCGTCCTCGACGGCAAGGTCAACCACAACGAGCTTGCCGCCGGGGACCTTGTATTCGCCGTGCAGTCGCCGGGCACCGGCAGGATCAGTGGCAGTAAGGGGCTGGCTCATGCTTCCCATCCTGCCCCAGAAAACGGGCGCGCGGTTAACGCAAAACGCCCGCACCGTTTCCGGTGCGGGCGTCCTGCAAAAAGCTTGGGCGAAGGAATTACTTCTTGCCGCCGAAGCCCTTGAAGCGAGCGTTGAAGCGCTCGACGCGGCCTGCAGAGTCCATGATGCGCTGCTTGCCCGTGTAGAACGGGTGGGACTCGGAAGAGATTTCGACGTCGATGACCGGGTAGGTGTTGCCGTCTTCCCACTCGATGGTCTTGGAGGAAGACACGGTGGAGCGGGTCAGGAACTTGGTGCCGGAGGCCAAGTCGTTGAAGACAACAGCTTCGTACTTCGGGTGGGTATCAGACTTCATAATGGGACCTTTGTTCGCGCAACTGGATTTTGCCAGTTGCCAGGTATGAATGGGATGGCTGGAATCTGTCGGATCAGCCGAAGCTGAAAAAGCAGGACAACCAGCTATCCATCATAGACCAAGCGGAGGGGGCTGACGAACCGGCGCCCCCGCGAAGACGCAGGTCACCCGCGTGCGCGCAACTCCCAGAACGCCACGGCGGACGCCGCGGCCACATTGAGGGAATCCACGCCGTTGC
This sequence comes from Pseudarthrobacter sp. NPDC058196, assembly GCF_042882685.1. NCBI lineage: Bacteria > Bacillati > Actinomycetota > Actinomycetes > Micrococcales > Micrococcaceae > Pseudarthrobacter > Pseudarthrobacter sp. NPDC058196. The sequence goes on from NZ_JBHVVN010000006.1 coordinate 58,709, forward strand.
GCATCGGGATTTTGACGGCGAGGTCGACGGCGGCCAGGGTGCCGGCGCTCATGCCTGCGCCTTCGGTGCCGAGCACCAGGGCGAGCTTGTCCGGATTGCGGGCTGCCACGGCGTCGACGTCCTCGGCGTCCGGCGTCAGCTCCAGCGCGGCGACCGTGAATCCGTGGTCCTTAAGTACTTGCAGGTCCCCGGGCCAGTCGTGCAGGCGCGCCCAGGGCACCTGGAATACGGTGCCCATGCTGACCCGCACGCTCCGGCGGTAGAGCGGATCGCCGCACCGCGGCGAGACGAGCACGGCGTCAATATCCAAGGCTGCGGCTGAGCGGAAAATCGCACCCACATTGGTGTGGTCCACAATGTCCTCCAGCACGGCCACGCGGCGTGCCCCGGCGAGGAGCTCCGGAAGGGCCACCGGGGCCGGGCGCTGCATCGCCGCCATCGCCCCCCGGTGCAGGTGGAAGCCGGTGATTTCCTCCAGCAGGGCGGCCGAGCCAATATACGCGGGAACGTCAGGGTAGGCCTGGAAGACGTCGTCAAGGTCCGCCATCCACTTCTCGGCCAGGAAGAATGAGCGCGGCGCATGGCCTGCCGCCAGGGCGCGGCGGAGGACCCGCGACGATTCGGCGATATACATCCCCTCGGCAGGCTCGCGGAGCTTGCGCAGGTGGACGTCGGTCAGCGTGGTGTAGTCGCTCACGCGCGGGTCATCGGCGGATTCGAGGTAGTGGAAGGTCACCGGGTGATTATTTCAGCAGGTTGGCGATCATGACGCCCAGTGCCACGATGCCCAGGCTGAAGATGACCGCCCGGAGGACGCGCGGCGAGAGCTTCCGGCCCACCTTCGATCCCATCAGTCCGCCGATGGTTGAACTGACGGCGATCAGCAGCACCACCAGCCAGTTGATCCGGTCAAAGGCGAAGACCAGGTAGGAGATGGCGGCCACCATGTTCACGCCGAGGACCAGGATGTTCTTCATGGCGTTGGCGTTCTGGATGGTCCCGGTGAGGAACACCCCGAGGATGCCTACCAGCAGGATTCCTTGTGCCGCGACGAAGTAGCCGCCGTACACGCCGGCCAGGTATACGAGCACCACCAGGAGGATTCCGTGGCGTTTGTCCCGTACGGCGTGCTCCGGATTGGTCTCGCGGTTGCGGACCCAGTCCTGGAGCCTGGGCTGGAAGACCACCATCAGCAGCGCCAGTACCAGGAGCACGGGTGCGACGTAGTGGAAGACCTGTTCGGGCAGGTGCAGCAGCAGCCAGGCCCCGGTGATGCCGCCAAGGACCGACGCCGGCAGGAGGCGGAGGACCTGGCGGCCCCGTCCTGCGAGCTCCCGGCGGTAGCCGAACGCACCGGCCGCAGTACCGGCCACGAGTCCCATGGCGTTGCTCATGGAGGCTACGACCGGGGCCACCCCCAGGGCGATGAGTACGGGGAAGGTGACCAGTGTCCCGGAGCCAACTACTGCGTTGATGGTGCCGGCCCACAGGCCGGCGATGAACACAATGGTGCTGCTGAAGAATTCCACAACCGTTCGGCAGGCGTGGCTTAGCGGCGGGCTGTTGCTGTGTAACGGCCTGCGTTTTCGGACACGTCCAGGCGAAGGCCGAAAGTGGTGCTCAGGTGTTCTTCGGTGAGGACCTCGGTGATGGGCCCGGCGGCCACCACGCCGCCGTCCCTGAGCAGCATGGCGTGAGTGAAGCCGGGAGGCACTTCTTCGAGGTGGTGGGTGACCAGGACCATGGCCGGAGCTGCCTCGTCGCGGGCAAGCTCGCCAAGCTTGTGGACCAGTTCTTCACGCCCGCCAAGGTCCAGGCCGGCACCCGGCTCATCCAGCAGCAGCAGCTCGGGATCGGTCATCAGGGCGCGGGCGATCTGGACGCGCTTCCGCTCCCCCTCGGACAGGGTGGCGAAGGTCCGGTTGAGCAGCGGTCCCATGCCCCAGTCGTTCAACAGCCGGAAGGCGCGCCGTTCGTCGTCGCGTTCGTACCCTTCCCGCCAGCGGCCGGTGACGCCGTACGCCGCGGTGACCACCACGTTGAGGACGTTCTCATGCTCGGGGATCTGGGTGGCCAGGGCTGCCGAGGACAGGCCGATGCGTGGCCGGAGCTCGAAGACGTCCACCCGGCCAAGGACTTCGTCAAGGATGCCTGCGGTGCCGCTGCTGGGGTGGAGCCGGGCTGCCGCAATCTGGAGGAGGGTGGTTTTGCCGGCGCCGTTGGGGCCAAGGATGACCCACCGTTCGCCCTCGTTGACCTGCCAGTCGACCTTGTCCAGCAGGGTCTTTTTACCTCGGACAACGCTGACGGAGTCCAATTCCAGAACATCACTCATAGGAATAGACACTAGGACAAAAAAGATGATGACTGATAACCGGTGTGAAGGTCCCAGGGAGCCCCGGCAGGAGGGCACGCAATGAATTCAGGGGACCCCCTTGGCGCTCGATAAGATTGCAGGCATGACTTCGAACGTGACTGCGGTCAGCTATGGCCAAAATTTGACCCCCAACGGGCTGGAGCAGCTGCGTTCCGTCCTTGCTTCACAGGGCGCCGTGGTGCTGTCGGAGACAGGACTGGGTGACGAGCGCTACCAGGTGTCCGTGGCCGAGCTCGCGCTTCCGGACGCCACGGCGGCCGGGCTCGCGGGCCTGCGGCGGGCGGTGGCGGAGGCCGCGATCGAGGGTTTTGACACCGCCCTGGTGCCGGCCGGGCTGCGTGCCGCCGAACGGAAGCTGCTGATCATGGACGTCGATTCCACCTTGATCCAGCAGGAGGTTATCGAGCTCCTGGCGGCGTACGCCGGCAAGCGGGAGGAAGTGGCCGCCGTGACCGAGGCCGCCATGCGCGGGGAACTGGATTTCGCGCAGTCCCTCCACGCCCGGGTGGCGGTCCTCGCAGGGCTGCCGGCCGACGTCGTCAATTCCGTCCGCCACGAGGTGAAACTCAGCGAAGGTGCCGCCGAACTGGTTGCCGCATTCAAGGCCGCAGGCCAGGTGGTGGCTGTGGTCTCCGGTGGCTTCAACCAGATCCTCGCGCCGATCGCAGCGGACCTTGGCCTGGACTACTGGCAGGCCAACGAACTGGAAATCGTGGACGGTGCGCTCACCGGCAAGGTGCTCGGTGCGGTGGTGGACCGGGCTGCGAAGGAGAAGTACCTGCGCGAGTGGGCCGCGGCGGAGGGCATCGCCCTCGAGCACACCGTTGCCGTAGGTGACGGCGCCAACGACCTGGACATGCTCGGCGCCGCCGGCATCGGGGTGGCGTTCAACGCCAAGCCGGCCGTCAGGGCGGTAGCGGATGCCGCAGTGAACATGCCGTACCTGGACGCCGTCCGCTACGTCGCTGGGGTCTGAGTCCCTGTTAAACCCCTGATGGGCTCCGCTTGGCGGAGCCCATCAGGGGTTTAAGGGGTGGAACAGCGGGCGGTTACTGGACGCCCTTGCCGAAGTAGTCTGCGCCGCCGGCATACTCGGTGTGGCCGGACTCGACGTCGGCCGTTGCCATACTGGCCACAACCTGGGCGAATTCCTCCACGGAGTACAGCTTCCCGGCTTCGGCGCGGCGTGCCTCGATGGCACCTGGCGTGGAGCGGTCCAGGAGCGTGGCGGTGACGGTCCCTTCGATCATGTCCCCGGAGACCACCACCAGGGAGATGCCCTTCTCCGCGAGGTTGGGGATCAGCTCCCGGAGGGCGTCCTCACCGGCGCGCTTGCTGCGGGCAACGGGCTCGTAGGCTTCCATGGTGGGAACGGTGTTGATGAAGTGGGCCTGGTGGCTGGTGACGAACACCACGCGGGAGCCTTCCCGCATGAGGGGCACGGCGGCGTTGAGCATGTTGACCTGCGCGTCGCGGTTCAGTTTGAGCGCGTAGTCCTCCCCCATCCCCGTTTCCATGCCGCCGGAGGCATTCAGGACCAGGATGTCCAGGGACCCGAAGTTTTCCATGGCCGCGCTGGCCAGCGCCTGCACGCCTTCCTGCGTGGTGAGGTCGGCACCGATGGCTACCGCCCGGCCGCCGTCAGCCTCGATTCCCTGTACCACTTTGTTGGCGCGGGGCGCCTTCTGGCGGTAATTGACGACGACGGCGGCCCCTTCCGAGGCGAGGATCTTGGCTACGTCGGCGCCGATGCCCCGCGATGATCCGGTGACGATGGCCGTCTTGTTGTCCAGCAGTCCCATACGAGCTTCCTTTGTTCGAAACATCCAAATCGTTGTGGCCTGCAGTCCATCATGCCAGCGGCTGTTCCCAATGCCTTTGTCCGACCTCGACAAATAAGCGCCACCGGCCTAGTGCACTGCAGGGCCAGGCAGGACCGGTCAGTGCCCCATGCCCAGGCCGCCGTCCACCGGGATGACGGCCCCGGAGATGTAGGCGGCTTCGTCGCTGGCGATCCAGCGGACCACGTTGGCAACCTCGGACGCTTCGGCGAAGCGGCCGGCCGGGATGCTGGCCAGGTAGTCCTTCTGGGTTGCCTCGGGGAGTTCGGCGGTCATGTCGGTGTTGATGAAACCGGGGGCCACCACGTTGGCGGTGATGCCGCGTGAACCAAGTTCGCGCGTGAGGGACCGGGCGATGCCCACCAGTCCGGCTTTGGACGCGGAGTAGTTGATCTGGCCGGGAGCGCCATACAGGCCGGACACCGAGGAGATCAGGACCACGCGGCCCTTGCGGAGCCGGATCATCCCTTTGGACGCGCGCTTGATGACGCGGAACGCGCCGGTGAGGTTGGTATCGATGACAGAGGTGAAGTCGTCCTCGCTCATGCGCAGCAGCAGGGTGTCCTTGGTGATGCCGGCGTTGGCCACCAGGACTTCCACGGGGCCGTGGGCGGCTTCCACTTCCTTGAAGGCTGCGTCCACGGAAGCCTCGTCGGTCACGTCGGCCTTGACGCCGAGGATTCCCTCCGGCAGCTGCGATTCACTGCGGTAGGTCACGGCCACTTTGTCGCCGTTGGCCAGGAATGCCTGTGCGATGGCCAGGCCGATACCGCGGTTTCCGCCGGTGATCAGGACGCTGCGGGCTGCGGAAACTGCTTCAGTCATAGAGGGCTCCGGTTTTCTGCGGCAGGCTGGGCCGCGGTTGCAGTGAGTGGTTTGGGCTGCCTCCGATCTTAGCGGCAGGCCCGGTACGGGTTTGGGCAGCACTGCCGATGGTGCGAGAATTGAGGGAAGCCTTTGGAGCGTGATTATTCACCGTGACCCTTGAAAACCATGCGGGACATTCCGCGCCCGGAGAACCGGGCCGGTTCTCCGGCGATACCGAGGTACACAGCATTACCGAAGCAGCTGGAGCGCACTCGGAGGATATGCGCCAGCGGATGATCAAGTACGCCCTGGCAATGGGCATCCGCATGGTTTGCCTGGTCATGATTTTCGTGGTGGACGGCTGGTTCAAGATCATTGCGGTGGCCGGCGCGGTGTTCCTGCCCTGGGTGGCGGTGGTCATAGCCAACGGCAATGACAAAGCAGAAGGGCACAGTGACCTGCTGATCGATTCCGCGCCACTGGCCGAGCTCGAAAGCCCGGCTCCCCCGGCCGAAGACGAAGAAGCAGGGAACGCCGTGCTTCAGGGCGAGCTGGTAACAGACGACGAGGAACAGGGAGAGGAGCGGCAGGCGCCATGAGCCTTTTCGATTTCGCAGCAGGATCGGACATGGCATCGGAGGCGGCGGCGCTCTGCTCACGGAAGGCCTGCAGGTCCGAAGCGTCCTGGCAACTCCTCTGGAACAACCCCAAGATCCACGCTCCCGAGCGGCGGAAGACCTGGCTGGCCTGCGCCGAGCACCGCGAATGGCTGGAGGACTACCTCCAGACGCGGGGACTGTGGAAGGAAACCCTTCCCTTGCAGACGGACGCGGGCCCCCTGGAGCGGGATATCTGAATGTATCGTTTCCTCTTCTCCAGCAAGTGGCTGGGCTATCTCCTGCTGGCCGCCATCTTTGCCACGGCGTGCGTCTTCCTGGGCCGCTGGCAAATGGACCGCCGCGCCGAGACCCTTGCCGAAATCAACCGGGTGGTCAACAACTACTCGGCAACGCCCATCCCTTTCTCCCAGGCGAAGGGCCAGTTCGCGCAGCTGGACCCGGCCAAGGAATGGACCCAGGTTGAGCTCAAGGGGACCTACGACGCCGCCGGTCAGCGCGTGGTGAGGAACCGGCCCCTCAACGGCCAACCGGGTTATGAGGTTGTTGTCCCGTTCCGGCTGGACAGCGGCGAAACCGTGGTGATCGACCGGGGTTGGCTGCCCATCGGAAACAAGAATCCCGGCAGTCCGGATTCGGTGCCGGCGCCCCCGGCCGGTGAGGTGACCGCCGTCGTGCGCTTGAAGCACGGCGAGCCGGAACTGCAGCGGGGGGCACCCACGGGACAGTTGGCGTCCATCGACCTGCAAACCTATGCGGCGCAACTGGGTTATCCGGTGTTCACCGGGGCGTACGGCCAGCTGGCCTCGGAAACGCCGGCTGTTGCCGATATGCCCGTTGCGTTCCCAAAACCGTCCACGGATGAGGGGACGCACCTGTCCTACTCCCTGCAGTGGTTCGCGTTCGGTGTGCTCATGTTCGTCGGCTTCGGCTATGCGGCGCGGCAGCAGGCGCGCAACGCCGCGATCGACGCCGAGGATGAGGAGGCGCCCGCCGACGGGGCCGTCCATTCCGCCGTCCCCGCCGCCCGCCGTCGGCCGGCACCAGCGCGGAAGCGCACTAAGGTGACGGCCGAGGAAGAAGAAGACGCCCTCCTGGACGCGCAGGGGTTCTGAGAATGAGCGGGTACGACGCCGGCCCGGTCGCCTTGGTGCGCTCGGCGCTGGTCGAAGCTGGGGTACCGGATACGGTGCGGACTTTTGCTGCCGGCGTCCCCACCGCCCTGGCGGCGGCGGAAGCACTGGGGTGCGACGTTGCGGCCATCACCAACAGCCTGGTTTTTGAGCTGGACGGCCTGCCCCTGCTGATCCTCGCCAGCGGGGCGGCGCGGGTGGACACGAAGCTGGTGTCCGGGCAGCTGGGTCACGGCAGGATCCGCCGGGCCTCCCCCGACTTCGTCCTGGAGCACACGGGCCAGCAGGTGGGCGGCGTGGCACCGGTGGGCCACCCTGCGCGCATCAGGACTGTCCTGGATTCAAGCCTCCAGGAACACAAAGTCCTCTGGGCCGGAGCAGGCGACCATAACTCCATGTTCAGCATCACCTATCAGCAGCTGCTCCGCATGACCGCGGCCCGGGAACTGACCGTCCGCTAGGCCAGGGTGATCAGGTCCAGGTAGTCCTCGTTCCAGAGGTCCTCCACGCCGTCCGGCAGCATGACCACGCGTTCGGGGTTGAGGGCCTCCACCGCGCCTTCGTCGTGGCTGACCAGGACGACGGCGCCCGTGTAGTTGCGCAGGGCACCCAGGATTTCGGCGCGGCTGGCGGGGTCCAGGTTGTTGGTGGGCTCATCGAGGAGGAGGACGTTGGCGCTGGAAGCCACGATGGTGGCCAGGGCCAGGCGGGTCTTCTCACCGCCGGAGAGGACGCCGGCGGGCTTGTCGACGTCGTCTCCCGAGAACAGGAACGAGCCCAGGATGCCGCGGACCTCCGCGTCTTTCATGTCCGGCGCGGAGGAACGCATGTTCTCGAGCACGGTGCGGTCGTGGTCCAGGGTTTCGTGTTCCTGGGCGTAGTAGCCCACCTTGAGCCCGTGGCCGGGGATGACCTCGCCGGTGTCCGGTGCGTCCACGCCGGCGAGCATGCGCAACAGGGTGGTCTTGCCGGCGCCGTTAAGCCCCAGGATGACCACCTTGGAGCCGCGGTCGATCGCCAGGTCCACATCGGTGAAGATTTCCAGCGAACCGTAGGATTTGCTGAGTCCGTCCGCGGTGAGCGGGGTCTTGCCGCAGGGCGACGGATCAGGGAAACGAAGCGCTGCCACCCGGTCCTGCTCGCGGACCGCTTCCAGGCCGCTGAGCAGCCGTTCGGCACGCTTGGCCATGTTCTGCGCGGCGACGGCCTTGGTGGCCTTGGCCCGCATCTTGTTGGCCTGGTCCATGAGGACCTGGGCCTTCTTTTCGGCGTTGGCGCGTTCACGCTTGCGGGCGCGCTCATCCGTTTCGCGCTGCTGGAGGTAGCGCTTCCAGTCCATGTTGTAGAAGTCGATCTGGGCGCGGTTGGCGTCCAGCAGGAACACCTTGTTGACTGTGGCTTCCAGCAGGTCCGTGTCGTGGCTGATGACGATCAGGCCGCCCTGGTGGTTCTTCAGGAAGTCACGCAGCCAGGCGATGGAGTCGGCGTCGAGGTGGTTGGTGGGCTCGTCCAGGAGCATCGTCTCGGCATCGGAGTACAGGATGCGGGCCAGCTCCACACGGCGGCGCTGTCCGCCGGAGAGCGTCTTCAGCGGCTGGTTCAGCAGGCGGTCAGGGAGGGCGAGGTTGGAACAGATCGACGCCGCTTCGGCCTCGGCCGCGTAGCCGCCGGCGGCCAGGAATTCCGATTCCAGCCGGTCGTAGCGGTTCATGGCCTTCCGCTGGACATCGGCGTCCTCGCTGGCCATCTCATCGTGCGCCTTGCGGAGTTTGCCGACGACGATATCAAGGCCACGCGCGGAAAGGATCCGGTCCCGGGCAAGCTGTTCCATATCCGGGGTCCGCGGGTCTTGGGGCAGGTAGCCGATTTCGCCGCTGCGGGTGACCTTGCCGGCCGCCGGCAGCCCCTCGCCTGCAAGGACGCGGGTCAGCGTGGTCTTGCCGGCCCCGTTCCGGCCCACCAGGCCGATCTTGTCCCCTTTGTCGATGCGGAAGTTCACCTGGTCCATGAGGAGCCGGGCGCCGGCACGCAGTTCAAGATCCTGGACAGTAATCACAGCAGGTAAGGCCTTTCACAAACAGGGATAAGCCGCGGCCCGGAGCGTCTGTGGTTGGGCGGGGCGGTAAACGGCCGGAGAACGGCACAGTCCAGTCTACCGTCCAGCGGGCCACCGCAATTTCAACGTCCGGGCCAGTGCACTATCGGCGGCACCGGCGGTGGCGTGCGGATGTCGGCTTCCCGCTCCAATGGACAGTGGGGTGCATGGAATTTGACCGTCTCCTCCAGGTCCGGCGCATCTATGCCCAGCCTGAAGCTTTGGAGCTGCCGCGTGGACAGGAGATCGTGGCACGGTGGCCGGATGCCGACGTCGTCCTGGTGGAGAACCACTGGAACATTCCGGACGTGCACGGTGACGAAACGAACGTCCCGCGCTGGTCACGGATCAAGACGGAGGCGCTGGTCCTCGGCGTGAAGAAGTCGCTGGCCGTCAAGCCCAACGGGCGTTCGGCGGACTTCATCGCACCGTCTACCGCCAACGGGTGCGCCATGGCGTGCGCCTACTGCTATGTTCCCCGCCACAAGGGCTACAGTAACCCGGTCACCGTGTTCGCGAACATCGGGCAGATCGCCGGAGCAATCGAACGGCATGCCACCCGCCAGGGGATCAAACTGGAGCCCAACCAGTGCGACCCGGAGCTCTGGGTCTATGACATCGGAGAAAACAGCGACTGCTCGGTGGACGCCCTGATCAGCGACAACGTGGAAGAACTGGTCGCGTTGTTCCGCGAACTGCCCAACGCCAAACTGTCCTTCGCCACGAAGTTCGTCAATCCCGGGATGCTCGCCTGGGACCATGGCGGCCATACCAGGATCCGCTTTTCATTGATGCCCGCGGACCTGGCGAGGTCCATCGACGTCCGCACATCAACTGTGGCTGACAGGATGGCCGCCATCAACGACTTTGTTGCAGCCGGCTACGAAGTGCACGTGAATTTCTCCCCGGTCATCATCACGGAGACCTGGCTTGCTGACTGGGAACAACTGCTGCGCCAACTCGACGCAACCCTGACCCCCGAAGCCAAAGCCCAGCTGGCGGCGGAGGTCATCTTCCTCACCCACAATGAGCAGCTGCACAACGTCAACCTTGGCTGGCACCCGCAGGCAGAGGAGGTGCTGTGGCGTCCCGGCCTGCAGGAAGCCAAGGTCTCATCGAACGGCTTTAGCAACGTCAGGTACCGCGCGCGGGCGAAGGCCGGTTACGTGCGGCAGCTCTCAACGCTCGTCGCCGACATAGCGCCGTACTGCCGGATCCGCTACGCGTTCTAGCGGAGGCTGTTGTTTGCCGCGGGGGCGTCAGCCTTGGTGATTCTCCGACTGCCGGCTGTCTGCCGCATCTTGGGCGGCCGCGTCATGACCGTCCGTGGCTTCCTTCGCCTTGCCAAACGGCAGCACTTTCATCACCGGGCCCACGACTGCCAGGACCACCAGTCCCCAGGCAAGTCCCAGCACCGCCGAGCACAAGGTGTTGACGAGCCACGCGAGGAGGCCGCCGACGGCGGGAACGGATTCCACCGGGTGCTCCAGGGCGTGGACGAGGTCGTAGGGGGCGTGCCAGCCGAGATCGTGGGCCCCCTGCAGCATGATGTGCCCGCCAACCCACAGCATGGCAATCGTGCCGACGAAGGTGATGGCCGCCAGGACCCCCGGCATTCCCCTGACGAGCAGTTCACCGATGCGCTTGGAACGTGCCGAGTCCTTGGCCATCAGGTGCAGCCCGATATCGTCCATTTTGACGATGAGGGCCACCGCGCCGTAAACCAGCACTGTGATGGCAAACGCCACCAGCACCAGGATGAACGCCCGGACCCAAATGGATTCCGTTGCGACCTCGTTCATGGAGATGACCATGATTTCGCAGGACAGGATGAAGTCGGTGGAGATGGCACCCTTGACAACCTTCGCCTCGGCATCGTGTCCGCGATCCACGGCCGGAGCTTCCCCGGCGTCGTGATGGCCGCCACGGAACTTGTGCCAGACCTTCTCCGCCCCTTCATAGCAGAGGTAGGTACCGCCAAGCATGAGGATGAAGGGGATGATCCCGGGAACGAACGCACTGATAAGCAGGAGGGCCGGGAGGATGATCAGGAGCTTGTTGCGAATCGAGCCCCAGAAAATCTTCTTGATCATTGGCAGTTCCCGTGCGGGGTCCGCACCTGAGACGTACTGCGGGGTGACGGCGGCGTCATCGATGACCACGCCCGCGGCCTTGGCTCCTGCCTTTGCGGCGCCGGCCGCGACATCGTCCACCGAGGCCGCCGCGATCCGGGCCAGCGCTGCCACGTCATCGAGCAGGGCGACGAGGCCGCCGCTCAAAGCCGGCCTCCGCGCAGCGTGTTATCGGAGCGGTGGGGATTTGGGGCGGGGTGCGTGATGGGCATGTTCGGAGTATATTGCAGGCCGCCCCGCGTTCTCAGCCCTTCTGGAGTGCCTCGGCGAACATCACAATGATGCCGCTGGGGCCACGCACATAGGAGAGTTTGTAGACGTCGCCATACGTTGCGACGCCGCGCAGCGGGTGGCAGCCGTGCCTGGCCGCTATGGCCAGGGCATCATCAATGCTGTCAACGGAGAAGGCCACACGATGCATGCCGATCTCGTTCGGCAGGGTGGGCCCGGTGGGGATTGCATCGGGATGGATGTGTTCGAAGAGTTCGAGGCGGCCGTTGCCGTCCGGCGTTTGGAGGAGGGCAATTTTGGCGTGGTTGCCGTCCAGGCCCACAGCCGTGTCTGCCCAGTCGCCGCTGACCGTGTCCCGGCCCAGGACGGTGAGGCCGAGGTCGGTGAAGAACGCGATTGTTGCTTCCAGATCGCTGACGGCGATGCCGACGTTTTCAAGTTTGATGGGCATACGGCACAGGGTACCAAGCAGGCGGTTCCGGCTAAGGTCTGATTTTGCCGGTGGCCTGCTGCGGGTTCCACTGGTGGCCGGCCGGCTGCTGTTCGCGGGGCCACAGGACCGGGCGGAACTGCCAGCTCCTAGAATGAGTGGGTGGACCTTTCGCATCTCGGCGCCCCGACCGGGCCGATGATCCGCGTGCACGGCGGCTATGCCAACCGGATGTACCGACTCGACACCGACCGTGGCTCGTTCGCGGTGAAGGAATTGAACCTCGCTGACCGCCGCCAGCCCTATCGGGTCGAGGATGTGTTCAGGTTTGAGCTGGCAGCCTTCGCTGCCGGCATTCCCATGCCAGAGCCGATCTCGGGCGGCCACTCCACGCTCGTCCACCGATGGGTCGACGGCGAGAAGGTGCCGGAAGCGCCGGTGTCGGCGGCGTTCGCGTTTGAGGTCGGTGGGATCCTGGCGCGCATCCACGTACTCGATGTCGCCTTTTCACAGGTGCCGGTCGAGGACCCGGCATCGAGGGACTGGTCCGAGCTCGCAGCACGGGCGTCGGCCACCGGACAACCGTGGGCTGACGAGCTCGCTTCTCGCGTCGGGACGTTCCTCGCGATCGCGCGTTTCGTCGACACCTGCGAACGGCCGGGCCCCGTCGTACTGACCCACCGGGACATCCAACCATGGAACCTCCTCGCCCGGGAGGGCCGGCCGGTGGTGCTCGATTGGGAGCTCTCGGGGATGCTCGACCTGTCCGGTGAGCTCGGCTCGACCGCGCTGGGCCTCGCGAAGGGACCCGGCTTCGACGACATCAAGCCCGCCATTTTCCGCTCGGTTCTCGACGGCTATGTTGCCGGCGGCGGCGCGCTGCCGGCGCCAGGTCCGAGCTGGTTTGTTTACATGATCGGCGGTTGGCTGGGGCACACGAGATGGAACATCCTCCGGTGCCTCGCCGGCGCCGAGGCTGGCACCGGTCCTGACCTCGCGCTGTCGCACGACGCGGTGCGCAACGGGCTGCGAGGCCTCCCCGACCTGTTCGGCCGGCTTCCGGAGCTCGAGGCGCTGCTGTTGTGACAGCGGCCTGCGTCGATCCTTGCTTCGCAGCGTAAGGCGCCCTCCCGGTGCCGCTCGCTGCCACAGACGATGCCCTGCATCCGGTACGGAACCCCTGACCGGATGCCGGCTCCAGCGTCGCAAAAGCAGCGCCATGCGGAAAAGGATGCGCCCCACAATTCGCCTCACCGAAGGTTGACGGCGATTGCCCACATTTTGTACCGTTTAGTACAAGTTGTACTAAACGGTACAACTAAAGTCATGAAGGAGCCCATCATGTCTCGTCCCCCCTTCCCTCCATACACAGAAGAGTCCGCCGTGCAGAAGGTCCGTGCCGCCGAGGATGGCTGGAACACCCGGGACCCCGAGCGCATTTCCCTCGCGTACAGCAAGGACAGCTGGTGGCGCAATCGCTCGACGTTCGTTCAGGGTCGCGCCGCAATCATCGAGTTCCTCTCCGACAAATGGGAGCGCGAGCTCGACTACCGGCTCATCAAAGAGCTGTGGGCCTACACCGACGACGTCATCGCAGTCCGCTTCGCGTACGAGTACCATGACTCCACGGGCCAGTGGTTCCGCGCTTACGGCAACGAGAACTGGCACTTCGACAAGGAAGGACTTATGACGCACCGTCACGCGAGCATAAACGACCTCGCCATTGACGCGTCAGAGCGTAAGTTCTTCTGGGACACGGCAGGCCCCCGGCCGGCAGATCACCCTGGCCTTAGCGAACTCGGACTCTAATGCCACGCACCCTTCTTGAACGCCCGGACGCCGTTCGCGCCCTCGCCGGTGTTTTCCGCCGGCGGGGGTTTGAGGGCAGCTCCCTGTCTGTCATCCAGCAGGAGGCCGGGATCGGTCGCGGCAGCTTGTACCATTTCTTCCCTGATGGCAAGACGGACATGGCCAGGGCGGTACTTGACCAGGTGAGGGACTGGTTCGAGGATGAGGTTTTCGCGCCCCTTCGTTCCGCGGCTGACGCCGCTGAAGCGGTTTCCGCGATGACGAAGGTGGTCGCTAACTACTTCATCTCCCGCGAGAATGTCTGCCTGTTCGCCGCCATGACGCTCGGTGAGGAGAAGGCGACGTTCGCCGGCGAGGTCAAGACATACTTCGCGGACTGGGTGGACGCATTGGCCGCGCTCCTTCAGAGCGGCGGGCTCACTCCCGGGGACGCTCGTGAGAACGCGCTCGATGCCGTTGCTGTGATCCAGGGCGGACTCATCCTTACCCGCGCCTACGGCGACGAGACTACGTTCCTTGGGGTCATGGAACGCGTCGAGCGTCGCTTACTCGCCCAGCTCAGCTGACCCCTGGACTCGCGGCCTGCCCTCGATTATCGGGGAGCCACGGTGTCCGGTAAACGATCTTACGGACACCTGCTGCCGGCCATTCGGCTCTTTCCTTTCGACCGCGAAACTGACCATTCGGACCCGGGCGCTCCGTAGCCTGGCCGTCGTAGCGGCCGGGTTCTCGCCGTACGCTCTCTTTTGGCGTTCCATCCGCTACCGCGTTTTTCAATACCCTGTGCTCAGGAATCAAGGAACATCGCCAAACGAAAGCGGTTCGGCGTCAGAAAGCCAGGGCGGCGGCTGTTTGAGTTTCCCGCGTCCAACCAGAACGGCGCTGAGGTTCTCAGAACATCATTTGGTCTGGAGGTTTAAAACGTCCACCAACGACCGTCATCGCCCACAATCCCCAGGCCATGGAACAAATTGAGCCCCCGCTGCTCCGCATAAACATTCGTGATCCGTTGTCGTTCCACAGGCCTGCAGCTCGAAGGGACAGGGCTCGCAACTTTCACAACCTACGGGAGTAGGCTCTGCGATATGACCCCTGAAACTGCATCTGAAGGTATCCGGCGTCCTGGGGGCTGGCTGCCCGGACAGGACGAACTTGAGGACTGGATTGCCGGCCACCGGGAACGAGTAGAAGCGCGCGGGGAAGACGTGCCCCTCCACCCGGTGATCGTCGAATTCCAGGAACTGATCGCCAGCGACCCGGTGGTCCGCCTCTACATGACCGAGATGATTGAACAGGTTCCGAAATCCAAGCCGTACCGGAAACGGCACCTCACAAGCGTCGACCAGATGCTGAGGCTAATCAACGAGGTCCTGACAATGGCCCCGGAGTTCAGCGAGGGCGGCATGGTCACCACCCCCCTGACAGCAATCCTGGATTGGACCATGGGAACCGAGGCCGGCTTCGCCGCGCACCGCGACCCCAGGATCGTCGCCATGTTCCGGAAGGTCCTTGGTGCTTGGTGTGTATTCCTCACCAGTCCGGACTCGCTGTACGTGCTGAACGACTCGCCCTCCGGGTGGATGTCAGAGAAGGCCCAGCGCGCCGTTGGCATACAGGACTATGAACACGATCCCCTCGCAGACCACTGGGGATTCACATCGTGGAACGACTTCTTTTCCCGCCGCCTCACCTCGACGTCCAGACCCGTTGCGGCCCCGGAAGACAGCAAGGTCATCGTCAGCGCCTGCGAATCCACCCCCTACAAGATCAGTTCCGACGTTCAACGCCAAGGGCGGTTTTGGGTGAAGAACCAGCCATACTCCCTCGATGACCTGCTCGCCCGGGACGAAGCGGTAGATCAGTTCGTCGGCGGAACGGTCTATCAGGCGTTCCTGAGCGCCCTGAACTACCACCGTTGGCATGCACCGGTCGCCGGGACAATCGTACGGGCCTACCTGAAGGACGGCACCTACTTCTCCGAAGCGGAGTCGGAAGGCGCAGACGCTATCGATTCAAGATTCTCGCAGTCCTACCTTGCCCACGTGGCGGCCCGGGCCATCATCCTCATCGAGGCCGACGACCCAGCCATCGGCCTTCTGGCCTTCGTCCCCGTGGGCATGATCGAAGTGTCCTCCTGCGTCATCGGCCAGGAAATCGTGCCGGGTCACCATGTGGATAAGGGCGATGAACTGGGGTACTTCCAGTTCGGCGGCTCAACCGAATGCCTCATCTTCCGGCCCGGCGTGATTGACCAGTTCGCGCTGGAGGCCATTCCTCAACCGCAGGATCCCAACGCACCCCTCGTCCGGGTACGGTCGAAAATAGCCACCGCAAAACCATGAAGGCCCAGGTGGACCGGACGTGGCGTGACCAGCAAGGCGGAGATCGCTTCTTAAGAGGACCCATTGTGCGCAGCCCAACGCAGCCGGCACCCGGCTTAGTAGACCCCCTACAAAATGGGCACCGTTCCACCCCGGTAACGTCGGCGGTACATTAGATTCCGCTTGTACAACCCCGACAGGACTGCCATGAGCAACACCCGCACCACCACACCGAACAGCCAACGGACAGGGCGCCGCCGCTGGAACGGAACCGACCTGGGGCTGATTGCCGTCTTCGCCGCCCTCGTCGCCGGCGCAGCACTCGTGCCGGGGCTTGCCGTGAACGGGTTCGGCGTCCCCATCACCTTCCAAACCCTGGCCGTGATGCTTACCGGCCTGGTCCTGGGACCTGCCCGCGGGCTTGCCGCCGTCGGGCTCTACACCCTCCTGGGGCTCGCCGGCATGCCCATCTTCAGCCAGGGCCGCAGCGGCCTGGGCATCCTTGCCGGCCCCTCAGCCGGCTACATCATCGCTTTCCCCATCGCGGCCGGGGTGGTGGGCTGGCTGGCCACCATCATCATCAAACGCACCACCAAGGCCCGCGCCCTCTGGTTCTTCCTCGCCGCCACGGCCACCAGCGTTGTGGTGGTCCACACCCTGGGCGTCCTGGGCATCGCCCTGAACTCCAAGGCAACCCTGGAACAGGCCTTCCTGGGCGACCTTGTCTTCTACCCCGGGGACATCATCAAGAACATCCTTGCAGCAGCCATCGCCGTCGCGCTGCACCGCGCCTTCCCGGACGTCCTGGTCCGCCGGGTGCGGCGGCAGGCCCCCACCCCTGCAAAGGCCTAGGACCCGCACCGTGCCCACCGTGACTTTCGACCAGGTAACCGTTGCGGTCGAACAAGAGGACTCCCCGCAGCCCAAGGTCCTCCTTGATGAAGTCAACCTCCGGCTGGACCAACCACGCGTGGGCGTCATTGGCGCCAACGGCTCCGGCAAGTCCACGCTGCTGCGGCTGGTCAACGGGCTGGTCCAGCCCACCACGGGCACGGTGGCGGTCGACGGCGACGATACAGCACGTGCCGTGCGGAAAGTCAGGCGGAACGTCGGCTTTGTCTTCACCGACCCGCTCTCCCAGCTGGTCATGCCCACCGGGCGGGAAGACGTGGAGCTGTCGCTGCGCCGCTCTGTGAAGAACGGAGCCGAGCGGCGCAGCCGGGCCGAGGCTGCCCTGGCGCGGCTCGGACTCCTGACGCTGGCAGACCAAAGCATCTACGAACTCTCCGGCGGCGAACGGCAGCTGATGGCCCTCGCTGCCGTCCTGGCCATCGACCCCAAGGTCCTGGTCCTGGACGAACCGTCAACCCTGTTGGACCTGCGCAACCGGGAACTTCTCCGGCGGACGCTTGCGGGCCTGGACCAGCAGATCATCATGTCCACCCACGACCTGGACCTGGCCCTGGAAATGGACCGGGTGCTGGTCATCGAACAGGGCCGCGTGGCCTTCGATGGCGCCCCGGCCGACGCCGTGGCCGCCTACCGTTCCTGGTGCATGGACGGGCTTAACAGGATCAACACCGCGACGGACACGCCATGAGGGGCCACGGATTCCTCCTGGCCAATTATGTGCCGGGGACCTCGTTCCTTCACCGGTCACCGCTGGCGCTGAAGTTTTTCCTCGTGGTTGGCTGCGGCCTGGCATCCTTCGTCATCGTGGACTGGGGCGTCTCCGCTGCGGTCCTGGCAGTTCTTTGTGGACTGTTCCTGGCGGCAGGCGCCGGGGCGAAGAGGCTCTGGGCTGCTGTCCGGCCGCTGATCCCGGTGCTCCTGGTGGTCGGGCTCTTCCAGGGGTGGCAGCTGGGTGCACCCACCGGCGCAAGGATCGTCTTGAACATCCTGGTCTGCGTCGTTGCTGCGTCCCTGCTCACCGCCACCACTCCAGTGCAGCAACTGCTCGATGGCGTCGTCCGGCTGGCACGCCCCTTCGAAAGGTTCGGCGCCGACCCTGAGCGTTTCGCCCTGACCATCGGCATCATGCTCCGCAGCATTCCGTACATCGCGGGAACATTCGCTGACGTACGCGACTCCGCTCGGGCCAGGGGCCTGGAACGCAATCCGCGGGCCCTGGTCCTGCCGGTGTTCATCACGTCCGTGGCCTATGCCCGGCAAACGGGGGACGCGCTCGCCGCCCGCGGCCTGGGCGAGGCCGAGGACTGACGGAGCACGCCGAAACCCGGCTCAGGAGCCCAGGCGCCGGTACTCCAGGAGCGCGGCCGTGCCCATCCCGCCCGCCATGCTGATCATCGCCATCGCCAGGGTGCCGTCGACGTCCGCCTTCCGTGCCTGCGCGAACAGCCGGGTCACCATGACCGCCCCGGATGCCCCGTAGGCGTGCCCCAGGGCCAACGCCCCGCCGTCCAGGTTCACTCCCGCGGGATCGATCCCCAGCTCGTCGAGGCATGCAAGCGTTTGCGAGGCGAACGCTTCGTTGAATTCCACGAGGTCCAGGTCCCCGGCCGCGACACCTGCCCCGGCCAGCACATGCCGGGCTGCACTCACGGCACCGATCCCCAGCACCCCCGGGACAACCCCGGCGGTGTGGGTACCGCGCACCAGCAGCGCGTCACGGGCGCCTAGTTCGCGTGCACGCTGCAGCGAGGTCATCACGACGGCGGACGCTGCGTCCGCGTCGAAGCACGAGTTCCCGGCGGTGACGGTGCCCCCGGCGACGAAGGCGGCAGGGAACCGCGCCATGATTGCCGGGGTGAGGCCGGCCCGCGGTCCGTCATCGGTGGCGACGGTGCCTCCCGGGGTGGGCACGGCTACGATTTCGCCCTCAAAGGTCCCGTCCCGCCTTGCTGCCAGGGCTTTCCGGTGGCTGGCCAGCGCAAACGCATCCTGCCGGTCCCGGCCGACACCATATTCCTGCGCCACCGTCTCGGCGGCCACCCCCATGTCCGGATCGCCGAAGCTGTGCGGCACAAACTGGGCGCGATGGTAGAACTCCGGACCGCCGTCGTCGTTCCGGTGCGCCCGCAACGGCGCCGTGCTGGTGCTTTCCACTCCGCCGGCAACGTATACCGGGTTGCCGCCGCCGGCCACCAGCCGAGCGGCGAGGACGATGGCGTCCAGGCCCGAACCGCACTGCCGGTCCACGGTGAGCCCCGGAACGGTGACCGGCAGCCCCGCTTCCAGCAGGGCAAGTCGGGCCACGTTTCCGCCGCCCCCCACGGCGTTGCCGATCACCACGTCGTCAACGGAGGACGGCTCCAGGGCGGCCTGGACGATCAGCTCCCGCAAGACCGGTGCCAGGAGTTCATGGGAGCGCAGGGCCCGCAAAGGCCCGTTGATCCGGCAGACCGGTGTCCGGAGGGCAGCGATGATGACCGGTTGCCGTTCCGCCGGGAGATCCTCAGCCACCAAGGTTGCGCACCCGCGGGTCCCTGGCCTTGATCCATTCCAGCAGCAGGCTGCGGCTGACCTTACCCCGGTCCGTGGTGGGGAGTTCGGGCAGGAGGTAGTACTGCAGCGGCCGTTTGTCCCTGGCCAGGATCTCCTCCAGCCCCGTCCTCAGCTGGGTAGCGGTGATTCCGCCCTGGGACGGGACCACGCCGGCCACCACACGCTGGCCGCGCAGGTCGTCCGGCATGCCGGCAGCCACCGCAGCGGCCACCCCTGGCACAGCGGCCAACGCCAGTTCAACCTCATGCGGGTAGACGTTCCGCCCGGCGGTGAGGATCATGTCCGCGCGCCGGCCCAGGATGTGCAGCTCCCCGTCCGCCAGATAGCCCTGGTCCCCCACCGTGAACCAGCTCCCGAACGAGCGCAGGGCCTCGCCGTCGTCTCCCCACAAGTAGCCATTGCTGACCATGCCGCTGCGCACGCAGATATTGCCGTAACTGCCCTCCGGCACCCCGGCGCCGGCGTCATCCCGGATGCTGACCTCGACGCCGGGAAAGGGCCGGCCAATGCCGGTCCCACCCGGCGTGCCGGCCTGCCCGGCTGCGAGTCCGAGGCCGGAGACGAAACTCAGCTCGGACGCGCCGTAGTACTCGTAAATCGTCGCGTTGGGCGCCCAGCGCCGGGCTGCTTCAAGGGTCCTGGCATCGAGTTTGGAACCGGCACAGATGATGGTCCGGATCCCCGATGCATCAACGCACCCTGTCATGCCGCGTTCACTGAGCATCCGCAGCATGGTGGGCACCAGCACCAGCCTCGTAACCCTGTCGTGCGTGATGGCCGCATGGACGTCGCCGACGTCGAACGACTCCAAGGTTTGGAACTCGGAGCCGGCATAAAGGCATTCGGCCAGGGCATACAGGTTGAGGCTGGCCGCCAGCGGGCCGGGAGCGAGGGTCACGTCGTCCTGGCGCAGGCCGAAGAACTCGATGGACGCGTCAAAGGACTGCTGCCAGGACTGCCGGGAGCGGGTGAAGGCCTTGGGCACCGAGGTGGTTCCCGAGGTGAGGCCAATGAGGAAATCGGTGTCCGGCGGCCCGTCGGCCAGGGCATCGTCCGGGGCTACCTGCGATGGAACAGCGGAGGCCTCCACCCGGCGGACAATGTCATCCTGCAGCGCGGCGGGCCAGGAAGGGTCGAGGACCGCGCATTGCCGGCTGCCGGCAACCGCCGCCGCGAACCTCACCGCGAAGTGCACGGAGTTGGCCTCGCAGAGAGTGGTCACCGACTTTGTCTCCGCCACCAGCGCTGCGGCAGCGTCCCGCAGCTCCGCCCAGTCCAGCCGGCGCCCGGCGACCACGACGGCGGTGTGGTGCGGCCGCTGCTCCGCCCAGCGCTGGATCTTGTTCAGGAAAGGCACGGACCAACTTTACCGGCCGGCACGGATTGAGCCGCCGGGCCGCGGGTATTGTGACGTTATGAGTTTCAACGACAACGCGCAGCTGGATCCGTCCCAGGTCCAGGACCGGCGGGGCATGGGCACCGGGGTCAAGGTTGGGGGCGGGATTGGCGGCGGAATAGTGCTTCTCATTGCGCTCCTGCTGGGCATCAACCCCAACCTCCTTGGCGGGTTGACCGACGGCGGGACCGCCGGACAATCCCAGGGCACCGCGCCCGCCTGTACCACCGGCGCGGACGCGGACGCCCGCCTCGACTGCCGGATCACCGGTACGGTCAACAGCCTCAACGCCTTCTGGCCCGGCTACCTGAAGAAGTACAACGTGCAGTACCCTCGTCCCGAAGCGGTAATCTTCAGCGGCGGCACCAACACCGCCTGCGGCGCCGCCACCTCGGAGGTGGGTCCGTTCTACTGCCCCACCGACACCACTGCATACTTCGACCCCGGCTTCTTCCAGGAACTCGTGGACCGGTTTGGCTCCTCCGGCGGCCCTCTGGCGCAGGAATACGTGGTGGCCCACGAGTTTGGCCACCACATCCAGAACCTGCTCGGCGACCTGGGGCGTGCCCAGCAGGATCCCCAGGGACCGGAATCCGGCTCCGTCCGGACCGAGCTGCAGGCTGACTGCTACGCGGGATTGTGGGCCAAGTACGCCTCCAGCACTCCGGACCCGGCCACCGGCCAGCCATACCTGGAGCCGCTCACCCAGCAGGATGTCAATGATGCCCTCTCGGCGGCCGCGTCCGTGGGTGACGACCGGATCCAGAAGGCCGCCACGGGACGGGTCTCCCCCGAGGGCTGGACGCACGGGTCCAGTGAGGAACGCCAGCGCTGGTTTGCCCGCGGCTACCAGTCCGGGGACATCAAGCAGTGCGACACGTTCAGCGCCGCCACCCTATAACTGGGCCCACGCCTGGGCCCCTCGGTAGCGGGGAGGGTTCCCTGGCCGAGCGAAGCGAGGTTAGGGGCCGGTGGGGACGACGACGGCGGGTCACCTTCCCCCCAGGGAAAGTGACCCGCCGTCGTCGTACTTATTTAGATGTTGAAGCCGAGGGCCCGCATCTGGTCCTTGCCGTCGTCGGTGATCCGCTCGGGACCCCATGGCGGCATCCATACCCAATTCAGGCGCCAGTCGTCCACAACGCCGTCCAGGGCCTGTCCCACCTGCTCCTCGAGTACATCGGTGAGCGGGCAGGCAGCGGTGGTCAGCGTCATGTCGATCAGCAGGGCGCCGTCGTCGTCGGAGTACTTGAGGCCGTACAGCAGACCAAGGTCCACCACGTTGACGCCAAGCTCAGGGTCGATGACGTCCTTGAGCGCCTCTTCGACGTCCTCCAGGGCCGTTCGGCCCGGCTTGATTTCGGTCATGACAAGTCCTTACTAGGCCTGTGCTGCGGCAGCAGCCGCGATGGTGGCTGCACCGGCGCCCGTGGCGTAACGGTCGTAGCCCTCTTCCTCGAGGCGGTCGGCCAGTTCGGGGCCGCCTTCCTCGACGACCTGGCCGTCCACGAACACGTGGACGAAGTCAGGCTTGATGTAGCGCAGGATGCGCGTGTAGTGGGTGATCAGCAAGGTGCCCATGTTGCCCTCGGCGTGGGCGCGGTTGACACCCTCCGAGACGATCTTGAGGGCATCGACGTCCAGGCCCGAGTCAGTCTCGTCGAGGATGGCGAACTTGGGCTTGAAGAGCTCCAGCTGCAGGATCTCCACGCGCTTCTTCTCGCCGCCGGAGAAGCCCTCGTTGACGTTGCGCTGGGCGAAGTCGGCGTCGATCCGCAGCTTCTCCATCGCGGCCTTGACGTCCTTGGTCCAGGTGCGCAGTGCCGGTGCCTGGCCGTCAATGGCGGTCTTGGCGGTGCGGAGGAAGTTGGTCATGGTGACACCGGGCACCTCCACCGGGTACTGCATGGCCAGGAACATGCCGGCGCGTGCGCGCTCGTCGACGCTCATGGAAAGGACGTCTTCGCCGTCCAGGGTGATGGTGCCGCTGGTCACGGTGTAGCGGGGGTGGCCGGCGATGGTGGATGCCAAGGTGGACTTGCCGGAGCCGTTGGGCCCCATGATGGCGTGCGTTTCACCGGTCCGGATGGTCAGGCTGACGCCCTTCAGGATCTCCTTGGTGCCCTGCTCCGTGTCAATGCTGACGTGCAGGTCCTTGATCTCAAGAGTTGACATGCTCTTCTTTCTTCTTCGTTCGTAAGTCTGGTGCTGCGGGGCGCTCAGTAGTTGTTTACTGCCGCGCCGTTCAAAACGTTGGTGACGTCCACGTAGACGTCGTCGCCATCGAGTTCGACGGCGAAGACGGGCACGGGATCGTAAGCAGGGAGCTGGAGGGGCTGGCCGCTGCGCAGGTCGAACTGGGAGCCGTGCCCCCAGCACTCGATGGCGCAGCCTTCCACGTCGCCCTCGGACAGGGAAATGTCCGCGTGCGAGCAGGTGTCGCCGATGGCGTGGATGTCGCCCATCGAGTCCCGGACGACGGCCACAGGATAGCCGTCCACCAGGATGCGCAGCGCCTGCTTGACCTTGATGTCATTGGCGCTGCACACCAGCTCGCCCTTGGGAGTCCCGTTCATGCGTTCGTGCCCGTCCGTCCTAGTAGTCGATTGCCGTGAGTTCGCGTTCCACAGCCTCGGTCAGGCGCTCTTCGAGGGCCGGAACCTTGATCTGTTGGATGATCTCGTTCAGGAATCCGCGCACCACCAGCCGGCGGGCAACATCCTCGGGGATGCCGCGCGCCATGAGGTAGAACAGGTGCTCGTCGTCGAAGCGGCCGGTGGCACTTGCGTGGCCGGCGCCTTCGATCAGGCCGGTTTCGATCTCGAGGTTCGGAACGGAGTCAGCGCGGCAGCCCTCGGTCAGGACCAGGTTCTGGTTCTTCTCGTAGGAGTCGGTGCCTTCGGCCTGCTTCTGGATGAGGACATCGCCAACCCAGACCGTGTGCGCACCCTTGCCCTGCAGCGCGCCCTTGTAAAGCACGTTGGACTTGCAGTTGGCCACGTTGTGGTCCACGAAGGAGCGGTGCTCAAGGTGCTGGCCCGCGTCGGCGAAGTAGAGGCCCAGGAGTTCGGCCTCGGCGCCTTCACCGGCGAAGCGGACGTTGGAGTTCATCCGCACGATCTTGCCGCCGAGGGAAACGGCGATGTGCTTGTAGACGGCGTCCTTGGCGACCTCGGCGTCGTGCTGGGCCAGGTGCTTGGCGTCGTCACCCCACAGCTGCAGCGATACGACGGTGAGGTGGGCGCCTTCGCGGACCAGGATCTCCACGTTGCCGTTGTGGTCGGCGGAGCCGTCGTGTTCGATGATCACCACCGCGCGGCTGTTCACCCCGGCTTCGATCACATGGTGGGAGTTGGTGCGCCGTCCCGCCCCGTTGCCGGTCAGGACGAGCCGGACGGGGGCGTCCAGTTCGGTGTTGGCCGGGATCGAGATGAGCTGGGCCTCCTCCGAGTTGGCGGAGCCGACGACGGCGGCCCGGTCGGCCGGGACCAGGGTGGCACCGCGGGGGGCCTCACCGGCGCGCAGGGTTCCCTGGCGGACAGCCTCGGGTGCCTCAACGGAGACGCCCAGGGCGCCGGCTTCTGCGACCGTGTCGGAAAGCAGGTTCGCCAGTTCGCGTACCGGGGTGAAACGCCATTCCTCTTCGCGGCCGTTCGGCAGCGCGAAATCGGCCACCTTGTGGCTGGTGAGGCGTTCGGCGCGGGAGGCCATGACCTGTACGCCATGGCTGTGGTGGCGGTCCACCTTGGAGGCAACGAGGTGTTCGCCCTCCTCAGTGAAGCCGGCGATCGACGGTGCGCCGATGCGCGCCTTTTCAGTAGTAGCTTCGGCAGTCATTAACCGACGGATCCTTCCATCTGGAGTTCGATGAGGCGGTTCAGCTCAAGGGCGTATTCCATGGGCAGTTCACGGGCGATCGGCTCAATGAAGCCGCGCACGATCATTGCCATGGCCTCGTCCTCGCGCATCCCGCGGGACATGAGGTAGAACAGCTGCTCCTCGCTGACGCGGGAGACAGTGGCCTCGTGTCCCAGCTGGACATCGTCCTCGCGGATGTCGATGTACGGGTAGGTGTCAGACCGGGAGATGGTGTCCACCAGGAGGGCATCGCAGCGCACAGTGTTGGCCGAGTGCTTGGCACCTTCCCGGACTTGGACGAGGCCGCGGTAGGCGGCGCGGCCGCCACCTCGGGCAACGGATTTGGAGATGATGGAGCTCTTGGTGTTCGGCGCGATGTGGACCATCTTCGAGCCGGTGTCCTGGTGCTGGCCTTCGCCTGCAAACGCGATGGACAGGGTTTCGCCCTTGGCGTGCTCCCCCACCAGGTAGACGGCCGGGTACTTCATGGTGACCTTGGAGCCGATGTTGCCATCGATCCATTCCATGGTGGCGCCCGCTTCGCAGATGGCGCGCTTGGTCACCAGGTTGTAGACGTTGTTGGACCAGTTCTGGATGGTGGTGTAGCGGACGCGGGCGCCCTTCTTGACGATGATCTCCACGACGGCGGAGTGCAGCGAGTCCGAGGTATAGATCGGCGCGGTGCAGCCTTCGATGTAGTGGACGTAGGAGTCTTCGTCGGCGATGATCAGCGTGCGCTCGAACTGGCCCATGTTTTCCGTATTGATGCGGAAGTAGGCCTGCAGCGGGATCTCGACGTGGACGCCCTTGGGCACGTACACGAAGGAGCCGCCGGACCAGACCGAGGTGTTCAGCGAGGCGAACTTGTTGTCACCCACCGGGATGACCGTGCCGAAGTACTCCTGGAAGATTTCCGGGTGCTCCTTCAGGGCGGTGTCGGTGTCCAGGAAGATGACACCCTGCCGTTCAAGGTCCTCGCGCAGCTGGTGGTAGACAACCTCGGACTCGTACTGGGCGGCGACGCCGGAAACGAGGCGCTGCTTTTCAGCCTCGGGGATGCCCAGCTTGTCGTACGTGTTCTTGATGTCCTCGGGCAGGTCATCCCAGGTGGCAGCCTGCTTCTCGGTGGACCGCACGAAGTACTTGATGTTGTCGAAGTCGATGCCGGACAGGTCCGCGCCCCAAGTGGGCATGGGCTTGCGGTCGAAGTACTTCAGGCCCTTGAGGCGCAGGTCGAGCATCCATTCCGGCTCGCTCTTCTTCGCCGAAATGTCCCGGACAACCTCTTCGTTGAGCCCACGGCGCGCATTGGCGCCGACGTCGTTCTTGTCAGCCCAGCCGTACTCGTAGTTGCCGATGCCGTGGAGCTCGGGATTCTTCTCCAGAATCTCCGAGATCACAGTGTTTTCGGCTACTGCTTTCTCTGATAGTTGGTCCGTCATCACGGCCTTTCTTGCTGATGGTTGATTACTTCGTCCAGGCCGGCGGGGGCTGCGGCCGGCACGGTGGCCGGTTTGGCAGGCAGCCTGCCTGTAGGAATGTGGGTGGTGCAGACGTGGCCGCCGCGGGCCAGGGTGGAGAGGCGGCGGACGTCCACTCCCACCAGTCTTGAGAAAACTTCGGTTTCGACGTCGCAGAAAACGGGGAAGCGGGCGGCGAGCTGCTGGATAGGGCAGTGCCCCTGGCAGAGCTGCACGCTGGACAGCGCGGCCGGCAGCGGCGCCTTCGCTTCGATGGCGGCGGCGGAGGCCACGAAGTTGTCACGGCTCAGCGCGGCCGAAAGTGCCGTGGCGCGGTCCCGGATGTCCGGTCCTGCTTCTTCGATCTCGGGTGCGTAGCGCCGCTCCATGTCCGCGAAGCGCTCTTCCGCAAAGGCCCGCACCGCGTCCGGACCGGCAACCTTCTGCAGCTGCTGGAGGGCCAGTGCGGCAATGTCCAGGTAGTCGTTGCCCAGGCTCGATTGGCCCTGTGAACTCAGGACGTAGCGGCGGGCGGGGCGGCCGGCACCCGCGCCGGGCTTCGCGACCCTTTTGACCTCGATGACGCCTGCACGCGAGAGGTGGTCCAGGTGCCGGCGGACAGCGGCCGGGGTGAATCCCAGCATGTCTCCGAGTTCGGCCGCGCTGACGGGTCCGTGTTCCAGGACGGCAGCGAGCACCCGGTCACGGGTACGCTCGTCGGCATCAGCCACGGGAGCAGGCCCGGCCAAGGGCACAGCAGCAGCATTGGTCATGGAATACACAACACAATCATGTCGTAATTTAGTCCACGACTCCAGTAAGGGGAGGCTGACCTTGGGTCCCGCCGGAATGTGACCGCGCGCTTCCCGTACCCGGCAGTGCCGCCCGGTGCCTTCGCCGCGGGGAGCCGCCGGCAGGACGGCACTGAATACTACATCCCGTAGAATACTGTGGTGCGATCCCCCAAGTCCCCTGTCCTGTCCATTAACGGACTCATCAAGGACGTAGGCCCCCTGTCCAGCCTGGACGGAAAGATGCTCCGGGTGGTGAGCGGCGTTTCACTCATTGCCGAGCGGGGGGAAGTGACCGCGTTGCTGGGCGCCAACGGTGCCGGCAAGACAACCACCCTCGAATGCGCCCAAGGCCTGCAGAAGCGCAGCGGCGGGAGCATCTCGCTGCTGGGCCAGGACCCGGCAGCGGCCGGGGCAGGCCTCCGCGCCCGCGTTGGCGTCATGCTCCAGGATGGCGGGCTCCCGCCGTCGGCAAGGCCCCTGCCGCTGCTGCGGCACATCGCCGGCCTTTACGCCAACCCCTGGCCGCTGGAAGACCTGGTGGGCAGGCTGGGCATCGATACCTTCAGCCGGACCGGCGTCCGCAGGCTGTCCGGCGGCCAGAAGCAGCGCCTTGCCCTGGCCGCCGCCCTGATCGGCCGCCCCGAAGTACTGTTCCTGGACGAGCCAAGCGCCGGCCTGGACCCCCAGTCCCGCCAACTGGTGTTCGACCTGATTGCCGAACTTCGCGACGGCGGCATGGGCATCATCCTCACGACACACCTGATGGACGACGCCCAGCGCCTTGCCGATTACGTCTACATCATCGACGGCGGCCGCAACGTTGCGGAGGGAACGGTCCAGGAACTGCTGCAGCGCAGCCCGGTGGCGGACCCGGGCGCCGAGCACGTCCGGACGCTGGTCTTCGAGGCGCCAGCCGGCTTGGACGTGGCCGCCGTGCTGCCTGCCGGCGTCGACGTCTCCGAAGCCCGCGCCGGGAGTTACACGGTGACCGGCACCCTGACACCGCGCCACCTGGCCGCCCTGGCGCAGTGGTGGGAAGCGAAGGGCATCATGCCGGCATCGATGAGCCTTGAGGCGCGTAGCCTTGAAGACGTCTTTTTGGACATTTCGGGAAAGGACATCCGATGAGCCCCGCAGCATTGCAGGAGCACCAGCAACCTGCTCCCCTGCTTCGCCGCGTAATGCTGCAGGGCAAGTACGAAGCACTGACGATGCTCCGGAACGGCGAGCAGTTGATCCTTGCAGTGGTGCTTCCGCTGCTGGCCCTGGTTGGCCTGACCGTGACCCCATTCCTGGACGGCATGGGCTCCAGCCGCGTGAACGTGGCGGTCCCCGGCATCCTCGCCCTCTGCGCGATGTCCACCGCCTTCACCGGCCAGGGCATCGCCACCGGGTTCGACCGCCGGTACGGTGTCCTGCGGTTCCTGTCCACCACGCCGCTGGGCCGCGGCGGCCTGATCGCCGGTAAAGTCCTCTCCGTCCTGGCCGTCCTCTGCCTGCAGGTGGTTGTGGTGGGCCTGGTGGCGCTGGCACTGGGCTGGCAGCCGACGCCGGCCGGCTGGCTTCCCGGGCTGGGGCTGCTGGCGCTTGGCGCCGCCGCCTTCACGTCACTGGGGCTGCTGGTGGCCGGAACGGTGCGGCCGGAAGCGACCCTGGCCATCACCAACCTGCTGTGGATCCTCCTGGGGGCCATGGGCGGCATCGTCATCCCGGCCGAACGGCTGCCTGCCGCAGCCCAGGCCGTCATCCACTTCCTGCCCTCCGGCGCGCTCGGCGAGTCCATGCGCGCCGCCTTCCTGGGCGGGGCCGTCAATGGCGGCGCCGCCCTCATCCTGCTGCTCTGGACGGTCATCGCCGGGGCCGCAGCCATCCGTTGGTTCAAGTGGAATTGAGATAATCGTGACCACGGCTTCCCGCCTCCCCCAGTTCGCCAGCCGCCTGGCGTCCCGGCTGCCCCGCACCGTGGACGTCCGCGTCCGCCGCCTCGCCGTCGCCTCGCTGATTGGCCAGACACTCCTGGTGGTCACCGGCGGCGCGGTCCGGCTGACGGCGTCCGGACTTGGCTGCCCCACGTGGCCGCGCTGCACCTCCGATTCGCTGGTGAACACCCCGGAAATGGGCATTCACGGTTTCATTGAATTCGGGAACAGGCTCCTGACGTTTGTCCTGGCCGCCGTTGCCGTGCTGCTGCTGGTTTACCTGTGGAACCTGCGGAAGGAACGCAAGGACCTCTTCCTGCTGGCCCTGGGCCTGCTGGCCAGCATCCCGGCGCAGGCCGTGATCGGCGGCATCACCGTGCTGACCAACCTCAACCCGTGGGTGGTGGGCCTGCACTTCCTGGTTTCCATGGCCCTGGTGGTCTTCTCCACCTTGCTGGTGAACCGCGCCTTCGGCCGCACGGGCCGTTTCCTGGCGGCCCGCCCGGCCGTCCTGCCCGCGGTCCTGCGCCCGGTGACGGCCGCCGTCGCGCTCTTCTCTGCCGTGGCCGTCATGCTCGGCGTGGTGGTGACCGGAGCCGGTCCGCACGCCGGCGACGCGGATGCGCCACGCAACAACCTCGACTGGGACCTCGTCTCGCACATCCATGCTGTGCCCGCCTACCTGGTGACCGCCGGCACGGTGGTGGCCCTCGTTTTGGTGGTGCGCCGGCGGATCTCCGGCCCGTTCCGGACCGCAGTTCTGGCCCTCCTCGGAGTGACGGTCCTGCAGGCTGTCATCGGGTTCACGCAGTACTACAACGGCATTCCCGCGTTGCTGGTGGCGGCCCACATGCTCGGTGCCGCGCTGCTTATGGCTGCATCGACGAACGCCTGGGACATCGCCCGCTCCAGCACGGCCAAGTAGGTTCGAGCACCGCCACGCAGGAGGCGCCCCGGTCCGTCTGGACCGGGGCGCCTCCCCTTCTTTTGCCGGGCCCAGGGTCAGGCGCCCGGACTAGTTGGACGCCAGGGCGCCGTCCTGCAACCTGGGCCCGAGAGCAGGGTCGAGGTCGGCAATGCCGTCCGGCGTCACTTCCAGGACCCGCGCGGTAGCGATGTCGTAGAACAGGCCAGTTGCCTGGACCTGGCCGCCGGCCAAGGCCGGTCCCGCATGCGGATGGTCGCGGAGTTTGCCCAGCTGGACGGCCACATTGACCATCGCCAACTGGTCTACTGCGCTGTACCCCGCTGCCGCAGCCTGCCTGCCCACCGGGTGGGCCGCCAGCAATTCGGCATGGCTTTGCCGGGCATGCCCCAGCCAGCGCCCGAAGGCCGGGCCCAGGGAAGCGTGGTCCGCGCCGTCCGCCTCGGCAATCAGCGCCTTCATGGCGCCGCAGTTCGAATGCCCGCAGATCACCAGCGACTTCACGCCCAGGCCGTTGACAGCGAAGGACAGAGCCGAATCGATCGAGGCATCCTGGCCCTCGTTGCACACGACGTTGCCGATATTCCGCAGGGTGAGCAGATCGCCCGGTCCACTGCTGGTGATCAGGTTGGGGTTGACGCGGGAGTCGACGCACGCCACGAACAGGCTGTCCGGATTCTGCTCCTCGGCGAGGTCGTGAACCAGCGGACGCACCTGGTCCGCGAAGCGGCGGTGATACTTGTTGATGCCCTGGAGCAGGGATTCCTTCCGGGGCGGCAGCGGCAGCTCGCTGGCCTCCCCGCGCCGGGGTGAACGGTGTGCCGCGTCCTGGAACAGGGTGTTCCCGTGCTCTTCGAGGTTCACGGCGCCGCCCGTGGCCTGGTGCTGGACCTGCCAGGCCAGCAGGGCTTCGCGGAACGAATGGTCCACGTAGTCCGCATTCAGCTCAACTACGACGTCCACGGCGGCGGGGATCGACTGAAGCGTCCCGTTCAACCGCGGCAGCGCGAAGAAGCTGCACGATCCTGCAACGGTCACCCGCCAGGCCGACGTCGGAGCGGCAGGCGGGTGCGCCTGGATCGGGGCGCGCAGGACCCGCCACAGCACGCACGCGGCGGCAAGGGCGAGCCCGATCATGACGCCCTCCAGCAGGTTCAGGAAGACGACGCACCCCAGGGTCACGGCATAGATCAGGAGGTCACCTGTCCGCAGGCTGGTACGGATATCCGCCACCTTGATCAAGCGCGCGCCAATGACCACCAGCAGGCCGGCGAGGACCGCCAGCGGGATCAGCTGGATAAGCCCGGCGAACAGCGCCGAGAAGGCCAGGACCCAGACGCCATGCAATATTGCTGACGCCCGGGTGGCCGCACCGGCTTCCACGTTGGTGGCGCTGCGGACGATTACCCCGGTAACGGGAAGGCCGCCCAGTGATCCGGAGACGATGTTTGCGGCGCCCTGGCCGACGAGTTCCTTGTTGAGGTTGGTGCGCGGGCCGGTGTGCATTTTGTCCACGGCAACGGCGGAAAGGAGGGATTCGATGCTGGCGATCAGGGCCATGGTCAGGACCGCGAAAGCGAAGGCCCGCCAGTTTCCGTCGGGAAGATGCGGCAACGCGATCGCATCGACGATCGACCCCTCGAGGGAGATCCGCTCCACCCCCGGGGCAAAGGCGACCGCCAACGCGGTACCGGCGGCTACTGCCGCCAGCGGCCCTGGCACCCGGCGGACAATGGGGGGAAGGAACCGCCAGCACAGCAGGATCACGATGACCGCCAGGCCCAGCAGGGCGGCATGCAGTTCAAGGTTGGTGATGGCGGCAGGCAGTCCTGCGAGGTTCTCAAGCGCAGAGCCCGCAGGCTCCGATCCCAGAAGCACGTGCAGCTGCTGCAGGATGATCGTGACGCCGATGCCGGCGAGCATGGCCTTGACCACCACAGGGGAAACGGCCAGGGCTGCCCGGCCGACGCGGCTGATGCCCAGCAGCAATTGCACGACGCCGGCGGCCACGGTGATGGCGCACGTCACCTGCCAGCCGAACTCCTGCACCAGGCCGGCCACGACGACGGTCAGCCCGGCGGCGGGACCACTCACCTGGAGCGGCGAGCCGCCCAGGCTGCCGGCCACAACGCCCCCGATCGCGGCGGCTATCAATCCCGCCATGATCGGGGCGCCGGAGGCCGCCGCGATGCCAAGCGAGAGCGGGAGCGCCACGAGGAACACCACCAAGGAAGCGGGGATGTCGGCGCCGAGATGGGAGGCAAATCCGGGGAGGCCGGGTTTTTTCCGGACCGGGTTCCCGTTTCCGCCCGGTGGACTATGGCCGGGCGCGGGGACGGTTGAGGGACGGGCTTCCATGGGCTGTTTCCTTTGCTTGCGGGAAGGGTCCGGTCCACCGTAAGCAGGTCGTCATGTTCAATGACAGTTAACGTGACAGATATGACAAACATGTCATATAGTTCGCCGAGGCAACGAAGCCGATGATTTACGGCCCACGCTTGCCGCGCCAACAAAGGGCGCCAACAAAGAAGGCGGCCCCCACCTTGAGATAGGGGCCGCCTGCGGCTTGGTACGGCGGTTCGGCTAGCCGCCGACCACCGCCCGGCCGATGAAGGGATCCACGGCCAGGGCGATGAAGAGCAGGGTCAGGTAGCTGATGGAACCATGGAACACCTTCATGGCGCGCTTGTCGGGGATGTCCTCCCGCTGCGCACGCGCATACAGGGCATGGGACTCATAAAGGAACCAGGCGCCCGCCAGAACGGCGGTGGCCGTGTAGACCCAGCCGGCCCCGCCTGCCGGAATCATCAGCAGCGAGCAGGCGACCATGGCCCAGGCGTAGAGGACAACCTGGACGGAAACCACCTTGGCGCCGGCGATGGCGCCAAGCATGGGGACATTGGCGTTCCGGTAGTCCTCGCCGTAGCGCATTGACAGCGGCCAGTAGTGCGGCGGGGTCCACAGGAAAATCACCATGAAGAGAATGATCGCGGGCCACTCTACCGAATTGGTCACCGCGGCCCAGGCAATCAGGACCGGGAAGCAGCCTGCGGCGCCGCCCCACACAATGTTCTGCGCGGTGCGGCGTTTCAGGATCATGGTGTAGACCACCACGTAGAAGAAGATGGCGCCGAGGCCCAGCCATGCTGACAGCGGGTTGGCGCCGAACCAGAGGATCACGATCGCTGCCGCACCCAGCAGCCACGAGAACACCAGTGCTTCGCGGGGCGTGACCTCGCCGGTCACCAGCGGCCGGTTTTCGGTGCGGTGCATCAATTTGTCGATGTCCCGGTCGATGTAGCAGTTGAATGCCCCGGCACTGCCGGCGGCGAAGGCGCCTCCCACCAGGGTGGCAAGGATCAGGCCGAGGGAGGGGAAGCCCCGCTCGGCGTAGATCATGGTGGGCAGGGTACTCACCAGGAGCAGTTCGATCACGCGGGGCTTGGTGAGGGCGAGATACGCCTTTGCCTTGCGGGCAAACCCGGCGCCGGAGGCCCGGGATGCGTTTAGCGGCGTATCTGTTGTGCTCACGGTGGCAGTCACCCGTTCTGTGTGGCAGTTGAGGCTGGCTGTGCAGCTCCGGTCGTGCGGCCCGGTCCCGGGCATGGCACGGCGAAAGGAAATTGCCATGTGCCTGCATCTGCCGGGAAACTCCGGCGGCGTTGGTGCCCACCGGTGTTGGCCTCCAAATATCATACCGCGCCGGCACCCCCGCCCAGGGCCCGCCATATGCGCAGTTGATCGCTCGCAGGCCCATTCGAGCAGATTAACTCAGGGTTCCGCCGGAGCCTTTCACAAAAGGGGAAATTGCGTCCAAAACGTGAGATTCGGGCCGCCCGGACTATGGATAAGAGCTAAGCTGTCACCAGATCAGCACGCAGCAAGAAAGCGGTGGAAAACGCATTCCCGTTTGCTG
Organism: Pseudarthrobacter sp. NPDC058196; assembly: GCF_042882685.1. Taxonomy (NCBI): domain Bacteria; kingdom Bacillati; phylum Actinomycetota; class Actinomycetes; order Micrococcales; family Micrococcaceae; genus Pseudarthrobacter; species Pseudarthrobacter sp. NPDC058196. The sequence goes on from NZ_JBHVVN010000006.1 coordinate 92,235, forward strand.
TTCGTGACTGAAAGCAAGGATCAACGTTTCGATGGTGAACGGCTGGTACACACCAAAGCGGCGCCACAGAGCGCGCCCTTAGCCGGATCCGGTGTACCACTGCCACCAGCACAGAGAGGGGCCCGGTTTTCGTGCCACATTTGGAAGAGCAAGAACTGTCATGGACCAGCCTGGACCAGCGCGCCGTGGATACCATCCGCGTGCTGGCAGCGGATGCCGTAGAGAAGGTGGGCAACGGCCACCCCGGTACGGCGATGAGCCTGGCCCCGGCCGCATACCTTCTTTTCCAGAAGCTGATGCGCCACGATCCGCGTGATCCGCACTGGCTCGGCCGCGACCGCTTCATCCTGTCCCCCGGCCACACCTCCCTTACGCTTTACATCCAGTTGTTCCTTTCCGGCTACGGGCTGGAACTGAAGGACCTGGAGGCGCTGCGCACCTGGGGTTCACTCACCCCCGGACACCCTGAGTACAAGCACACGGCCGGCGTGGAAATCACTACCGGGCCGCTGGGCCAGGGCCTTGCATCCTCCGTGGGCTTTGCCTACTCGCAGCGCCGCCAGCGCGGCCTCTTTGACGCCGATGCTCCCGCGGGCGAATCGCCGTTCGACCACACCATCTGGGTTATTGCCTCCGACGGCGACCTCCAGGAAGGCGTCACCTCCGAGGCATCCTCGCTGGCCGGCCACCAGGAGCTTGGGAACCTCGTGGTGATCTACGACGAGAACCACATTTCCATCGAGGACGACACCGACATCGCGTTCACCGAGGATGTCCTGAAGCGCTATGAGGCCTACGGCTGGCACACCCAGCGCGTGGACTGGACCCGCACGGGCGAATACAAGGAAGACGTCCAGGAGCTCTATTCGGCCCTGCTCGCCGCGAAGGCCGAAACCTCCAAGCCTTCCATCATCTCGCTGCGCACCATCATCGGCTACCCGGCACCCAAGAAGCAGAACACCGGCAAGATCCACGGCTCGGCCCTGGGCGCCGAGGAAGTCGCCGCGCTGAAGGAAGTACTGGGCTTCGACCCCGCCAAGTCCTTCGACGTGGACCAGGAAGTGCTCGAACACGCCCGCTCCGTGGTTGAGCGCGGCGCTGCCGAACACAAAGAGTGGGAAGAGTCTTTCAACGCCTGGCAGGCAGCCAACCCGGAAGGCGCAGCACTCCTGCAGCGCATCGAAGCCCGCGAACTTCCCGAGGGCATCGACGACGCCCTGCCGGTGTTCCCCGCAGGCAAAGACGTTTCCACCCGCGCCGCTTCCGGCAAGGTCCTCAATGCGCTGGGCCCGGTCCTGCCCGAACTCTGGGGCGGCTCCGCTGACCTCGCCGAGTCCAACAACACCACGATCGAGGGCTCGCCGTCCTTCGTGCCGGCCTCCAAGCAGACCGATGCGTGGTCCGGCAACCCGTACGGCCGGGTGCTGCACTTCGGCATCCGCGAGCACGCTGCCGCGTCGATCGTCAACGGCATCAGCCTGGCAGGAAACACCCGGGCGTTCTCGGGCACCTTCCTGATCTTCAGCGACTACCAGCGGCCAGCCATCCGCCTCGGCGCCCTGATGGGTGTGCCGTCCCTGTACGTCTGGACGCACGACTCCATCGGCCTGGGCGAGGACGGCCCCACCCACCAGCCCGTGGAACAGCTGGCCTCACTGCGCGCCATCGTGGGACTGGACGTGGTCCGCCCCGGCGACGCCAACGAGGTTGCTGCTGCCTGGAAGACCATGCTGGAGAACCACGCCAACCCGGCAGGCATCGTCCTGACCCGCCAGAACATCCCCACGTGGGAACGCGGTGCGGGCGACGCCGAGGGCGACACTTTCGGTTCCACGGCCGGTGTTGCGAAGGGCGGCTACGTCCTGGCCGAGGCTTCGAAAGAAGGCGCCACGGTACCGGCCGACGTGATCCTCATTGCCACCGGTTCCGAGGTCCAGCTGGCCGTCCAGGCCCGCGAAGCACTTCAGGCCGACGGCATCGCCGCCCGCGTCGTCTCCATGCCGTGCGTTGAGTGGTTCAAGAAGCAGGACGCCGCCTACCGCGAATCCGTCCTGCCCGCTGCCGTCAAGGCACGCGTCTCGGTGGAAGCCGGCCTGGCCTTGAGCTGGCGGGAATTCGTCGGCGACGCCGGCCGTTCCATCAGCCTCGAGCACTACGGCGCTTCCGCCGACTACAAGCGCCTTTTCCAGGAGTTCGGCATCACGGCTGAAGCAGTAGCTGCCGCCGCCAAGGACTCCCTCTCCAGCCTCCAGGGCTAAACCACATCTTTTAGGAGATACAGAAATGACTACTCCCACGCAGCAACTCTCCGACGCCGGAGTCTCCATCTGGCTTGACGACCTCTCCCGCGGACGCTTGGAAACGGGCACCCTCCGCAAGCTCATTGAAGAGAAGAACGTGGTTGGCGTGACCACCAACCCGTCCATCTTCCACGCAGCCATCACCTCCGGTACTGACTACGACGCCACCATCGCAGCCCAGGCCGCCGCCGGCGCCAGCGTCGAAGAAACGATCTTCGAGATCACCACCACCGACGTCGCCGACGCCTGCGACCTCTTCGCCCCGGTGGCGGCAGCCACCAAGGGCGTCGACGGCCGCGTCTCCATCGAAGTCGACCCCCGCCTGGCCTGGGACACCGCAGGCACCATCGCCGAGGCCAAGCACCTCTATCAGCGGGTCAACAAGGACAACGTCCACATCAAGATCCCGGCAACCCTGGAGGGCCTCGAAGCCATCACCGCCACCCTGGCCGAGGGCATCAGCGTCAACGTGACGCTGATCTTCTCGCTGGAGCGTTACCGCGCCGTCATCAACGCCTTCCAGTCCGGCCTGGAGCAGGCCAAGGAGAATGGCCACGACCTTGCGAAGATCCACTCCGTGGCATCGTTCTTCGTCTCCCGCGTGGACACCGAAATCGACAAGCGCCTGGACAAGATCGGCACCGAGGAAGCCAAGGCACTGAAGGGCAAGGCCGGCGTCGCCAACGCCCGCCTGGCCTACCAGGTCTACGAGGAACTCTTCTCCACCGAACGCTGGGCACTGCTTGCCGGGGCCGGAGCGCTCCCCCAGCGTCCGTTGTGGGCCTCCACCGGTGTGAAGGACCCGGCCTACCCCGACACCCTCTACGTCACCGAACTCGTCGCTCCCGGCGTCGTCAACACCATGCCGGAGAAGACCCTGGACGCCACCTTCGACCACGGCGTGGTCACCGGTGATACCGTCACCGGCACCTACGCCGAAGCAAACGCCACGCTCGACGCCCTGGAAAAGCTCGGCATCTCCTACAACGACGTCGTCGCCCTGCTTGAAACCGAAGGCCTGGACAAGTTCGTGTCCAGCTGGAAGGAACTGCTGGCCGACGTCGAAGGTGCCCTCGCCTCTGCACGGAAGGCTTCCTAACACACAATGAGCACACTCAGCTTCGACGCCACCGGCGCCGCACAGCAGGCCCTGGAACAGCACCTTCCCGCCCTGGTGGAGGACCGGATCGCCACCCGGATCTTCGCAAAAGACCACACCCTGTGGGGTACTGACGCCGAATCCGAGTCGGCTATCCGCCTCGGCTGGGTGGAGGCGGCCACCGTTTCACAGCCCTTGGTCAAGGACATCCTGGAACTCCGAGACGCCCTGCGCGCCGAGGGCGTCACCCGGATCGTGCTTTGCGGCATGGGCGGATCCTCGCTGGCCCCGGAGGTCATCGCAGGCACGGCCGGCGTCGAGCTGACGGTGCTGGACAGCACGGACCCCGACCAGGTCCGTACGGCCCTCGAGGACCGGCTGGCCGAGACCGCCATCGTGGTCTCGTCCAAGTCCGGCTCCACCCTGGAAACCGACTCCCAGCGCCGCATCTTCGAGCAGGCCTTCACCGAGGCCGGCCTGGACGCCAAGAGCCGGATCATCATCGTGACCGATCCCGGCTCCCCGCTGGACAAGTCGTCCCGCGAAACCGGGTATCGCGCAGTCTTCAATGCCGACCCCAACGTCGGCGGACGCTACTCGGCCCTGACGGCGTTCGGCCTGGTGCCTTCAGGCCTGGCCGGGGTGGATATCCAGGCTTTCCTGGATGAGGCCGAGGAAGCCGCCGAGGTCCTCAATGACGACGCCCCCGAAAACATCGGGCTTGCCCTGGGTGCGGCCCTGGGTGGCACCAGCCCGCTTCGCAACAAGATCGTCATTGCCGAAGACGGCTCCGGGATCGTTGGCTTCGCCGACTGGGCCGAGCAGCTCATCGCTGAATCGACGGGCAAGCTGGGTACGGGCATCCTGCCGGTCGTGGCAGGCCCCAACGCGCCCGAGGTGACTGCCGGCGCTGCCGATGTCCTGGTGGTACGGCTGGTAGCCGCGGATGCCGACGTCGAACTCGCCGACAACCAGGTTGCCATCGCAGGCGGCCTTGCCACCCAGATGATGGTGTGGGAGTTCGCCACCGCCGTTGCGGGCCGCCTGCTGGGCATCAACCCCTTCGACCAGCCCGACGTGGAAGCCGCCAAGGTGGCAGCCCGGGGACTGCTGGACGCCCAGCCGGAGCCAACGCCCGCCGCTTTCGTTGACGGCGCAATCGAGGTCCGGGGCGGCGACTGGCTCGGTGGCGCCACCACCGCCGCCGAGGCCGTCAAAGCTCTCCTTGGGACGCTCGCTGCCGACAGCTACCTGAGTGTCCAGGCGTACTTCGACCGCCTGGCCTTTGCCGGCCTCGAAGGAATCCGTGACGAACTCGCTGCGGCTTCCGGCCGGCCGGTGACGTTCGGCTGGGGCCCGCGGTTCCTGCATTCCACCGGGCAGTTCCACAAGGGTGGCCCCGCGATCGGCGTGTTCCTGCAGATCACCGCTGCTGCAGCTGAGGACCTCGCGATTCCGGACCGGCCGTTCAGCTTCGGCGAGCTCATTGCCGCCCAGGCTGCAGGCGACGCCCAGGTCCTGGGCCAACACGGCCGGCCCGTGCTGCGCCTCCACCTCACCGACCGTGCCGCCGGCGTGGCGCAGCTGCAGGACCTTGTCGCTGCGCTGTCCACCCGCGCATCCGCAACCGAGAGCTAAGGCGCAGAAGCAACCATGCCAGAAACTGAATACGGCAGGAAGGGCGCGGGCCGCGGGCGTAATCCGTTGCGCGATCCGCGTGACCGCCGTTTGAACCGGATCGCCGGTCCGTCGTCGCTTGTCCTCTTCGGGGTGACGGGCGACCTTGCCCGGAAAAAGCTCATGCCGGCGGTGTATGACCTCGCCAACCGCGGGTTGTTGCCTCCCAGCTTCGCGCTGGTGGGATTTGCCCGGCGTGAGTGGGACAAAGAGGATTTCGCCGCCGAGGTGAAGGCCTCCGTACAGGAGCACGCCCGCACCCCGTTCGATGAAGCGGTCTGGAACCAGCTGTCCGAGGGCATCCGGTTTGTCCAGGGAGAGTTCGACGACGACGCCGCGTTTGAGCGCCTCGGCGAGACGATCAAGGAGCTCGACGACGTCCGCGGGACCCGCGGGAACCACGCGTTCTACTTGTCGATCCCGCCCAAGGCGTTCGAACAGGTGTGCCGGCAGTTGTCCAAACATGGCCTGGCACAGGCTGACGGGGACAAGTGGCGGCGCGTGGTGATCGAGAAGCCGTTCGGTCATGACCTGGAATCGGCGCGGCAGCTTAACGACATTGTCGAGTCCGTCTTCCCGCCGGACGCCGTGTTCCGGATCGATCACTACCTGGGCAAGGAGACGGTACAGAACATCCTTGCGCTGCGTTTCGCGAACCAGTTGTTCGAACCGTTGTGGAACGCCAACTACGTGGACCACGTCCAGATCACCATGGCCGAGGACATCGGCACCGGTGGCCGGGCCGGGTATTACGACGGCGTGGGTGCGGCCCGCGACGTCATCCAGAACCACCTGCTCCAGTTGCTGGCGCTGACGGCAATGGAGGAACCGATCTCCTTCAACGCCGATGACCTGCGGGCGGAGAAGGAAAAAGTCCTCGCCGCGGTCAAGCTCCCGGAAGATCTCTCCACGCACTCTGCGCGCGGCCAGTTCAGCGGCGGCTGGCAGGGCGGCGAGCAGGTCCAGGGCTACCTGGAAGAGGAAGGCATCCCCGCGGACTCCACCACGGAGACCTACGCGGCGGTTCGGGTGGACATCCACACCCGCCGCTGGTCCGGGGTTCCGTTCTACCTGCGTGCGGGCAAACGCCTGGGCCGTCGCGTCACCGAGATCGCCGTCGTCTTCAAACGCGCCCCGAACCTCCTCTTCCGCGACCATGGCGAGGACGACTTCGGCCAGAACGCCGTGGTGATCCGGGTCCAGCCCGACGAGGGCGTGACCATCCGGTTCGGGTCCAAGGTCCCCGGCACCCAGATGGAAGTCCGCGACGTCACCATGGACTTCGGCTACGGGCACTCGTTCACCGAGTCCTCCCCGGAAGCCTACGAGCGGCTGATCCTGGACGTTCTGCTTGGTGAGCCGCCGCTGTTCCCGCGCCATCAGGAAGTGGAGCTGTCCTGGAAGATCCTTGACCCGTTCGAGGAATACTGGGCCACCCTGGCCGAACAGCCCGAACCCTACGCCCCCGGCTCCTGGGGCCCGGCCAGCGCCGATGAGCTGCTGGCCCGCGACGGACGAACCTGGAGAAGGCCATGATCGTAAACCTGCCCGATACCACCACCTCGAAGGTATCCAAGAAACTCATGTCCCTGCGCGAGCAGGGCGGGGTGATCGCCCTGGGCCGGGTCCTGACCCTCGTGGTGGTGACCAAGTCCGGGCTTGAGGAAGAGGCCATCGAGGCCGCGAACGACGCCAGCCGGGAACACCCCTGCCGGATCATCGTCCTGGCCGACGCCGGGAAAGACGCCGAAGACCGGCTCGACGCCCAGATCAGGGTGGGCGGCGACGCCGGCGCGTCCGAGGTCATCGTGCTGCGCGGCTACGGGCAGCTCGCGCACGAGTCCGAATCCCTGGTGGCCGCCCTGCTGCTCCCGGACGCCCCGATCGTGGCCTGGTGGCCGCACGGGGCTCCCGTGAACGCGTGCGAGACCTCCATCGGCGCGATCGCGCACCGCAGGATCACCGACTCGGCCAACGAACCGGATCCGCAGGCCGCCCTGGAACGGATTCACCACACCTACAAAGCCGGTGACACCGACCTCGCCTGGACCCGGCTGACCAACTGGCGGATCCAGCTCGCCGCGGCCTTGGACGAAGTCGATTCCTCCCCGGTCACGGCGGTCGCGGTCGAAGGCGCCTCGGACTCACCCTCCACCATCCTGCTCGCCGCCTGGCTCACCCTGACCCTGGACGCCCCCGTGACCATCGTCGCGGACCCCGCCGGGACAGGGATCCGCCGCGTCCGCCTCACCCGCCCCGGCGGCGACGTGCAGCTCTTCCGCCCCGGACTCTCGGTCGCCGAACTCACCCAACCAGGCCAACCCGCCCAGCGGATCACCCTCCCGCGCCGCAGCCTCAGGGACTGCCTCGCCGAGGAACTCCGCCGGCTGGACCCGGACGAAGTGTTTGGCGAAGTGATTACTATTGGACTGCCACGTACCAATCTAAGGAGCGTCCGACCCAGTGAGCGTTGACCCCAGAGTAAGCATCCATCCTGATTCGTCCGTCCTCATGGCCGCCATTGCGGCCCGCCTGATCACCAAGCTCGTTGATGTCCAGGACAAGTATGGCGAAGCCACTGTGGTGCTCACCGGGGGGACCGTGGGGATCGGCACGCTGAAGGCTGTTGCCGATTCCCCGGCGGCACCCGCCGTCGACTGGTCCAAGGTCAACTTCTGGTGGGGTGACGAACGCTTCGTGGGTACCGCGGACCCGGACCGGAACACCAAACAGGCCTTCGATGCCCTGCTCTCGCACATTCCGGTGGACCCGGAACGGATCCACTCCCCCGGTTCCGCGGACGACTTCGGTTCGGTCGAGGAGGCGGCCGAAGACTATGCGCGGCAACTCCGGGACGCGGCAGCAGCCGAACATGCGGCCGACACGTCCGATGACCGCCCGGATGAGCCGTCGCCGTTGCCCCGCCTCGACGTGGTGCTCCTCGGCGTCGGCCCTGACGCCCACATCGCGTCCCTGTTTCCTGAGCAGGGCGGCATCAGGGAAAAGACGCTCACGGTGGTGGGCGTCCGCAACTCGCCGAAGCCGCCGCCGCTGCGCATTTCCCTGACGCTCCCTGCCATTAACACGGCGTCAGAGGTCTGGATGGTAGTGGCCGGAGAAGACAAGGCCGGGGCGGTTGGACTTGCCCTTGCCGGCGCCAACCCGGTCCAGGTACCCGCCGCCGGGCCGCGCGGTACGTCCCGTACCCTGTGGCTGATCGACGAGAACGCGGCCTCACGTGTCCCGCAGCAACTCGTCCGGAAGGACGCCGCGGGCGCGTAGCTTTTCCAGCGCTCCGGCCAGGACGTCTTCCGCGTCCTGGTCGGAGCGCCGCTCTTTAACGTATTCCAGGTGGCTCTTGTATCCCTCGTCGAACGGATCAGCCAGGGCGGCCGCCTGCCCGTCACGGGAGGCGGGAGCACCACAGCGCCGGCAGTCCCAGGTCAAGGGAATCTGCTCCTCCGGCAGCTTAAGGAAAACGGGCTGGGTCTTGTGTCCCTTCGCACACCAGTAGGACACCCGGATGCGCGGGAGGGGCTGGGCGGAAGAATCGGTGGACTGCAGGCTCGATCCGGACCCTGCCGTCACCCCGGCGCGGGTCCCCCGAAAGCCCGATGCTGGATGGACCATGACATCTCCTGCCTCAAAGCGGACGGCCGGTTTCCGGCAGCTTAAACGCAACTGTGGCTGCCGGATAAACCGACAGCCACAGTTTAGATGCCCGATCCGGGCAGCGGGAGGGCCTCAGGACCCTAGTCAGCGGGATCCTTAGGAGTCGCCGACGCCGCTGAACCGCATGATCAGGCCAAGGGCGATAATCACCACGCCCCAGGTAACGCCCAACACGATCGTGAAGCGGTTGAGGTTTCGTTCGGCTACCCCGGAGGAGCTCAGGCCCGAGCTCATGCCGCCGCCGAACATGTCGGAAAGCCCGCCGCCGCGACCCTTGTGCAAGAGGATCAGCAGCGTCAGCAGGAGGCTGGTGATGCCCAGGAGGATCTGCAGGATGACATGAAGAACGTCCACGACGGCCTTTCGGAAGTTGGGATTGCGGGAGTTTGTACTGGTTCTGGACTAGTCCGTGACCAGGTGGCTCTCGAACCTGACAATATTAGCAAACTCGGCGGGATCGAGGCTGGCACCGCCCACCAGGAGACCGTCCACGTCGCGCTCCTGCAGGATCGCGGCGGCGTTGTTGGCCTTGACCGAGCCGCCGTACAGCAGGCGGGTCTTGGCGGCAACGTCGGCACCGAAGAGGTTGCCGAGCTCCGCCCGGATCGCGTCGCACATCTCCTGTGCATCCTCCGGGCCTGCGACCTCGCCGGTCCCAATCGCCCAAACGGGCTCGTAGGCGACCACCAGTTCGGCGGCCTGGTCGTTGGTGAGGCCTGCAACGCCGGCGCGCAGCTGCTGGAGGGTGTGCTCAACATGGGTTCCGGCCTGGCGGATCTCCAGGCCTTCCCCGACGCACAGGACAGGGGTGACCCCGTGCTTGAAGGCTGCCTTGACCTTGGCGTTGAGGACGTCGTCGGACTCGTTGTGGATGGTGCGGCGTTCGCTGTGGCCAACCAGTACGTAGGTGCAGCCAAGCTTGGCGAGGAACTGGCCGGAAATGTCGCCGGTGTAGGCTCCGGAGTCGAACTGGGAAAGGTCCTGGCCGCCGTAGGCGACCTGCAGATCGTCGCCCTGGACCAGAGTCTGGACGCCGCGGAGGTCCGTGAACGGCGGGAACACGGCTACCTCGACGCGGCCGTAGTCGTGCTTGGCATCGGAGAGGGTCCAAGCCAGCTTCTGCAGGAGGGTGATGCCCTGCACATGGTCCATGTTCATTTTCCAGTTGCCCGCAATGAAGGGCTTGCGGTCGAAGGCGCCGTTCGTTGACGTAGTCACGTGATCTCCATAAAAGTCTTGGTATGTGTGCGGCCGGCAGGCTGCCGCGGGCAACCTGCCGGCCGAAGGACTGTTCAGTCCGATACTTCTGTGGCAGTTCTGCTACCGGTCCAGGACACTGAGACCGGGAAGCTCCTTGCCTTCGAGGTATTCCAGGCTTGCACCGCCACCAGTGGATATGTGGCCGAACTGGTCATCTGCGAATCCCAGCGTACGCACCGCTGCGGCGGAATCGCCGCCGCCAACGACGGTGAAACCCCCGGTTTCCGTCAGCGCCTGCGCGATGGCGCGGGTACCGGCGGAGAAGGCCTCGAATTCGAAGACGCCCATGGGGCCGTTCCAGAAAACCGTGCGGGCTCCCTTGATGCGCTCGGCGAACGCGGCCGCGGTGTCCGGGCCGATATCCAGGCCAATGCCCTGGGCACCGAAGCTGCTGCTTTCGATGGCCTCGGCCGGCACCGTTGCGTACGCGGCGTCCGCGGCGAACTTCCCGGCCACCACGACGTCCGTGGGAACCACGAATTCGGTGCCCGCGTCCGCGGCCCGCTTGAGGTAGTCCTGAACCACGGGGATCTGGTCTTCCTCGAGGAGGCTGGAGCCCACCTTGTGGCCGGCCGCTGCCAGGAAGGTGAACAGCATGCCGCCGCCCACCAGGATGGTGTCGGCCTTGCCAAGGAGGTTGTCGATGACCGCGAGCTTGTCGGAGACCTTGGAGCCGCCGAGCACCACCACATACGGGCGCTGGGTGTCAGTGGTCAGCTTCCGAAGGACTTCCACCTCCGTATGGACCAGGTCGCCCTGGTACGACGGCAACCGGGTGGCGACGTCGTAGACGCTGGCGTGCTTGCGGTGGACGGCGCCAAAGGCGTCGTCCACGTAGGCGCCGTTGTCGCCGGTCAGCGCCACGAGTTCGTCGGCGAAGGCGCCGCGCTCGGCGTCGTCCTTGCTGGTCTCCCGGGAATCGAAGCGGACGTTCTCCAGGACCAGCGCTTCGCCGTCCTGCAGTGCTGCCGCAGCGCCCTTGGCGGCGTCACCAACGGTGTCAGCTGCCAGGGTGACGTTGAAGTCCGCCAGTTCGGCGAGTCGGTCCACAGCGGGACGCAGGGAATACTTGTCCTCCGGGGCGCCCTTGGGGCGTCCGAGGTGGGCTGTTACCAGCACGCGGGCACCGGCGTCCGTGAGCTTTGACAGCACTGGAAGTGAGGCCTTGATGCGGCCGTCGTCAGTGACTGTAGAGCCGTCGAGCGGCACATTCAGGTCACTTCGAACCAGAATGTACCGCCCGCGGACACCTTCAGCGATCAGTTCGTTGAGGGTGTGAGATGTCATGTGTCTAACCCTAGCCCAGCTTGGATGCCACGAGCTCCGTGAGGTCGACGAGGCGGTTTGAGTAGCCCCACTCGTTGTCATACCAGGAAACAACCTTGACCTGGTTGCCGATGACCTTGGTCAGGCCGGCGTCGAAGATGGACGACGCCGGGTCGCCAACGATGTCGGAGGAGACGATGGGCTCGTCCGTGTACGTCAGGAAGCCCTGCAGTTCCTCGGACTCCGAGGCGCGCTTGAGGGCGGCGTTGACTTCTTCCACGGTGGTCTCGCGGGAGACGGTGACGGTGAGGTCGGTGGCGGAGCCGGTGGGCACGGGGACGCGGATGGCGTAACCGTCCAGCTTGCCCTTGAGTTCAGGCAGGACAAGGCCGATTGCCTTGGCGGCGCCGGTGGAGGTGGGAACCATGTTGATGGCCGCAGCACGTGCGCGGCGCAGGTCCTTGTGCGGGCCGTCCTGCAGGTTCTGGTCCGCGGTGTAGGCGTGCACGGTGGTCATGAGTCCACGCTCGATGCCGAATTCGTCGTTGACCACCTTGGCCAGCGGGCCGAGGCAGTTGGTGGTGCAGGAGGCGTTGGAAATGATGTTGTGCGTGGCGTTGTCGTAGAGGTTGTCGTTGACGCCCATCACGATGGTGATGTCCTCGTCCGAGGCCGGAGCGGAGATCAGTACCTTCTTGGCGCCCGCATCGATGTGCTTCTGCGCGTCTGCTGCCTTGGTGAAGAACCCGGTGGATTCGATCACGATGTCCACGCCCAGTTCGCCCCAGGGAAGCTTGGCGGGATCGCGTTCCGCCAGGACCTTGACGACGTTGCCGTTGACGACGATGTTGCCGTCCTTGACCTCGATGGTCTCCTTCAGGCGCCCGCCGACAGAGTCGTACTTGAACAGGTGGGCCAGGGCTTCGGGGCTGGTGAGGTCGTTGACTGCAACGATCTCCAGGTCCGCGCCTTGTGCAAGTGCTGCGCGGAAGTAGTTGCGGCCAATGCGGCCGAAGCCGTTGATACCAATACGGGTCGTCACTTTTACAGTCTCCTTGGTGCTTTGAGAAGCACTACTAGTTGAGCGGGCGTTCAAGCCAACTAACAGATCCCGCACGCCATTGGGCAGAGATGATTTACACGGAGGGCGACCAGCCTCATTGCTGAAGGCTAACCGCCTTCCGTGACCTATCTTACGTTTAACTGGGTCCGCCCCCGCAAGTGCGGGGGCGGACCGTCCACATCCCGGCCGGTTTAAGTCAGAATGTGAAGTTTGTTACATCGATGTATAACGCAGCTCACTACGGGAGGGTGATGAGTCCCGTGGCGTTGGAGCGCGCAGCTTCGAAGCGCTGGGCGACGTCGGCCCAGTTGACGATGTTCCAGAATGCCTTGACGTAGTCGGCCTTGACGTTGACGTAGTCCAGGTAGAAAGCGTGCTCCCACATGTCCAGCATCAGCAGCGGCGTGGTGCCCAGGGCAACGTTCCCCTGCTGGTCGTACAGCTGTTCGATGACCAGGTTTCCACCGATGGGTTCGTAGGCCAGGAAGCCCCACCCCGAGCCCTGCAGGCCCAGTGCTGCGGCGCTGAACTGGGCGCGGAACGCGTCGAAGGAGCCGAAAGCGTCGTCGATGGCAGCTGCGAGCTCGCCCTCGGGCTTGTCGCCGCCGTCCGGGGACAGGTTGTTCCAGAAGACCGAGTGGTTGATGTGGCCGCCGGTGTGGAACGCGAGGTCCTTGGAGAGACGGTTGATGTTGGCGAAGTCGCCCTTTTCCCGTGCTTCGGCAAGCTGTGCCAGTGCGTTGTTGGCGCCGGTGACATAGGCTGCGTGGTGCTTGCTGTGGTGCAGCTCCATGATCCGCGCAGAGATGTGCGGCTCAAGGGCGGCGTAGTCGTACTTGAGTTCGGGCAATACGTACTCAGTCACAAAATCCTCCAATATCGTGGACACGCGGTCCGGTTGGTGACTCTCGGATTGTGCATCCGGGCGTCTGGCGCCCGGAATCTTTTTGATTCTATGGGGCGCTTACTCGTCCAGCATTTCCGGCGTCACATTGGCGTCCGTTCCGGGAATGCCCAGGTCAAGGGCGCGTTTGTCCGCCATGGCCAGGAGCCTGCGGATCCGGCCGGCAATCGCGTCCTTGGTCATTACGGGGTCGGCAAGCCGGCCCAGTTCGTCCAGGCTGGCCTGTTTGTGCGCCACCCGCAGTTCCCCGGCGTATTTCAGGTGGTCCGGAACGTCGTCGCCCAGGATCTCCAGGGCCCGGTCCACCCGGGCGCCTGCCGCTACTGCGGCCTGCGCGGAACGTCGCAGGTTGGCGTCGTCGAAGTTGGCGAGCCGGTTGGCCGTGGCACGGACTTCCTTGCGCATGCGGCGTTCTTCCCAGACCATCAGGGCGTCGTGGGCGCCCATGCGGGTCAGCAGCGCGGCGATGGTGTCGCCGTCGCGGATGACCACGCGGTCCACTCCCCTGACCTCGCGCGCCTTGGCCTGGATGTCCAGGCGCCGGGCCGCCCCGACCAGGGCGAGGGCGGATTCGGGCCCGGGGCAGGTGACCTCCAGCGAGGAGGACCGTCCGGGTTCCGTCAGTGAGCCGTGGGCCAGGAACGCCCCGCGCCATACGGCTTCGGCGTCGGCCGCCGAGCCGTTGACGACGGCGGACGGCAGCCCCCGCACGGGGCGACCCCGGCCGTCCAGGAGGCCGGTCTGCCTGGCCAGTGCTTCGCCGTCGCGGACTACACGGACCACGTAGCGGCTGGCGCGACGCAGTCCGCCGGCCGAGACCACGATGATTTCGCTCTGGTGTCCGTAGACCTCGGCGATGGCGGCGCGGAGCCGGCGCGCCGTGGACGCCAGGTCCACTTCCGCTTCGATGACAATCCGGCCGGAAATGATGTGCAGTCCCCCGGCGAACCGGAGCATGGCGGAGACTTCCGCCTTGCGCACTGATGACTTCTTGATGTCCAGACGGGACAGTTCTTCTTTGACTGATGCTGTCAGTGCCATGGCACCTTCCTAACTGTTCCCAAAAATGTCCTGGTACGCCGTCGCCAGCCGCAGTGGCTCGTGGACCGGGCGGCGTCCCGACGCCCCTACTTTACCCAAGACCACCTCCGCTCCGATCATGGCGGCGGCCTTCTCGAACTCCTGCCGGTCAGGGACTGAGGCGGGATCGGCGAGGACGACGTCAACGCTGAACTCCGGGGCGTAGCGCCGGAGGACGTGGAGATGGTCGGCGGCACTCATGCCCGACGTTTCCTTGGTATCGGTGGCAAGGTTCATGGTCAGGCAGCGCTTGGCCGGCGTGCTGCACAGCGCCTGGCGCATCTCGGGCAGCAGCAGATGCGGCAGGACGGAGGTGTACCAGGAGCCTGGACCCAGGACCACCCAGTCCGCCAGTTCGATCGCCGTCAGGGCCTCCGTGCAGGCAGGCGCCGATTTCGGCAGCAGCCGAACTTCTTCGAGCGACCCGGCAACGGCGCAGCGCGCCTGGCCGTGGATGGTCTGCAGCCCCGTTCCGCCGCCGGGGGTGGTGACGCGGACGTCGCCTTCGATCGTGAGGGGGACTGTGGACATGGGCAGCACCTGGCCACGGGCGCCCAGCAGCGCACCGGCCCACTTAAGTCCGGCGACGGCGTCGCCCAGGAGTTCCCAGAGGGTGACGATCAGGAGGTTGCCCATGGCGTGTTCGTCGAGGGAGCCGCCCGGGCCTTTTCCGGCGCGGAAGCGGTGCTGCATGACGTCGCGCCAGGTACGGCCCCAGTCGGTGTCGTCGCAGAGTGCGGACAGGGCCATGCGGAGGTCGCCGGGCGGGAGCACGCCGTACTCCTCGCGCAGGCGCCCGGAAGAGCCGCCGTCGTCCGCCACGGTGACGATCGCGGTGAGCTCGGAGGTGAGCAGGCGCAGGGCCGACAGGGAGGCTGCGAGGCCGTGTCCGCCGCCCAGTGCCACAACATTGGGCCCCTTGTCCTGGCCGGGCGAGGTTCCGCCGGCCGGTGGCACCAGGGGCAAGGCGCCGGTGAAAAGGGCCATTATTCGCGGCCCAGATCCCGGTGCGCGGTGGTCACAGTGACACGCGGGTACTGGGCGAGTTTCTTGGAGAGCTCGACGGCGACCGCGACGGAGCGGTGCTTGCCGCCGGTGCAGCCGACGGCGATGGTGGCGTAGTGCTTGTTTTCCCGCCGGTATCCCTCCAGCACGGGCTCCAGCGCAAGGACGTAGCGATCCACGAAGTTCTTGACCCCTTCCGCTTCAAGCACGTAGTCGCTGACGTCCTTGTCCAGCCCGGTCAGGGGGCGCAGCTGGGGCACCCAGTGCGGGTTGGGGATGAACCGCACGTCGGCCACGTAGTTTGCGTCCACCGGCAGGCCGTACTTGAAGCCGAAGCTCATGACATTCAGCCGCAGGGCCACGGGACCGGTTTCGCTGAACAGTTCGGTAATGGCCGTGGCGAGTCCGTGGACGTTGTAATTGGAGGTATCCAGCACGACGTCGGAGCTGTCGCGCAGTTCCTGCAGCAGCTCGCGTTCCGCGGCGATGCCGTCGAGGATGCGTCCGCCGGCCTGGAGCGGATGGGGGCGGCGGCCCTGTTCGAAGCGGCGGACCAGTACGTTGTCGCTGGCGTCGAGGAACAGGACCCGGAAGGTCACCCCGCTGGCGGCAAGGGCACCCAGCGCCGCGCGGATATCGGCGAAGAGTCCCTTGCTGCGGACGTCGATGACCACCGCGAGCCGGGGAATGGACTGGGGAGCGTGCGAGACGAGTTCGGCCAGGGTGCCAAGCATCTGCGGCGGCAGGTTCTCCACGACATACCAGCCGTGGTCCTCCAACGCGTCGGCGGCGGTGCTCCGCCCGGCGCCGGACATTCCGGTGACCACCAGCAGCTCCGCTTCGAGCGGCTTGACTGTCTCCAGCCCGTCCTGCCCGTCTTCGGATCCCGCCGTCGTGTCTGCCATGAAGTCCGCCCCGTTTCGTTGTTGAACCAAGGGCGGCCGCAGTGGCGCCGCCCCGTCACTTACCCTAGCTAAGTTTCAATGATTTCGCCGGTGGCCATGTTGATCGCCGGGACGGACACGGCCTCGGCAGTGAAGTGGTTCACGATGGCGCCGGCCAGGGCAGGTCCGATCCCCTTGGCCTCGGAGAGCTCTTCCACGGTAGCGGCCTTGACCCCCTTGACCGAGCCGAAGTGAGCCAGGAGGGCCTTCCGCTTGGACGTGCCCAGGCCCGGGACGGCGTCGAGTGCAGAGACGGTCATGGCTTTGCCGCGCTTTTGCCGGTGAAAGGTGATGGCGAAGCGGTGGGCCTCGTCACGGATCCTCTGCAGCAGGTACAGGCCCTGGGAAGTTCGGGGCAGGATCACCGGAAAATCGCTGTCCGGCAGCCATACTTCTTCCAGCCGTTTGGCCAGGCCCACCACGTAGACGTCATCGATGCCCAGGTCTGCCAGTGCGCGCGCTGCCGCGTTCACCTGCGGCTGGCCGCCGTCCACCACCACCAGGTTCGGCGGATAGGCGAACTTGGCCTTGGGCGCCGGCGTGGTGGTGTCCAGTACTGCGTCCCCGGCGACAAGGTCCTTGCCATCCCCGGCAAGGAGGGACTCATCCACCTGTGCGGACTTGTCCTGCAGGTAATGGCGGAAACGCCGGGTGAGGACGTCATGCATGGCCGCGGTGTCGTCGGAGGCGGCAGGTCCGGTGATGGAGAACTTGCGGTAATCGGACTTCTTGGGCAGGCCGTCTTCCACCACCACCATGGAGGCCACCACGTTGGTTCCCTGGACGTGGGAAACGTCGAAGCATTCGATCCGGAGCAGTGGCACGGGCAGGTCAAGGGCTTCCTGCAGTTCCTGGAGCGCCTGGGACCTGACGGTGATGTCACCGGCACGCCGGGTTTTGTGGAGCTTGAGCGCGTGCTCGGCATTTTCGCGCACGGTGGACATCAGCGCTGCCTTGTCTCCGCGCTGCGGGACGCGGATGTCCACTTTGGCCCCGCGGATGCCGCCAAGCCAGGTGGCGACGTCCTCCGCATTGCTGGGCGCGACAGGTACCAGGACCTCGCGCGGCAGCCTGCCGTGGGTCTCGCCGTCTTCGCCGTAGACCTGCTGGAGCAGGTGCTCCACGAGGTCCGGGGTGGTGAAGTCCTCCACCTTTTCCACCACCCAGCCGCGCTGCCCGCGGATCCGGCCGCCCCGGACATGGAACACCTGGACGGCGGCTTCGAGCTCGTCCTCGTGCAGGGCGAAGACGTCGGCGTCGGTGTCTTCGGACAGCACCACGGCGTTGCGTTCAAAGACTTTCCGGAGGGCTGCGATGTCGTCACGAAGACGCGCGGCGTGCTCGTAGTCCAGTTTCGCCACGGCGTCGGCCATCTGCTTTTCCAGCTTGTTGATGAACCGTTTGGCCTCGCCCCCCATGAAGGCGCAGAAGTCGTCGGCCAGCGCCCTGTGGTCGTCCGGCGAGATCCGGCCCACGCACGGTGCGGAGCATTTGTCGATGTAGCCCAACAGGCACGGCCGGCCGCTGGCTTCGGCCCGTTTGAACACGCCGGCACTGCAGCTGCGCACAGGGAAGACGCGCAGCAGGGTGTCCATGGTCTCGCGGATGGCGCCCGCGGTGTAGGGGCCGAAGTAGCGGGTCCCCTTCCGCTTGTCCCCGCGCATGACCTGCACCCTGGGATACTTTTCACCCATGGTGACGGCGAGGTAAGGGTAGGTCTTGTCGTCCCGGAACACGACGTTGAACCGGGGCTTGAATTCCTTGATCCAGGTGTACTCGAGCTGCAGCGATTCCAGTTCGCTGCCCACCACGGTCCACTCGACGCTGCTGGCGGCGTGGACCATGGCGTAGGTCTTCGGCAACAGGCCCGCAGGGTTGGCAAAGTACGAGTTCAGGCGGGACCGGAGGCTCTTCGCCTTTCCAACGTAAATGACCCGGCCGTGCGGGTCACGGAACCGGTAGACGCCCGGGTTGGTGGGGATTTCACCGGTTTTGGGCCGGTAACTTGCTGGATTTGCCACCTATCAAGTCTACTAAGGCGCGCCGGGCATCTGTGCCAGCCCGGCTACTCGGCGGACTTGCTCTGGTTGTAGCTGGTGGAACGCTCCTGGCCGCTCAGGGCAGCGATCGCGTCCATGATCCGGTCCGTGACCTCCCTGCGTGCGGGCAGGGAGTGGTCCGGGCCGGTCTTGTCGAAGTACAGCGGCTCCCCCACCTTCATGGTGAAATGCTGCGGCCTGACACCCTTCTCGCCTGCCCGCTGGAGCTTTTCGGTCCCGATGAGGCCCACCGGAATGACCGGAGCCCCGGTGGTCAGCGCGAGCCAGCCGACGCCGGTGCGTCCGCGGTACAGGATGCCGTCACGGGAGCGGGTGCCCTCGGGGTAGATTCCGATGCCGCGGCCGGACTCAAGGATGTCCAGGAGTGTCTTGAGCGCCTGGACGCTGGCCGCCTGTTCGCCCCGCTCCACCGGGATGGAGCCCACAGATTCGAAGAAGGCCTTCATGACCCTGCCCTTGACGCCTCCGGTGGTGAAGTACTCGGCTTTGGCGAAGAACGCGACCGGGCGGGGCATCAGCGCCTGCACAATCACACTGTCAAAAAATGACAGGTGGTTGGGGGCCACGATGAAGGGACCGTCGGAGGGAACATTTTCCAGGCCGACGACGGTGGGCCGGCAGGTGCCGGAGATCAGGTTCCGCGTGGTCCAGCGGACGGCATCAAACATTTCCATCGTTGCTCACCCCGCTCATGGCCGCCGTGTGGATGGCTTGGAGCCGGTCGATGACCGTGACCAGTTCCGCACCCGTGCTGACGACGGCGACAGACCCCGCCTCTTCAAGTTCGCCGTCAGGGGCGAATCCCCAGACCACGCCGATGCAGTCCAGGCCGTTGGCGATCGCCCCGGAAACGTCCTGGGCCCGGTCCCCCACCATGATGGCATGTTGGGTCTCCAGGTTCCGCAGGGCGGCGGCAATAATCTGGGTCTTGCCAAGCGGAACGCCGTCCACCGCAGCTTCGTCGTCGGCGGAGCCGTGGATGCCGTGGAAGAAGCCGTCGATGCCGTGGTGCGCCAGTACCGTGCGGGCCAGGCGCTGCGGCTTCTGGGTGGCAACGGCAACGGGCCGTCCCGCCGCTGCGAAGGATTCGAGGATTTCGCGGATTCCCGGATACAGCCGGCTCTGCGCGATTCCGGTGGACACGTAGTGTTCGCGGTACCGGCGGACCACCTCTTCGAGGCGGTCCGCCGGTACCTTGGCCACGTTGAGCAGTGAGTCGCTCAGTTTGGGGCCGATCATCGCATCCAGCAGGTCCTGGGCGGGAACAGGGAGCCCCAGACCGCGGAGGGCCGATGCAATGCCCTCTGTTATTCCACCGGCCGGGTCGACAAGAGTGCCGTCCAGGTCAAAGATCACGGGCACTGTTGTTGAAGTCACCGGGTTAGTTTCTCACGACAGCGCGAGTGCCTGAAACTCGCATTCCCGTGCGGGAATATTTCCGAAGGGATTCCGCTGCTGGTCAGCCCAGTATTTCGGCCAGGAACTTTCCCGTGTGGCTGGTGCTGGACTTGGCTACCTGCTCGGGAGTTCCCGCTGCGACGATCTGGCCGCCGCCCGAACCGCCGTCGGGCCCGAGGTCCACCAGCCAGTCCGCGCTCTTGATGACGTCGAGGTTGTGCTCGATGGTGATCACCGTGTTGCCCTTGTCCACGAGCCCCTGAAGGACCATCAGAAGCTTGCGGATGTCCTCGAAGTGCAGCCCCGTGGTGGGCTCGTCCAGGACGTAGATGCTGCGCCCGTTGGATCGCTTCTGCAGTTCAGCCGCGAGCTTGACGCGCTGCGCCTCACCGCCGGACAACGTGGTGGCGGGCTGGCCCAGCCGCACGTAGCCCAGCCCGACGTCTACCAGGGTGTTCAGGTGACGTGCGATGGGCGAGAACGCCGCGAAGAACTCGGCACCTTCCTCGATGGGCATGTTGAGGACGTCAGCGATGGTCTTGCCCTTGTAGTGGACTTCCAGCGTCTCCCGGTTGTAGCGGGCACCGTGGCACACCTCGCAGGGGACGTACACGTCCGGCAGGAAGTTCATCTCGATCTTCAGCGTGCCGTCACCCGAGCAGGCCTCGCAGCGGCCGCCCTTGACGTTGAAGGAGAACCGGCCCGGGAGGTAGCCGCGAACCTTGGCTTCGGTGGTCTCCGCGAAGAGCTTGCGGATGTTGTCGAAAACTCCCGTGTACGTCGCCGGGTTGGAACGCGGGGTGCGGCCGATGGGGCTCTGGTCCACGTGGACCACCTTGTCCAGGTGTTCGAGGCCCTGAACAGCCTTGTGCCGGCCTGCCACCTGCTTGGCACCGTTGAGCTTGTTGGCGAGCACCTTGTAGAGGATTTCGTTGACGAGCGTTGACTTTCCGGAACCGCTCACGCCGGTCACCGCGGTAAAGAGGCCCAGCGGGAACGCGGCGTCGACGTTCACGAGATTGTTCTCCCGGGCGCCCACCACTTTGATTTCGCGCTTCTTGTCGTATTTCCGGCGCTTCTTGGGCACCGCAATGGCCTTCCGGCCGGACAGGTAGTCGCCGGTCAGCGATTCCTTGTTTTCCAGCAGCTCCTTGTAGGTTCCGGAGTGGACCACCTGGCCGCCGTGTTCACCTGCGCCGGGTCCGATGTCCACGATCCAGTCAGCCACATGGATGGTGTCCTCATCATGTTCGACGACGATGAGGGTGTTTCCCATGTCGCGGAGCCGGGTGAGGGTCTCGATGAGCCGGCGGTTGTCGCGCTGGTGCAGGCCGATGGAGGGCTCGTCCAGGACATAGAGGACACCCACCAGGCCGGAGCCGATCTGGGTGGCGAGCCTGATGCGTTGCGCTTCGCCGCCGGAGAGGGTGGCTGACGGGCGCTCAAGGTTGAGGTATTCGAGGCCCACGTCCAACAGGAAGGTGAGGCGCGCCTGGATCTCCTTGAGGACCTGGTGCGCGATCTGCGCTTCACGCCCGGTCAGGACCAGGTTGTTCAGGAACTCCGCACAGTCCCGCATGGGCAGGGCCGCGACTTCGGCGATGGACTTGCCGTTGATGAGGACCGAGAGGGAGGCCGGGTTGAGGCGGGCGCCGTTGCAGGAAGGGCACGGGACCTGGCGCATGTACTCTTCGTAGCGGTCGCGGGCCCAGTCGGAATCGGTCTCGCCATGTTTGCGGTGGACGTACTGGATGGCACCCTCGAAGCCGGTGCTGTACTTGCGTTCGCGGCCGAACCGGTTACGGTACTGCACCACCACCTTGTGGTCCTTGCCGTGCAGGATGGTCTGGCGGACGTCCTTGCCCAGCTTCTCCCACGGGGTGGCCATGGAGAAGCCCACTTCCTTGGCGAGGCCTTCGAGGAGGCGGTTCCAGTATTCCGTAGTGGCGGTTCCCAGGGACCATGGTGCGATGGCGCCTTCGGACAGCGAGAGTTCCGGGTTGGGAACGATGAGTTCCTCGTCCACCTCGAGCCGGGTACCGATTCCGCTGCAGGCCGCGCAAGCACCGAAGGGGTTGTTGAAGGAGAACGAGCGGGGCTCGATCTCGTCGATGGCCAGCGGGTGTTCGTTGGGGCAGGCAAGGTTTTCGGAGAAGGCCCGGATCCGTCCGGGATCGTCGGCGTCAAGATCCACGAACTCGGCCAGGACACGGCCTTCCGCCAGGCCCAGGGCTGTCTCGATGGAGTCTGTGAGCCGCTGGCTGATGCCTTCCTTGACCACCAGGCGGTCCACCACCACCTCGATGGTGTGCTTGAACTGCTTGCCCAGCTTGGGCGGATCACTCAGCTGGACCAGGTTGCCGTCCACCCGGGCCCGGGAGTAGCCCTTGGCGCTGAGCTCCTTGAAGAGGTCAACGAACTCGCCCTTGCGGCCGCGCACCACGGGCGCCAGGACCTGGAAGCGGGTGCCGTCCGCGAGTTCAAGGAGCTGGTCGACAATCTGCTGCGGGGTCTGCTTGGATACCGGCTCACCGCACACGGGGCAGTGCGGCCTGCCGACACGTGCCCACAGCAGGCGCATGTAGTCGTAGATTTCGGTGATGGTGCCCACGGTGGACCGCGGGTTCTTGCTGGTGGACTTCTGGTCGATGGAGACCGCCGGAGACAGCCCTTCGATGAAGTCGACGTCGGGTTTGTCCACCTGGCCCAGGAACTGGCGCGCGTAGGCGGACAGCGATTCGACGTAGCGACGCTGGCCTTCGGCAAAGATGGTGTCGAACGCCAGGGACGATTTCCCGGATCCGGAGAGGCCGGTGAAGACGATCATGGCGTCACGGGGAAGGTCGAGGTCCACGTTGCGCAGGTTGTGCTCCCGCGCGCCCTTCACGATGAGCCTGGAGAGGTCCGGCCGCTGCGGGACGGCAGCGGGGGCGGCGGCGAAGGAGGTGGCGGGGGCAGAGGTTTCTTCAGCTACGGCTTTAGGCACCCCATAATGCTAATCGAAAACTTCTTCGAACATGAGCGGTTCCGCCCTCAGGGAACATCGTAGGCGGCCGCCAGCAGCTTGACGGCTTCCGCGAAGCTGGCCCCCTGCGCTTTGGCCACGTCCGCGTATGCTGCCGCCGCCGTGGCCAGGCCGCCAAGCCTCTCATCCCGCGCCGAAACCACGGTGCCGTTCCGTCCGCGGGTGGCCACAATCCCGGCGGCTTCGAGTTCCTTGTACGCCCTGGCCACGGTGTGCGGGGCGACGTCGAGCTTTTCCGCGAGGGCCCGCACGGCCGGGAGCCGGGTGCCGGGGGCCAAGGCCCCGTTGTCCGCCAGGTGGATGACCTGCAGCCGCAGTTGCTCGAACAGTGCCACGGTGCTGGCGGGGTTCGGCCGCCAGGCGCCGGGAAAGTCTGCCGGCGCGCTCACAGGCCTCCCTCCAGTACGCCGGCGCGGCCGTCACGGGCTGCGAACTGTGCGCTGTAGAGCGTGGCGTAATAGCTGTTGGCGGCCAGGAGGCTCTCGTGCGTTCCCTGTTCAACGATGCGTCCGTGGTCCATGACCAGAATTAGATCAGCGTTCCGGACCGTGGACAAACGGTGGGCGATGATGAAGCTGGTCCGGCCGTTCCGGAGCCGCTGCATCGCCTGGCGGATCAGGAGCTCGGTCCGGGAGTCCACCGAGCTGGTGGCCTCGTCCAGCACCAGCACCGAGCGTCCGGCCAGCTGTGCCCTGGCAATGGTGATGAGTTGCCGCTGTCCTTGGCTGAGCGGTTCGCCGCCGTTTTCCAGCATGGTGCCGTAGCCGTGGGGCAGGGAACGGATGAACCGGTCGGCATGGGTTGCCTCCGCTGCGGCGACGACGGCTGGATCCGAAGCGTCCGGAAGGCCATAGGCAATGTTCTCGCGGATGGTCCCGGCAAACAGCCACGCATCCTGCGGCACCACCCCGAACTGGGAGCGCAGCAGGTCCCGGGGAACGGAGGAGATGTCCTGCCCGCCAATGGAGATCCGGCCCGAGGAAGGCTCGAGGAATCGCATCAGCAGGTTCACCACGGTGCTCTTGCCGGCGCCTGTGTGGCCCACGATGGCCACTGCCTGTCCCGGTTCAACCGTGAAGGTCAGGTCGCGGACCGCGGGCACCGAACCCGGGTAGCGGTACGTGACACCCTCGAAGACGATGGGGCCCGCAACCGGCCCGGCCTGGGCCGGTACGGCCGGTTCCCGGGGGTCCTCGCCGGCATCCAGGAGCGCGAAGACCCTGGCCGCGGACGCCGCGCAGGACTGCATGACGCTGAGCAGGCCGCCAATCTGCCCCACAGGTTGGGTGAACAGCCGGCTGAACTGGATGAACGCCTGGACTCCGCCAATGGTCATGGACCCGGAAATGATCTGCAGGGCTCCCACGACTGCCACTGCGATGTAGTTGAGGTTGGACATGAGGACCATCAGCGGCTGGACCACGCCGGCGGAAAACTGGGCTTTGCGGGCCGCACGGGCCAGCTGTGCATTGCTCTGGCCGAAGACTTGCGCAGCCTGTTCCTGCCAGCCAAAAGCCTTGACCACCTCGTGGCCGCTGATGAATTCCTCCACGTGCGCGTTGAGGTCGCCGGTCTCCTTCCATTGCCTGGCGAAATGCTCCTGCGAGCGGCGCGCCACCAGCACGGTGATCCACGTTGAGACTGGAACGGTGGCAACAGCTATGGCTGCGAGCAGCGGCGAGATCCACAGCATCATGGCAAGCGAGCCGAACAGCATGAGGACGGAGACGATCAGCTGCGTCAGGACCTGGTTCAGGGCCTGGGCAATGTTGTCGATGTCGTTGGTGGCACGGCTGAGGACGTCGCCCCGGGACCGCTCCCGGAAGTAGGTGGAGGGCAGGCGGTGCAGCTTGTCCTCCACCGAGGCGCGCAGCCTGAACATGAGGCCCTGGACGGCGCGGGCCGTGAGTGCCCCTTGAATCCAGTTGAACAGTGAGGCGAGGACGTACATCCCGGCCACGACCGCCAGAAGGGTTCCGAGGCTCTGGTCCAGGCTGCCTTGGACGACGCCGTCCACCACCAGGTCCGTGGCGTCACCAAGATATTTGGGGGCGGCAACGTTGAGGCCGGCAAAGGCGCACGTGGCTCCAACGGCGCCCAGGACATGCAGCCGGAAAGGGCGCAGGAGGCCAAGGAGCCTCGCCGCGGTGGGCCCGAAGGAGTGGGCGGCCGCCACGGGTTCGCCGGACGCCGTCACAAGGGGCCGTCCAGCGCGAGCTGGGATTCGGCAATTTCCCGGTATGTCGCCGAGTCCTGCAACAACTCCGTATGCGTTCCCTGGGCGGTGAGCCGGCCGTCGTCGAGCACCAGGATGAGGTCCGCGTCCTCCACGGCGGACAGGCGTTCAGCAACGACGACCACAGTGGCAGCCGCCAGAACCTGCTCCAGCGCCAGCCTCAGCCTGGTGTCGGTGCGGTAGTCAAGGGCGGAGAAGCTGTCGTCGAAGAGATAGAGGGGCGCCTGCCGCAACAGGGCACGGGCAATACACAGCCTCTGGCGCTGCCCGCCTGACAGGCTTGCTCCGCCCTGCCCCACGGGCGTGGCAAGGCCCAGCGGGAGGTCGCGCATGAACCGCATGGTCTGAGCCGTCTCCAGGGCGGCCCACAGTTCCTCATCGGTGGCCTCGGACGCACCCATCCGCAGGTTCTCCGCAATGGTTCCGGTGAAGAGGTGGGAGTGCTGCGGCACGATCCCCATGCCTCCGCGCAAAAGGTCCAGGGGCATCTCCCGGACGTCGCGGCCGCCCACGGTGATGTGCCCTTCCGTGGGGTCGAGGAATCGGGGAATCAAGTTCAGCAGCGTCGACTTTCCGCTTCCCGTGGAGCCGACGACCGCAAGGGTGGTACCCGGCGCCGCGGTAAAGCTGATGTCCGCCAGCACCGGCGCTTCAGCTCCCGGGTAGCAGAAGCCAACCCCGTGGAACTGCAGGAGGGCAGGCCCGCCTGCCGGTTTAACCGCGTCCGTCCTTTGGCCGCCCGGCCTCGCTGGCCCATTGCCGGCGCCGGGCACATGGGCCGCAGCGTCTCGCACCGACGGTTTGGTGTCCAGGACAGCCTGGATGCGTTCGGCGCAGGCCGCGGCACGCGGCGCCGTCATGAGGACGTACATGGCCATCATGATCGCCAGCAGGATCTGCATGATGTAGGCGATGAACGCGGTCAGGGCACCGAGGTTCATCTGGCCGTCCTGGATGCGGTGGCCGCCGAACCACACCACGGCCACCGAGCTGATGTTGACCACCAGCATGATCATCGGCAGCATCCCCGCCACCAGCAGCGCAGACTGCAGGTTGTTCGCGGTCAGGCCGGCGTTGGCCCGGGCAAACCGCCGCGCCTCGTAATCCTGGCGGACGAAGGCGCGGATGACGTCCACGCCGATGATCTGTTCGCGCAGGATTCCGCCCGAACGGTCGAGCAGGTCCTGGCCCTCCCGGTAGAGCGGAATCAGGCGGCGCACGATCAGGTACATAACCAGCAGGAGCAGCGGCACGATGACGATCACCACCACAGACAGCGCCACGTCCTGCTGCACGGCCAGGACGATTCCCCCGACCCCCATGGCGGGGCCGGCAAAGAGCATGGTGAAGACAAGGACGGCGAATGCCTGGATCTGCTGGGCGTCGTTGGTTGCACGCGTGGTCAGGCTTTGGGTTCCGAACAGTGCCACATCCTGTGAGGACAACGACTGAATGCGGGCAAAGATTTCCGCCCGCAGCCGGCGCCCGATCCGCATGGCCACCACGGCCCCCAGATACCCTGCCCCGATGGCGGAAGCCGCCTGCACGACGGCAATGACTGCCATCACCACGCCCAGCCTGGAAATCACGGCCGTATCACCGGCAACGATGCCGTCGTCAATGATCGCCGCGTTCACTGTTGGCAGGAGCAGGTTGGCCGCTGCCTGGACCAACTGGAGCAGCACGATGGCCCACACCTGGGCGTGCTGTCCCTTGAGTTGCCGCCTGATGACACCGACCAGCAAAATACCCCCCGTAAATGCACTCGGTCGAAGAAGCGGGCCGGCGACTTGACCCCTAAACCACAGACCACATTGTAAGCCAGATCACTTTCCGCCGCTGTCACGCGCTGTGACTACATGGAACAAACACGAGTCATCACCCGTTTCCGCCATCCTTGCGACCGACGGCGAAGATCCGGCGGAACGGAAAAACGGTGCCGTGGGGGCCCTGCGGATAGGCGTCCCGCAGTACTGAGGCGTACTCGGTTTCGAACCGTTTGGCGTCATCCGGCGTCAGCGCGGCCAGGACGGGACGCAGGCCCGTGCCCCGAACCCATTCCAAGACCGGGTCCGGCCCCGGCAGGACCTGCTGGTAGCTGGTTTCCCACGCATCCGCGAGGTACCCGGCGTCGAGCATGATCCCAAGGTAGTCACCCGGCTCCCCCACCGACTCCCGGCCCCTCAACACCCCGCCGAGCTTGGCGGCCCACGGGGCCGATGACGCCAGCTCGCGCATCAGCGCGTGCGAGGGGGCGTCGAAATTTCCGGGGACCTGCAGGGCGAACCACGCACCCGGTCGAAGCGCCGCAAGCCATCCCCGCAGCAGGTCCTGATGGCCGGGGACCCACTGCAGTGCGGCGTTGCTGACTACGACGTCGGTGTCCGGCGAGGGCGCCCAGTCAGCGATGTCGGTTTGTTCGAACCGCAACGATGGGCGCACCTGCGCGAGGCGTGCAGCCTTGGCCAGCATTTCCGCGGAGGAGTCCACGCCTACCACTTCGGCCCCGGGCCAGCGGTCGCTGAGCGTCGCCGTCAGGTTCCCCGGACCGCAGCCCAGGTCAACCACCTTGGCAGGGTGTCCGGCAAGAATCCGGGCGGTGAGGTCGAAGAAGGGCCGGTTCCGGTAATCGCCGAATTGGACGTACTTGACGGGGTCCCATTTCATGAGGTTCTCCAGGTTCTGCTGCGCACACGGCCAGGGCGAGCCTAACCCGGCCTCGGGCGGGAGCCTCGACACGACGTGGCACTAAGGTGGAAGTCAATGAAACTCGTCGACCAGCTGAACGATCTGTCCGCCCCCAACCAGGCCTCCGCCGTCGACCCCGACGCCCTGTACACCCGGTTCGTGGAATGGACGGAGAACCGGGGGCTCTCGCTCTATCCGGCGCAGGATGAAGCGATCATGGAACTGGCCACGGGGGCGAACGTCATCCTGGCCACGCCCACCGGATCCGGTAAATCCCTGGTGGCCATCGCAGCGCACTTCCAGGCCATGGCCCAGGGCAGGCGCAGCTACTATACGGCACCTATTAAGGCCTTGGTGTCGGAGAAGTTCTTTGCGCTCTGCGACATCTTCGGCGCGGAGAACGTGGGGATGATTACCGGCGACTCCGGCGTGAACCAGGACGCGCCCATCATTTGCTGCACGGCCGAAATCCTCGCCAACATCGCCCTGCGTGAAGGCTCCGCAGCCGAACTGGGCGCGGTGATCATGGACGAGTTCCACTTTTACTCGGACCCGCAGCGCGGCTGGGCCTGGCAGGTGCCGCTGCTGGAGCTTCCGCAGGCACAGTTCCTGCTGATGTCCGCAACGCTGGGGGACGTGACCCGCTTCGAAGAAGGCCTGACGTCCTTGACGGGCCGGCCCACCACCACGGTGAGCTCGGCGGAGCGGCCCATCCCGCTGCACTACTACTACCACCAGAGCCCGGTCCACGAAACGCTGGAGGAGTTGCTGTCCACCAGGCAGGTGCCGGTCTATGTGGTGCACTTCAGCCAGCTCGAAGCGATCGACCGCGCCCAGAACCTGATGAGCATCAACGTGTGCACCCGGGAGGAAAAGGACAAGATTGCCGAGCTGATTGCCAACTTCCGGTTCGCCGCCGGATTCGGGAAGACGCTGAACAGGCTCGTGCGCCACGGGATCGGCGTGCACCACGCGGGCATGCTGCCCAAATACCGCCGGCTGGTCGAGCAGCTGGCACAGGCCGGGCTGCTGAAGGTTATCTGCGGCACGGACACGCTGGGCGTAGGCATCAACGTCCCCATCAGGACAGTGCTCCTTACCGCCCTCAGCAAATACGACGGCGTCCGCACCCGGCTGCTCAACTCACGCGAGTTCCACCAGATTGCCGGCCGTGCCGGACGGGCAGGGTACGACACCGCCGGGACCGTGGTGGTACAGGCACCCGAGCACGTCATCGAGAACGTCAAGGCGATGGCCAAGGCCACCGCCAAGTTCGGCGATGACCAGAAGAAGCTGCGCCAGGTGGTGAAGAAGAAGCCGCCCGAAGGCTTCGTCTCGTGGGGTGAGCCGACGTTCAAACGGCTGGTGGAATCCGTACCGGACCCATTGACGTCGAGTTTCACCGTCACGCACGCCATGCTGATGAACCTGATGGAGCGGCCCGGGGACCCGTTTGCCGCGGCCAGGCGGCTGCTGACCGAAAACCACGAGCCCCGGTCCTCGCAGCTGCGGTTGATGAAGAAGGCGCTGGGGATCTACCGGGAGCTGCTGGCCGCCGAGGTGGTGGAACGCATTCCGCCTGAAGAGCAGGGACCAGACGGCCGCACCGTGAGGCTGACCGTCCATCTGCAGCCGAACTTCGCCCTGAACCAGCCGCTCTCCCCCTTCGCACTTGCCGCGCTGGACCTCCTCGACCCGGAGTCGCCGTCGTACGCCTTGGACGCGGTGTCCGTGATCGAGGCGACGTTGGAGAAACCACGGCAGATCCTCTCCGCGCAGCAGAAGAAGGCCCGCGGCGAAGCGGTGGCCGCCATGAAAGCGGACGGCATCGACTACGACCAGCGGATGGCCATGCTGGACGAGGTCTCCTACCCGCAACCGCTCGCGGAGATCCTGGGCGAGGCCTTCGAGGTGTACCGGAAGGCCGCACCGTGGGTGGGCGACTTTGAGCTCGCGCCGAAGTCGGTGGTCCGCGACATGTATGAGCGCGCCATGAATTTCGGTGAATTCGTCCAGTTCTATGGCCTGGCCCGCTCCGAAGGGATCGTGCTGCGCTACCTGGCCGATGCCTTCAAGGCACTTCGCCAGACCGTGCCGCAGGACATGCTGCGGGAAGACCTTGAGGACCTGACTGCCTGGCTCGGCGAGCTGGTACGGCAGGTGGATTCCAGCCTCCTGGACGAGTGGGAGGAATTGGCCTCCGGTGCGGCGCCCACGCCGCACGACGCCCCACCGCCTCCCCCGCCGTCGTTGACCTCCAACATCCGCGCGTTCCGGGTGATGGTGCGCAACGAGATGTTCCGCCGCGTCGAACTGTTCGCCGACGAGGACGCCGCCGCGCTGGGAGGGCTCGACGCCGGATCCGGGTGGGGTGCCGAGCGCTGGGAAGACGCACTTGACGACTACTTCGACGAACACGACGACATCGGCACTGGCCCGGACGCACGGGGGCCGGGCCTGCTGATCATCACCGAGGACCGCGGCACGTGGAAAGTCCGCCAGATCTTCGACGACCCGGCAGGCAACCACGACTGGGGGATCTCGGCGGAGGTGGACCTGGCCGAGTCGGATGACACAGGGACCGCCGTGGTCAGGGTGACGGACGTGAACCGGCTCTGACGCAGGACCGGCGGTAAGCTCGAACAATGAGTGTTATCCGCCCCGCCACCCCGCACGATGTTCCCGCCATTCTCCGTATGATCCACGAATTGGCCGATTACGAGAAGGAACCCGACGCCGTCCGGAACACTCCCGAACTGCTGGAGCGGGCCTTGTTCGGCGGCAACCCCAGCGTGTTCGCGGCCATGGCCGAGAACGCCACCGGCGAAGTGCAGGGCTTCGCCTTATGGTTCCTCAACTACTCCACTTGGGAGGGCGTACACGGGATCTACCTGGAGGACCTCTACGTCCGCCCCGGAGCGCGGGGCGAGGGACACGGCAAGGCACTGCTGCAGCACTTGGCGGGGATTGCTGTCGAGAACGGCTACGCCCGGGTGGAGTGGAGCGTGCTGGACTGGAACGAGCCGTCCATCAACTTCTACCGCCGCGTCGGCGCCGTCCCCATGGACGGATGGTCAACCTTCCGGCTCACCGGCCAGGCTCTGCACCGGTTCGGCCGGGCACAGTCCAGCACTTCCGTCCCCGCTGCCGCCCGTGGCTGAGCGGCACAGCGCGGCAGTGGCCGCCAGGCATCGTGTTGGCGCCAGCCACGCCTTCCGGGGCATGCGGACCGTGGAACACTGGTTCACCGTGCCCCTGGACCACTTCGCCCCAGGCGACCTTTCGGACCCGGCGGTTGAAACCATCACCGTTTTCGCGCGTGAGTACGTCTCCGCCGCGCACAGCGAGGAGGCAGCGGCCGCACTGCCGTGGCTCCTCTTCCTCCAGGGCGGTCCAGGCGGCCGCGGCAACAGGTGGGCTTCCTTGGGCGGCTGGGGGAAGGCTGCGGCCGCGGACTTCCGCATCCTGATGCTGGACCAGAGGGGCACGGGCTTGTCCACCCCCATCGACCGGCATACGTTGCCGGCACGCGGGGACGCAGCGGAACAAGCCGCCTACCTGGAGCACTTCCGGGCCGATTCGATCGTGGCGGACGCGGAACTGATCCGTACCACCCTCGAATCAGCGCCCTGGACCATTTACGGGCAAAGCTACGGCGGTTTTTGCGCCCTGACCTACCTTTCCTTCGCTCCGGAAGGACTCCGCGAAGCACTCATCACCGGCGGCCTGGCACCTCTCGCCGGCAGCGCAGACGACGTCTACCGCGCCACCTTCGAGCGCGTCGCCGCCCGGAACGAGGAATACTTCGGCTGGTATCCCGAGGACCGGGAGAGGGTGGAACGGATCGCCCGTCATCTGCGGTCCACCACCGAGACCATGCCCGACGGCGCGCCCCTCACCGTGGAGCGGTTCCAGATGGCAGGGGCATTCCTGGGCGGCAACACACGCGTAGACAACCTCCACTATCTCCTGGAAGATGCCTTCGTGGACGCGCCCGGTGGAGACCGCCTGTCCGATGCCTTCCTGGAACAGCTCCAGGCCGTCGTCTCCCGCCGCTCCAATCCGCTGTATGCGCTGATGCACGAATCCATCTACGGCCAAGGGCACGCCACCAACTGGTCCGCGTGGCGGATGCTGGGTGAAAACCCCTGGTTCAGGCCCGACGCCCAGCCGCTGCTCCTGACCGGCGAGATGGTGTACCCGTGGTACTTCGAACAGGATCCCGCCTTGCAGCCACTCCGGGACGTGGCCGAACTGCTGGCTGCCAAGCAGGACTGGAAGCCGCTGTACGACTCCCGGGCGCTGGCCGCCAACACGGTTCCCGTGGCAGCGGCCGTGTACACCGACGACATCTATGTTGACCGGGACCTATCCCTCGGGACGGCGGGAGCGGTCCGGGGGTTGCAGGTGTGGGAGACCGCCGATTTCCATCACGACGGAATTGCCGACGACGGCGAGCGGATCTTTTCCCGCCTCCTGGGGATGGCGCGCTCAGGCAGCCGCTGACTGGCGGCCCGAGGTGCGCGCGAGAACGGCTGCCGCCAGGACGGCCGCTCCTATGGCAGCACCGATCAAGTTCAGTCCGAGATAGCCGGCGACGCCCAGGACCAGCCCCGACACCGCACCGCCTGCCGCTCCGGCAGCACCCATCAGCATGTCCGAGACGCCCTGCACCGCCACCCTGGAATCCCGCCCCACGCTTTCGGCCAGCAGGGTGGACCCGGAGATTGTTGCAGCCGACCAGCCGACGCCCAACAAGACAAGGCCTGCCGCAACATCGGGAGTGGAAGACTGTCCGAAGCCGGCCACCACCACCGCTGCGACCAGAACGGCGAAGCCAATCATGATGGTCTCGATCCGGCCAGCCTTGTCCGTCAGCCAGCCCATGACCGGCGAAAGCGCAAACATCCCGGCGATGTGCAGCGAGATGGTGAAGCCGATGATCACCAGCACGTCCCCCTCCGCGACGTGCCCGGGGTGGAACGCGGGCCCTTCCACCAGGTGCTGCAGATGCAGCGGCGTCATAGACATCACGCCCACCATCACCGCGTGGGCGGCCACGACGGCTGTCACTGCCAGGACCGCCGTCCGGGAGTCCCTGATGGCACGGAGCCCGCGGATCAGTGAGCCGCCGGCAGGAGCGGCTGCCACGCTGGCGGGGGGTGCCGGGGAACGCTCTTGGGCTGTGTTGGTTCCCGCAGCTGCGAGCCGGCGTGCCAGCAGCAGCGGGTCGGGGCGAAGCCCGGCGAACACGAGCACGACGGCAATCAGCAAGCCTGCCGCGGCGATGATGAATGGTCCGGCTACTGGCGGCAGGCCCAGCGCAGCGCCCACCACCGTACCGGGCTGGATGAGGTTGGGCCCCGTCACGGCTCCAACGGTCACTGCCCAGACCACCGCCGACAGCGCCCTCCCCCGGTTTTCCGAGGCGGCAAGGTCTACGGCAGCGAATCGCGCCTGCAGGGTGGCGGCGGTGCCGACGCCTATGCCTGCGGCACCAAGGATCAGCAGGATAAAGAGCCCGGACACAACGGCCAGAGCCATGAGCAGTGCACCTGCCAAGGCCGCCGAAAGACCCGCCACCTGGGCCGCCCTGCGCCCGCGCTGGTCGGCCAACGACGCCAGCGGAAGTGCGGCGGCCGCGGCCCCCAGCGTCATGACCGTTGCCACGGCCCCCGCCCATGCGCTTGAACCGGACAGTTGCACGGCCAGGATGGAGCCGATCGACACGGTGGCTCCCGTGCCGATGCCGCCGAAAACCTGAGCTGTGCCAAGGAGTACAACGGTGCGCCGCTGCACTTGGCGCACGCGCTCTTCCGCTGGTGTGCGGGCCATAATCCGAGCATAGTCCTGTGCCGGCGCGCGCATCAGGAGGGTTAAACGGGTAATCCCGGCCAGGCCGGGATTACCAGTTGCAATGAAGCGGCACGGGCGCTTAGTCGATGTCGCTGTGGCTCCTCCGGGCGTCTTCCTCGAGCCGCGGATCGATTTTTGCTGCCTCGGCCTTGGAGCTAAGCAGGCTGGCTACCACGGCCACGACGATGGTGCCCACGATGACGGCAAGGGACACGAAGGTGGGAATCTCAGGCGCCCACTCAATGTGGCGTCCGCCGTTGATGAACGGCAGTTCGTTCACGTGCATGGCGTGCAGGACCAGCTTGACCCCGATGAACGCCAGGATGACGGACAGTGCGTGCTTCAGGTAGATCAGCCGGTTCATGAGGCCGCCGAGCAGGAAGTACAGCTGGCGCAGGCCCATGAGGGCGAACAGGTTTGCGGTGAAGACGATGAACGGGCTCTGGGTGAGGCCGAAGATGGCGGGGATCGAGTCCACGGCGAACAGCAGGTCCGTCAGGCCGATGGTGATGAACACGATCAGCATGGGGGTAAAGACCTTCTTGCCGTTCACGGTGGTGCGCAGCTTGCCTTCGTCGAACTTCTCCGACATGGGGATGACTTTGCGGATCCGGGCGATGAGGGGGTTTTCCTTGTCCTCTTCGTCTTCGCCCTCGTCCTGGGCCTGCTTCCAGGCCGTCCACAGCAGGAATGCGCCGAAGATGTAGAACACCCAGCTGAACTGTTCAATGACAATGGCGCCAAGCAGGATGAAGATGCCGCGCAGGATGAGCGCGATGATGATCCCCACCATCAACACTTCCTGCTGGTATTTCCGCGGCACGGAGAACCTGGCCATGATGATGATGAAGACGAACAGGTTGTCGATGCTGAGGCTGTATTCCGTGACCCAGCCGGCGACGAACTGGCTGCCGAATTCAGGGCCGGTGAACGCGAACATCGCGCCGGCGAAGGCCATGGCCAACGCAACATAGAAGGCTACCCAGAGGCCGGCTTCCTTCATGGAGGGTTCATGGGGCCGGCGGACCACCAGGAAGAGGTCGGTCAGGAGGATCAGGCCGAGGATGACAAATGAGCCAACCTCGAACCACAAGGGCAAGTCGAGCACTGGGAAGCCTTTCGCAGGGTACACAAAGTGGTGTAAGTCTCTCCGGCCTGCCAGTGCACTTAGTGCTGATGCGGCGGCCCGCTACGCCCGGCGGGGCAACCATGCCCTGCGTGTTGACGATCGTAGCGCTTGGGATACTCCCCTACGTGCCTACAACTCTACCCCAGCAGCGCCATCGGATAACGGTTTCCCGGAACCATTGACCCCCGGCAAGCGCTGCTGTCATAATCACATCCAGTGAGAAAGCGGTTTCTCGCCCCATTTGTTAGACCCTCCAGAAAGTCACGGTCAATGAAGACTTCGCTTCGCACCAGCACGATGGTCAAGTCGCTCGCAGCTGCGGCCACCCTCGCCATGCTTGCCACCGGCTGCTCGCCCTCCTCATCCGGCGACAGCGGCGGGAACGTCACGGTCCGCTTCACGTGGTGGGGCAACGACCTTCGCAACAAAGAAACACAACAGGTCATCGACGCGTTCCAGGCCTCCCACCCCAACATCAAAATCCAGGCCGAGCCCGGAGTGTGGAGCAGCTACTGGGACAAACTGGCCACCACCACGGCGGCCAA
Organism: Pseudarthrobacter sp. NPDC058196; assembly: GCF_042882685.1. NCBI lineage: Bacteria > Bacillati > Actinomycetota > Actinomycetes > Micrococcales > Micrococcaceae > Pseudarthrobacter > Pseudarthrobacter sp. NPDC058196. The sequence goes on from NZ_JBHVVN010000006.1 coordinate 127,442, forward strand.
CGATTCCCCGGATGTGATCCAGATGGACCAGGCCTACATCGCTGAGTATGGCGGCCGGGGTGCCCTCCTGGACCTGTCCAAGCAAAGCAATATCGACACCTCCAAGATAGACCAGGACGCCCTCAACTCCGGGCAGGTCAGCGGCAAGCAGTTTGGCCTGAGCACCGGGCAGAACGCCAAGGCCGTGATGATCAATACCAAGCTGTTCCAGGACTACGGTGTTCCCATCCCGGACGACAAGACCTGGACTTGGGATGATTACGCCAAGACCGCAGCCCAGATCGCAAAGGCGGCGGCCAAAGCCGGGCAGACCAACTACGGCAGCTCCTACTCGCTGACGGACTCCGACCTGAACACGTGGGCGATGCAGCATGGCGAGTCGCTCTACTCGTCAGACGGCGGCCTCGGCTTCAAGGAGGGCACCGCCACGTCCTTCTTCCAGAACCTGCTGGACCTGCGCAACGCTGGAGCCGCCCCGCCGGCCAACATTGCCACCGAGGACGTCAGCGCCCCGGTCGAACAGACGCTGTTTGCCACCGGCAAGACTGCGATGTCGTGGTGGTGGACCAACCAGGTCAACGCGCTCCAGTCGGCGCTGAAGACCGACGTCAAGATCCTGCGCGCCCCCAGTTCCACCGGCAGCGCGAAGGACAACGGAATGTCCTACAAGCCGTCCATGTTCTGGTCCGTGTCCTCGCGCAGCAAGCATCCCAAGGAAGCTGCAGAGGTGGTCAACTACATGCTCAACAACCTGGACTCGGCCAAGACCATCCTGACCGAGCGCGGCTTCCCCACGAATTCCGAGGTCCAGACGGCAATCGACCCGCTGCTGACTCCGGCGGACAAGTCCGCGGCGGCATTCCTGAAGGACATCAAGCCTGACCTGCAGAGCGGCCCGCCGGTGCCCCCGACAGGGTCATCCGGGGTGCAGGCCCTGATTCAGCGGTACTGCACGGACGTCCTCTTCGACCGCAAGTCCCCCTCCGACGCAGCCAAGGGCCTCATGCAGGAAGCAAAGGGAATGATCGACTCCGCCAGGAAGTAATGCACCGGCACTGCTTGGCATGAACGACGGCGGGCATCTCCCCAGGGAGGTGCCCGCCGCTTTATGGGTGGAACAGCCGGATCTGCGGAAAGCCCCGCCGGGTGGACACCCTAGGCGTGGCCGGCGGCCTGCATCTGGCGCAGCTCTTTCTTCAGTTCGCTGACCTCGTCGCGGATCCGTGCGGCCACCTCGAACTGCAGCTCGGCGGCGGCACCGTGCATTTGTTCGGTGAGCTGCTCGATCAGTCCCACCAGGTCCTCGGCGGGAGCTGCGGCCAAACCATCCGCACGGACCTGATCCGCGCCCTTGGCGCCGGACTTGGCACGCTTGGCGCCCTTGGCGAGCCGGTTGTTCTTGAGCAGTTCCTCGGTATCGGCGTCTTCCTTGGCCAGCTGGTCCGTGATGTCGGCGATCTTCTTGCGCAGCGGCTGGGGATCGACGCCATGGTCTTTGTTGTAGGCCACCTGGATGGCGCGGCGGCGGTTGGTTTCGTCGATGGCGAGGGCCATGGAGTCGGTGATCCGGTCCGCGTACATGTGCACCTGGCCCGAGACGTTGCGGGCTGCGCGCCCGATGGTCTGGATCAGCGACGTGGACGAGCGCAGGAAGCCTTCCTTGTCCGCGTCCAGGATGCTGACCAAGGACACCTCGGGCAGGTCAAGGCCCTCACGGAGGAGGTTGATGCCCACCAGGACGTCGAAGGATCCCATCCGCAGCTCGCGCAGGAGCTCCACGCGGCGCAGGGTATCGACGTCAGAGTGCAGGTACTCCACCTTCACGCCGTGGCCCAGCAGGTAGTCGGTGAGGTCCTCCGCCATGCGTTTGGTCAGCGTGGTCACCAGGACGCGTTCGTCTTTCTCCACCCGGGTCTTGATCTCACCGAGGAGGTCGTCGATCTGTCCCTTGGTGGGCTTGACCACCACTTCAGGATCCACCAGCCCGGTGGGGCGGATGATCTGCTGGACGAACCCGTCCGCCTTGCCAAGTTCGTACTTGCCCGGGGTGGCCGAAAGGTAGACGGTCTGGCCCACCCGCTGGAGGAACTCGTCCCATTTCAGCGGCCGGTTGTCCATGGCGGACGGCAGGCGGAAGCCGAAGTCCACGAGGTTCCGCTTTCGGGACATGTCGCCCTCATACATGGCGCCGATCTGCGGAATGGTCACGTGGGACTCATCCACCACCAGCAGGAAGTCGTCCGGGAAGTAGTCCAGGAGGCAGTGCGGCGCGGTCCCGGGTCCGCGGCCGTCAATGTGCGCGGAGTAGTTCTCGATGCCGTTGCAGAATCCCATCTGCTGCATCATTTCGAGGTCGTACGTGGTCCGCATCCGAAGCCGCTGGGCTTCGACGAGCTTGTTTTGGCTTTCCAGCACCTTCAGCCGGTCCGCGAGCTCATCCTCGATCCGCTTGATGGCCCGCGCCATCCGCTCCGGCCCGGCCACATAGTGCGATGCCGGGAAGACGTACATCTCTTCCTCGTCGCGGATGACCTCACCGGTCAGCGGGTGGAGGGTGTGGATGTTTTCGATTTCGTCGCCGAAGAACTCGATCCGGATGGCCAGTTCCTCGTACATCGGGATGATTTCCACGGTGTCCCCGCGGACCCGGAAGGTGCCGCGGTGGAAGTCGACGTCGTTGCGCGCGTACTGCATGGAAACAAACTTGCGCAGGAGGTCGTCCCGGTTCATTTCGGCGCCCTTGCGCAGGGTGACCATACCGGAGATGTATTCCTCCGGGGTTCCCAGGCCGTAGATGCAGGACACGGTGGCCACCACGATCACATCGCGGCGGGTCAACAGCGCGTTGGTGGCGGAGTGCCGGAGCCGTTCCACTTCCTCGTTAATGGAGGAATCCTTCTCGATGAAGGTGTCCGTCTGCGCCACGTAGGCTTCGGGCTGGTAGTAGTCGTAGTAGGAGACGAAGTACTCCACCGCGTTGTTGGGCAGCAGCTCGCGGAATTCGTTGGCGAGCTGGGCGGCAAGGGTTTTGTTCTGGACCATCACCAGGGTCGGCCGCTGGACCTGCTCGATGAGCCACGCGGTGGTGGCGCTTTTGCCGGTACCGGTGGCGCCGAGGAGCACCACGTCCTTCTCCCCGTTATTGATGCGTTCGGTCAGCTCCGCGATGGCGGCCGGCTGGTCACCCGCGGGCTTGAATTCGCTGATGACTTCGAAGGGCGCTACAACACGGTTGATCTCCTGCGCAAGGCTCATGGATCTAATTTACAGCCGGGCACCGACAGTGAAGGGTCCAATCCGTTACGGGCGAACATGCCCCGGGTGGGGGTGGCAGTTCAGGACGCGTACGACGGCGGCGCCCACCCGGTTGCCTCGGCCCAGGCGGACATCAACGGCCAGGCAACATCGGTGAACCACGGCTCCTTCGCCTCGGCGTAGGATCCGGTTCCGGCGCAGTCGGCGAAGCGGCGCGCGAGGTCCGCCTTGTGCGCCTGGTAGAGCGAAAGGGCAGAAGGATCGTTCCGCAGCCAGTCCCGGAACATCAGCGCATAACGCCATCCGGCCGAGCCGGCCGGCCGCACATGCACGTTCACCGCCCGGCACGGATCCGCGTTGGCATGGAAACGCTTGAGCCATGACGCGGTGTCCGGCGTACCGGGCTTCGGCGTGTCGGATTCAATTCCCCGGACCGCCGGGTATCCGGCAGCGGCCAGGAGCGGTGCGATGGCGCTTGCCGCCTCCAGGTCAGGCACGGCCACCTGGACGTCGATGACGTCCTTGGCAGCCAGGCCAGGGACGGCGGTGGAACCGATGTGGTCCACCGCCAGGATGGCATCAGGGGCGGCCGCCCTCAGCCGCGCCGCGATCAGCGCGGCCTGCCGGGACCAGTCCCGGCTGTGCGGTGCAAGGACCGGCCCGCCGGCGCGCGACGCCCGGGTTCCGGCGGCGAGGTTGCGGGCGTAAGGCTGCAACCGTTGCTCCCAGAGCCGGTCAACCTGTTCCAAGAGTTGCTCCACGGTGCCGGAATTGTCCAGGACGACGTCGGCAGCGGCCAGGCGTTCCGGGCGCGTGGCCTGGGCCGCCATCCGTGAATGCGCCGCTTCCGCGGTCATCCCCCGCAGCGCCTGCATGCGCTGCAGCCGGACGTCATCGGGGGCGTCCACCACCACGACCAGGTGGAAGCTGCTCCCCTGCCCGGTCTCGACCAGCAGGGGAATATCCTGGACCACGACGGCGTCATCCGGGGCAGCTGCCGTCAGCTCGGCCGCGCGGGCCCGCACCAGGGGGTGGACGATGGCGTTCAGGGCGGCAAGGCGCTCCGGCTGGCCGAACACCGCTTCGCCGAGGCGCGCGCGGTCAAGCCGCCCGTCGCCGTCGAGCATGTCCGCGCCGAACTCGGCAGCGATCTGTTCCAGGCCTTGGGTCCCGGGCTCCACCACCTCCCGGGCCAGTGCATCCGCATCCACCAGGATCGCGCCGCGCTCCTTCAGCCGGGCCGCCGCCACCGATTTTCCTGAGGCGATTCCGCCCGTCAAGCCGATTTTCAACACCCTCCCACCCTACTGAACCGTCTACTAAGCCGGCGTCCGTAACGTCATGGAGTGTCCGCCGCACTCCCGGAGGCGCGGTTCGCGCCGCCGCTAGACTGGGCCGGGTGCAAGTTCAAGACAGCAGGACCACCTCCTACACCACGTTGGCGGCCGGCCGGGACCTCCGGCATGAGCTGGAAATCAAACGGTCCAGGTTCATCACCGTCCTCCGCAGGGCCGGAACGGAGGAGGACGCCCGCGAACTGGCCGCCGGGCTTCGCCGCGAGTTTCACGATGCCCGGCACCACTGCTCCGCGTTCGTCATCGGCCCGGACCGCAGCATCCAGCGCTCCAGCGACGACGGCGAGCCCGCAGGCACCGCAGGGATCCCCATGCTCGAGGCCCTGCTGAAGAGGGAAACAGCACCCGGGGTGACCGACCTCAGCGACGTCAGTGCCGTCGTCGTGCGCTATTTCGGTGGAGTGCTGCTGGGCGCGGGCGGCCTGGTCCGCGCCTACTCGGAATCTGTCTCCACGGCCCTGGAGCTGGCACCCCTGATCCGGCGCAGCAGGCTGCGGATCTGCTGCACGGCGGTGCCGCACGCCCGCGCCGGCCGGCTGGAAAACGACCTGCGCGCCGCCGGCCTGGTGATGGCGGAAACGTCCTATCAGGACCGCCTCACGGTGCTGCGCATCGCCGTACCCGACCAGGCCGATGCCATTGCGGCAGCAACAGAACGGATCCAGCAGCTGACCGCAGGGTCCGCCGCGCTGACTCCAGAAGGAACGGAGTGGGTTGATGAACGCTTTGCCTGAGGTCACCATCGTGGATGTGGACCGGGCTGTCGCGGACCAGCTGCTCGAACTGGCCAAACGTGATGCCTCCCCTGACGAAGTGGCTCCCCCGCTCGGTGGACCCGGCTGGAATCTTGAGCGCACGGCCTGGTTCTTCAGCTACCACCACGCTGCAGCCGCCGGCCTGGACGGACCCGCGGCGGAGAAATCCTGGGCCGTGTTCAGCGACGGTGATGCAGCCGGTTCCGTCCGGCTCAAACGGGAACCCCATGCGGAGGCACTTTCGGCCGAAACCGGCATTTGGTTGGGCCGGAGCTTTCGCTCCCGCGGGATCGCCCGCGCCGCCCTGGCGCTGGTCCTCGAGGAAGCCCGCAGGGCCGGCCTGCAACGCGTCACTGCCCGCACCCTGGCCGGTAACCTCAGCGCCCAGCGGCTCCTCGAGGCAGCGGGCGCCGTGCTGACGCCCGACGACGACGGAACGGTCCACGCCGTCGTCGCCCTGTGAGGGCGTGAGGCGCCGTCGCCGCAGAAACGCCAGAGACCCGCATCAACGAAAACAGGCCCCCTGCCAGAGGCAGGGGGCCTGTTCGCGTTGGTGCCGGGACGAACCCGGCACCGGTGGCAACTAGTTGCCGGTCAGCTTCTCGCGGAGAGCAGCCAGTGCCTCGTCCGAAGCCAGGGTGCCGGCACCGGTGTCGGTGGCAGCAGGCTCGGAGGAGTAGCTGGTCGCGCCGGAATCGCTGTCACCGGACGTTGCAGCTGCAGCGTCGTCGGCAGCGTGCTGGGCAACCTGCTTCTTGTGTGCTTCCCAGCGGGTCTGGGCGTCAGCGTACTGCTGCTCCCAGGCGGCGCGCTGGTTCTCGTAGCCCTCGAGCCATTCGTTGGACTCGGGGTCGAAGCCCTCGGGGTACTTGTAGTTGCCCTCTTCGTCGTACTCTGCGGCCATACCGTACAGGGCGGGATCGAATTCGGTGCTGTCGGCGTCGACGCCCTCGTTGGCCTGCTTGAGGGACAGCGAGATGCGGCGGCGCTCAAGGTCGATGTCGATGACCTTGACGAACAGCTCGTCGCCAACGGAGACAACCTGCTCGGCCAGCTCAACGTGGCGCACGGCGAGCTCGGAGATGTGGACGAGGCCTTCGATGCCGTCTTCGACGCGGACGAACGCACCGAACGGAACCAGCTTGGTGACCTTACCCGGAACAACCTGGCCGAGGGCGTGGGTGCGGGCGAAGGTCTGCCACGGATCTTCCTGCGTAGCCTTGAGCGACAGGGAGACGCGCTCGCGGTCCAGGTCGACCTCGAGAACCTCGACGGTGACTTCCTGGCCAACCTCGACAACCTCGGACGGGTGGTCGATGTGCTTCCAGGACAGCTCGGAAACGTGAACCAGGCCGTCTACGCCGCCCAGGTCCACGAAGGCACCAAAGTTGACGATGGAGGAAACAACGCCGGGACGGACCTGGCCCTTTTCCAGCTTGTTGAGGAAGGTGGAGCGGACCTCGGACTGGGTCTGCTCGAGCCATGCACGGCGGGACAGCACAACGTTGTTGCGGTTCTTGTCCAGCTCGATGATCTTGGCTTCGATCTGCTGACCGATGTACGGAGCAAGGTCGCGCACGCGGCGCATTTCGACCAGGGACGCGGGCAGGAAGCCGCGCAGACCGATGTCGAGGATAAGACCACCCTTGACAACCTCGATGACGGTACCGGTGACGACACCGTCTTCTTCCTTGACCTTCTCGATGTCGCCCCAGGCACGCTCGTACTGAGCACGCTTCTTGGAGAGGATCAGACGGCCTTCTTTGTCTTCCTTGGTGAGCACCAGGGCTTCGACCTGATCGCCAACGGAGACAACGTCTCCGGGATCAACGTCGTGCTTGATGGACAGCTCGCGGGAGGGGATGACACCTTCGGTCTTGTAACCGATGTCGAGCAGGACTTCATCGCGGTCGACCTTGACGACCGTACCTTCGACGAGGTCTCCGTCGTTGAAGTACTTGATGGTGGCGTCGACAGCTGCGAGGAAGTCCTCAGCGGTACCGATGTCGTTAATCGCGACTACGGGGGTACCGGGCTTCTCGGTGGAGGTGATGGTCATGTAGTAGGGGCTCCGTTGTGGATAGTTAGTCGGTCAGGCAAACCGGCGCGCCCGCGTTATGGAACGCAGGCGCGATTCACGGTGAATCCGAGGGATCCTCCGGGTCATCCTGATTTTGTGGATTACTTTCAATGCGGCCTGGGACCGCAAAGACGTGCACGTGGTACACGCCCGTTTATTCTAGTCGGTGCCGGCAATACGGGTCAAAGCGGCGGTGGGACCGGGACGGTACTCAGAAGTGGGTCAGGCAGTGCGTCGCCCGTTCCACCGCAAACATCTGCCGCGCCCTGAGTGCGGCCCCCGGCCGTGGCTCGCCGACGGCGCCGGCAGCCCTCAGGGTTACCGGGCACACCCCTCCGAGGAAGATCGAGGACAGCGCGGAGACCCCCAGTTCGAGATCGGCGGCTTCGGCGTCCGTGAGGCGTTCGACGCCGGCCCGGCCGCCCTCCACGGTCAGCGCAAAGATCCCCGTCGTGAGGCCGAGCGGATCTTCGACCCTGAGGACCAGCCGTCCATCCGCCGGGTAATGCCGCGCGGCGAGGGCCTGCGGAACGTCGAGGATCCTGAGCCAGAGCATGTCGCGGCTGTCCGAGGCGTCAATGCAACGCGGGTCAGCGAGGGCCCAGGCAAGGGGATCATCCACCGGCGCCTCATTCCAGGTGACCCGTTCCACGAGGTCGATGGCCGCCAAGTACTGCCACAGTTCAAGGTAGGCGTGGTCCGTGGCGGCCACAAGGTCCACCACTTCCACCGTATAGGGGGTGGTGTCCCAGCCAAGGAACTTATAGGAGACGTAGCCGTCGATGGTTGCGTCCGGGCCGTAGTGCAGCGCCACTTTGATGGCCGGATCCTCCTTGCCGTCGCGTCCCAGCGACCCCGAGGCAAGGTGCCGGTACCATTCCTGCCGGCCGAGGGACCCGGGCGTATGCCGGTGGACGCGTTCGAACACCACGGGAGCCACGTCCAGCAGGGTTTTGGGGTCCGCGACTTCCACGGCGCCTGTGGCCTGGTGCCGCAGGGCGAACCGGCCGGTGGTGTCCACCTTCACGGTGCGCTCCAGGCTTGCCACGCCGTAGCCGAACCTGCCGTAGATGCTTCCCTCCGAGGCCGTCAGCGCTGCCATGGCGATGCCGTCGTCCTTCGCTGCCTGGAGGTCTTCAGTCATCATGCGGCGCAGAAGGCCGCGGCGGCGGTGCGATGTGCGGACGGTCACGGCCGTGACCATCTGGGTTTCCAGCATGCGGCCGAAGCCAATGTTCAGGGTCTTGCGGAACGACCCGAACGTGGCAACGGGCACCTCGGCCGGCAGCGACGAGGGAGCCACGGCCCCGGACTGGTACACCCCGGTGAAGATCCGGCCATCGACCTCATAGGTGGCAAGGGACCGCTCCCGGTGTTCGGGGGTACGGGTGGACTCGTGGAAACCGAACCCTACGGCCTTGGCCCAGGTTTCGGCCTCCGCGTACCCTTCGCTGCCTTTGGACACGGCGGGAAAGCGCCGGATTTCATAGTTTCCGCTCAGATCACCCATTTAGCCGAGCCTAGCCAATAAATCCGGCGCTTGACCAGCACAAACACGCCGGCCGCCCGCTGGTCCGGCGGCAGCCTAGTGGCCGGCGTCGTACCAGCTGGGGCCGACGCCGATCTGCACTTCCAAGGGCACGCTGAGATCGGCGGCGGCTGCCATCTGCTCGGTGACCAGCTGCTCCACGGCGGCCCGCTCCCCCGCAGCCACCTCGAGGACCAGTTCGTCATGGACTTGGAGCAGAATCCTCGACTTCAGCCCCTGCACTTTGAGCTCGCCTTGTACACCGAGCATGGCGCGCTTGATGATATCCGCGGCCGAACCCTGGATCGGGCTGTTCAGGGCAATGCGTTCGGCGTTTTCGCGCAGCTGGCGGTCCGTGCTGGTGAGGTCCGGGAGGTAACGGCGGCGGCCCTCGATGGTGGCCGTATAACCGTCCACCCGGGCCTGGTCCACCACGCCCCGCAGGTAGTCGCGGACAGCGCCGAAGCGGTCGAAGTAGTCCTTCATGAGGGTGCGGGCCTCGTCGACGGAGATCTCCAGCTGCTTGGACAGGCCGAAAGAGGTCAGGCCGTAGGCCAGTCCGTAGGACATGGCCTTCACCTTGGACCGCATGGCGCTGGTGACCTGGTCCGTGGGCACGTGGAAGATGTTCGAGCCAACGAACCGGTGCAGGTCCTCGCCGTCCTTGTACGCCTGGATCAGCCCTTCGTCCCCGGACAGGTGCGCCATGATGCGCATTTCGATCTGGGAGTAGTCGGCGGACAGCAGGCATTCGTAGCCATCGCTGACCACGAAGATGCCGCGGACGCGGCGGCCTTCCTCGCTGCGGATGGGGATGTTCTGCAGGTTGGGGTTGTTCGAGGAGATGCGGCCGGTGGCGGCGACGTTCTGGGCGTAGGTGGTGTGGATGCGGCCGTCCTCGGCCACCGACTTCTTCAGCGACTCCAGCATCTGGCGCAGCTTGGCGGCCTCGCGGTGAGCCATGAGCTGGACCAGGAACTCATGCCCGGTCTTTTCCAGGAGGTTCTTCAAGGAAGCGGCGTCCGTGGTGTAGCCGGACTTGATCTTCTTGGTTTTGGGCAGCTGCAGTTCGTCGAACAGCACCGTCTGGAGCTGCTTGGGCGAGCCCAGGTTGACCTCGTGCCCGATGGCGGCAAATGCCTGTTGCTGGGCGTGGTCGATCACCCGCGCCAGATCGGCGAGCTGTTCGTCCATTTTGTCCATGTCGATCGCGATTCCGGCGAGTTCCATGTCCGCAAGGACGCGGCTGACCGGCAGCTCAAGCGTGGACAACAGTTCTTCGGCCTTGCGCTCCTTGAGTTCATCCTCGAAGAAGCGGCTGAGGGAGAGCACGACGGCGCCGGCCTGGACCAGGGCATCGGCAGCGGCGGTGTCCTCGCCGTCGAACGACAGTTCCAGCTGCCCGGCCTTCGCCGTGGCAGCGGGGATGCCCACGTTGAGGTGGTGCTGGGCCAGTTCGGCGAGCTCGTAGGTGCGCCGGTCCGGCTCGATCAGGTAGCCGGAAATGGAGGTGTCGTCCACTACGCCCTCAAGCTCCAGGCCGCGGGCAGTGAGTGCCTTAAGAGCGGCTTTGAAGCCGTGCATCACCTTGGGCGCCTCCGGGTCCCGGAGCCACTCTGCCAGGACATTGTCCGTTTCGGCATCCTGGCCCGTGAGGTCGACGTAGACGGCGGCATCGCCGCGGACGATCGCCAGCGCCGCGGCATCCTCGCCGATCCGTCCGGGCACGAGGTCGACGGCGAGGGCGGAGCGGCGGCCGGCTCCCGCGGCCAGGAACGCTGCAAGTTCCGAGGCATCCACGGGAGTGCTGTATTCCGGGGTGTCGATGCTGTCCCGTTCCGCTGCCGGGGTGTCGGCGTCGCCGTAGAGGGCGAAGAGGCGGCCGCGGATAGCCTTGAATTCGAGCTGGTCGAAGAGGTCCTCAAGGACCGCCTGGTCAGGCCGCGGCTGGTAGAGGTCATCGAGCGTGACCGGCAGGTCGAGGTCCGTGTGGAGCTGGTTCAGCCTGCGGTTGCGCTTGACGGCGTCCACATTCCCGCGCAGGGCGTCACCCACCTTGCCGCCGATGGAATCAATGTGTTCCAGGACCCCTTCGAGGCCGCCGTAGAGGTTGATCCACTTGGCCGCCGTCTTGGGCCCCACGCCGGGCACGCCGGGCAGGTTGTCCGCCGTCTCACCCACCAGGGCGGCGAGGTCCGAGTAGCGGGACGGGCTCACAAAGTACTTGGCTTCGATGGCTGCGGCGTCCATCCGTGGGATGTCGCTGACGCCCTTCTTGGGGTAGAGGACGAAGACGTTGTCCGTGATCAGCTGGAAGGCGTCCCGGTCGCCGGAAACGAGGAGGACCTCGAAGCCGGCCTTTTCCCCCATGGCGGCAAGCGTGGCGAGGATGTCGTCGGCCTCGTAACCGGGCATCTTGATGGTCTTGATCCCCCAGGCCTCCATCACCTGGCCGATAAGGTCGATCTGCCCGCTCATCTCGCGGGGTGTTTCATTCCGGCCGCCCTTGTACTCGCTGTACTCGGCCTTGCGGTGGGTGGATTCGTCCGAGACGTCGAAAGCGACGGCGATGTGGGTGGGCTGCTGTTCCTTGATCAGGTTGATCAGCATGGACGTAAACCCGTGGATGGCGTTGGTGTGCTGGCCGTTGGCGGTGGAAAATTTGTCCGCCGGAAGGGCGAAGAAAGCCCGGAAAGCCATGGAGTGCCCGTCAAGCACCAGGAGCCGCGGCTGGCCGGTGATGGGGACGACGGGGGCAACAGTGGCGGAAACCGACCCGCCGGCAGCAGGGGCAGCGTCCTGGGCTGCCGGGTCCTGGGGGGTGGAAGCGGGCTCTTCCTCCAAGACCTGGGACGGGAAAGGGGCCGGTTTGGTTGTTTCACTCACAGGTGCCAGCCTAGTTGCCATGACAGACAATTTCACGCCGGGCCCCTTCGCCGAAGAGCTGGCAGCCGCCGGAATCCCCCACCATATGCACGACTGGCTGGGCACGTTCGGCGTCGGCGCCCTGGTGGTCAAAATGGGGATCCATTTCCTGGAGATGAGCCCCGAACGGACCGTCGCCACCATGCCGGTGGAGGGCAACACGCAGGTAGCGGGAATCCTTCACGGCGGCGCCCACGTGGTGCTGGCGGAAACCCTTGGTTCGTTCGCCGCCGGAATGCATGCGGGCCCGGGCCGGCACGCCGTCGGCATCGAAGTCAACGCCACCCATCACCGCTCAATTGCGCAGGGCCTGGTCACGGGCACGTGCACGGCGATCCATTTGGGCCGCACGCTCGCCACCCATGAAGTGGTCATGACCGACGCCCGGGGGCGGCGACTGTCATCTGCCCGGATCACCAACATGCTCCGGGACAACGCCGGCTGAATCAGGCAGCATCAGGCCCTGTTGTCCCCGCTGCCAGCAGGTAGCGCAACTCAACGATCCCCCTGCCCAGGGTGCGGGAGGCAACCAGTTCCAGCGGCGGCGTCGGCCCCTTGAGCGGCAGCAGCCGCTTGCCCTCCCCCAGTACCACCGGAATCAGGGAGAGGATGATCTCATCCAGCAGGCCGGCGGCGGCAAACTGGGCGGCCAGGTTGCCGCCGCCCACCACCCAGATGTTCCGGCCTCGCGCGGACTCCCGGAAGTCAGCGATGAATTCGCCCACGTCTCCGCGGACGAACGTGACGTCGGCGCCATCGGGGGCCGTGTACTCGTGGTGCGTGAAAACATACGTTGGGGTGCCCGGGTAGGGCCAAGTGCCGGCGTCGTGCTCCTGCAGCCAGGCGTAGGTCTGCCCGCCCATGAGGATGCACCCCACGCCGGCCATGAAGGCGTCGTAGCTCTGGGCTCCGCCCTCGAAGCCGTCGAACTGCAGGAGCCAACCGAGGTCGTCCGTGGAGGTGGCGATGAATCCGTCCAGGGAAGCGGCTACGAAGTACTGGATGCGCTGCATGGGCCAAGCCTAGCCAACCCCGGCGGCGCTGCCCATGACCGGGCCCAACCGGAGGGACCCGCTACTTGGTGAAGTACGGGATGATCAGGTACAGCCCGAAGAGCACGGCCACGCCGCAGAGGGCGAAGCACATGTAGGCCACCGAGCGCTTAATTCCCGGGGATGGTTCCTGGGCGTCGGCGGCGATTGCCGTAAACCTGACGCCGAGCGAATAAAGGGTGACCACCACGGCGGCGGAAATGAGGGTGGTGCCTGCGACGGTCAGGAGTTCCAACCATTTCATCGCTGATTCTCCTTGGGGGTGTTGGCGTCAGCCTCGGCCTTGGCCTGTTCCTTCGCTTTGGCCCGGGCACGTGCCATGGCCTTTTTCTTGGCGAAGCGGACGGCCTGGCCGGCTTCCTCGACCTCGACAGCATTTTGGTGGCCCACGGAGGACTTGCGCGAGTAGAAGAACATGAACAGCACGGCGACGCTGCCTGCCACGGCGGCGATCAGCACGCCCACGGGACCGGTTTTTACCAGCAGGGCCGTCAGGGCGCCGACGATTCCCGCTGCCGGCAAGGTGAAGAGCCAGCCGAGTGCGATCTTGCCCACCATGTTCCAGCGGACGGTGGTTCCGCGGCGTCCCATTCCGGAGCCGATCACGGAGCCTGAGGCCACCTGGGTGGTGGAGAGGGCGAAGCCAAGGTGGGACGAGGCGAGGATGGCAGAGGCGGTGCTGGTCTCAGCCGCGAAGCCCTGCGCGGGCTTGACCTCCGTCAGGCCGGAGCCCATGGTGCGGATGATGCGCCAACCTCCGGCGTAGGTGCCGATCGCAATGGCCAGGGCGCAGGCCGTGATGACCCAGAGTTGCGGGCCCGAGCCGGGAGCCTGGCTCCCCGCGGCGATCAGCACCAGGGTGATGATGCCCATGGTCTTCTGCGCGTCGTTGGTGCCGTGGGCAAGGGCCACCAGGCTGGAGGTGAAGATCTGGCCGGTTCGGAACCCGCCGCGCTTCTGGGTGAGCTTGCTGCCCGTTTCGGGATCGTGGCGGGCGGTCAGCGCGTAGGCCAGCCTGGTGCAGACGTAGGCGGCAAGGCCGGCGATGACCGGGGCGAAGACGGCGGGAAGGATGACCTTCTGCAGCAGGCTCTCGAAGTTGACTGAGCTGAACCCTGCCCCGACAACGGCGGCGCCGATCAAGCCGCCGAAGAGCGCGTGCGATGAGCTGGAGGGAAGGCCCTTGAGCCAGGTGGCCATGTTCCACAAGACGGCACCCATGAGACCGGCGAAGATGATCTCCGGGGTAATCTGCACGCCGCCGGATCCTTCGCGGATGATTCCGCCCGACACCGTTTTGGCAACCTCTGTAGAGAGGAACGCGCCCACCAGGTTCAGGACGGCCGCCAAGGCCACCGCTGTCCGAGGTTTGATGGCGCCCGTTGCAATGGGTGTGGCCATGGCGTTCGCGGTGTCGTGGAACCCGTTCGTGAAGTCGAAAAATAGTGCCAGTGCTATGACCAGCGCCACCATGAAGGTGATATCCACCTGTTGCCCAATCTGCAGAGTCGACGTTCAGCAGTTTCTCCTACCAGGCTGCCTTGCACAGCATAGTTCACCAGCTGTTTGCGTGGAATGACTTGCGGCGGGGGCCGGGACCGGCGGGAAACCTTATCGATCGTACGCGTCCCCGGCATGAGGACAAAACAGTGGCCCGGCCCGGCCAACCGGGTGGCGGCCCGCTGCCGGTGGCTGCGTTTCAGTGGCATTGCGGCCGGTGCTGCAGGGCTCGGCGTCAGCCCTGGTGGAACTGCGCCGGCCGGGGCGGCGCGTCCAGTTCCGGGGCGATCTTTTCCTCGATCGCAGCGACAGTCACATCGGGCAGGACAATCAGGCCGTCGAGTTCGCGGCGGGCCCGTTTGTAGGCGGCCTGGCGTTCGGCGGGGGTGGCTGCCTGGTTCTCCGCGATCATCAGGAGTTTCCGTGCCGTGGCCAGCCGTTCGCGCTCGGGACCGCTGAACCTGCTGTCCCTGATCCGCTTGGCTTCCCGTTCCGCGACGTCGAGCGCCACCGCAAAGTTGTTGACGGCCTGCCGGTACGACTCAAACCCGCTCACCGAGGTGAGGTCCGCGGCAGATGCCGGCCGCTGGCCGTCCGCTTCCCGCTTGGCCCGCAGGAAGGCGACCGTGAGCGGCTCACGGACGTCGGTCATGAGCGGAAAATCGATGAGCTTGCCAACATCGAGTTCGTAGTCAAGCCACCGTTTGTTGGTTGCTTCGTGGGCAGCCATCAGGGCCTGCACCTCTGCCAGGGAGGCCCTCTCGGCTTCGCGCGCCTGGTTCTTCAGGCTATACAGTTCAACCCGGCGCCGGTGGCGCCGCTCGGCGGCCCGCCGCCAGCCGCCGGCCCAGCGGCCGGCGAACGCCATCAGCGGGAAAACCAGCCACCACTTGTCGGAAAGAAATTCCATGAGGGGACTCACCCCTCCATCCTCGCAGGACGAAGGGTCCGCCTCAAGGAGTTGGGCGGGGTGGATTCAGCCGGCCGTGGCGGAGACGTCAGTGGCCTGCCGTCCCCGCCACTTTGGCCCGGAGCACGCTGCGGTCAGGAAGCCTGCGTGGCTTGCGCGCCGTTGACGTTGACCAGCCAGGACACGCCGAAACGGTCGACGCACATACCGAAGACGTCGCCCCACGGCGCCTTTTCCATGGGGACGGTGACCGCGCCGCCCTCGCCGCTGAGCTTTTCGTAGTAGCCCCGGAGCTCTGCTTCGTCGTCGCCGCTGAGGGAAACGGAAATCGATGACCCCGGGTGGAATTCCATGCTGTTGGGGGTATCGGCGCCCATGAGTACCAGGCCCTGCATGGTGGTGAGCATGCCGTGCATGATCTTCTCGGCTTCGGCAGGATCGTCGCTGGCCTGGAAGTCGGCGAACGTGCTCAGTGTCAGTTCGCCGCCAAAGACGGACTGGTAGAAGTTCATTGCCTCGCGGGCGTTGTCCCGGAAGCTCAGGTAGGGATTGAGGATGGTGGGCATAGCGGGTTCTCCTTCACATGGCCGGAACGGGTGCACACACCATCCTGCCCGATCCCACGCTGGCCCGGTAGGGGATGTCTCCCCTGTTCATCCCTTGTTTGGTGGCCCGAAAAGGCAGCCCCAACGTGCCCAGGGTGATGGTGCGGTGCGCCCCCGGGAACGTAGGCTCGGGTCATGGCCAGATTCTTTGATGTTCACCCGCACGACCCCCAGCCGCGCGCCATTGCGCAGGCAGTCAAAATCATTCGCGACGGCGGCCTGATCGCCTACCCCACGGACTCCTGCTACGCCTTGGGAGCCCAGATGGGCAACAAGGAGGCCCTGGACCGGATCCGGAGCATCCGCCATCTGGATGACAAGCACCATTTCACCCTCGTGTGCCGGGATTTCGCCCAGCTGGGACAGTTCGTGAACATCGGAAACGACGTCTTCCGCAGTATCAAGGCCGTCACTCCGGGCAGCTACACGTTCATCCTCCCCGCCACCAAGGAGGTTCCGAAGCGCCTGCTCCATCCGAAGAAGAAAACGGTGGGGGTGCGGATTCCGGACAACCGCGTGGTCCAGGCATTGCTCGCCGAACTCGGTGAGCCCCTGCTCTCCAGCACGCTCCTGCTGCCGGACGAGGAGGAACCGCTGACCGTGGGCTGGGAAATCAAGGAGCGGCTGGACCACCAGGTGGATGCGGTGATCGACGCCGGTGACTGCGGGGCAGAGCCGACCACCGTGGTCGATTTCTCCAGCGGCGTGGCCGAGGTGGTCCGGCACGGCATGGGTGACGCGTCCCGCTTCGAATAGACTCTCGCCGCATTTGCGGGCCCGGGGCACTTTGGCGGCGCCGCCGTCGTAATTTCCGACGACGGCCGGCGTGTCCGTGCCAAAATGCCCCGTTTTGGAGGGCCCGGGTCAGTCGTTGTTGGCGTCAGTCGGCTTTTTCGCCCGGCTGGGCTGCACCCGGGGCGGTTCGCCCGGCATCTTGGGGTAGTCCGGTGGGAAGGGCATCTCGCCGAGGCCGTCCTTACAGTCCCGGTCCCACCACCCCAGCAAGGTGTCGATGGTGCCTGGATTGGCGTGGAAGTTGGCCCAGGGGTCGCCCACGGTCTTCAGCCGCTCCGGGACGGTCAGGACGGTGAAGTCCTTCGGATCGGCCTGCTCGAGTTCCGCCCAGGTGATGGGGCAGGACACCGGGGCGTGCGGCAGTGCGCGCGGGCTGTAGGCGCCGGCGATGGTACGGTCCCGGTTTGCTTGGTTGAAGTCCAGGAACACCCGGCGGCCCCGTTCCTCCTTCCACCAGGCGGTGGTGACTTTGTCCGGCATGCGCCGTTCAACTTCACGGGCTGCGGCGATGACGGCGTGGCGGACATCGAGGAACTCGCGGGTTGGTTCGATGGGAGCGTAGACGTGCAGGCCGCGGTTTCCGGAGGTCTTGATGAAGCCGGTGAGGCCGGCCTCGGCGAGGACGTCCTTGAGGACCAGGGCTGCGGGGACGGCGTCGCCGAAATCTGTTCCTGGCTGCGGGTCGAGGTCGATGCGAAGTTGGTCCGGGTTGTCGGTGTTTTCCGCGCGGGACGGCCAGGGGTGGAAGACCACGGTGTTCATCTGGACGGCCCAGACGGCAGCTGCCGGTTCGTCAAGGACCAGTTGGGGATGGGACCTGGCGCTGGGGTACACCACCTTGACGGACCTGACGAAGTCCGGCGTGCCTTTTGGCGGGTTCTTCGAGAAGAACATCTCGCCTTCGATGTTGTCCGAGTACCGCTGGAGGGACACGGGCCGGTCCCCATTGGCGGCAATGAATGCCTCCCCCACGTCGCAGATGTACCTGGCGAGGTCCAGCTTGGTCAGGCCCAAGTCCGGAAAGAGGACGCGGCTGGGGCTGGAAATGCGCATTTCGCGTTCGCCGTTCGGACCCTGGACAGTGATGGTGGTCTGTTCGCTCGCCATGGGGACAACGTACACCCGGGCGCGGGCGGGGACCGGCATATGCGGCTGTCCTCAGGCATGATGGATCCATGCCCCGCCCCGATCAGCAGCTCGTCATCACTGCAGGTGACGCCACGTTTTCGGCCCTCTACGCACGCCCGGAGCACCCCACCGCTACAGTGGTGGTGGCGCACGGCGCAGGGGCCGGAATGGACCACCCGTTCTTGCGTGGGTTCACGGACGCCCTGAACGGGCTGGGCCTGGCCACCCTGCGCTTCAATTTTCCGTACCGGGAGGCAGGGCGGAAGTTCCCCGACCGCCCTCCGGCTGCAATCGCCGCCTGGCGGGCCGCCTTGGACACAGCCCATGCCCGGGCGGAGGCCAGCGGCGACAGCGGCCCCGTCTGGGCGGCGGGCAAGTCGTTCGGCGGCAGGATGGCATCCATGGCCGTTGCCGACGGCATGGAAGCCAAAGGCCTGGTGTATTTGGGCTACCCGCTGCATCCTCCCGGCAAGCCCGAGAAACTCCGAGATGAGCACCTGTACGGGATCACGGCGCCGATGCTCTTCCTGCAGGGAACGCGCGACACGTTTGCCACGCCTGACATTTTGACGGACGTCGTGGCCCGGATCGGACCAACTGCCGTACTGGAGTGGGTGGAGGGCGGCGACCACTCCTTTGCGGTGGCGGGCAAAAAGCGGCCCGCAGATGAAGTGGGCGCGTCCCTGGCCCTTCCGGTGGCGGTGTTCATCGCTTCACAGGGTTGATCGTATTTACCTTGGCCAACCGGGCCAGGTCTACCCGGTTGGTGGCCCCTGTTTTCCGCAAGAGGTTGGAAATGTGGGAACTGACGGTCTTTTCGCTGATGACCAGTGCTGTCGCAATTTCCCTGTAGGTCCTGCCAGCGATCACGCATTCCAGGATGTCCAGTTCTCGGGGCGTGAGCCCGGGCAGATGTGCCCGGCTGTCGTGGTCAGGTGGCTCGACGACCGTGGGGACGCGTGCCTGTACGGCCAGTTCCTCCAGCGCTTCCTGCTCGGGGCGGGCCTGGAGTTCACCGGCCAGTGCCAGCCCGCGCCGCAGAACGGGAGCAACGCGGTACCGCCCGGATTGTCCGTGGAGCATCATCGCCTCCACAGCCCGTCGGCAGCAGTAGGCTTCCTCCCAGGGCAGGGTTCCCGCGCTGAAGGCGTCGGCAGCCCGGACCCAGGCTGATCCGTTGTCCGGCACCTGCCGGATCCTGCCCAGTTCGGCGGCATAAAGCAGCGAAAAGGCCTTGGTTTGACGGCGGTACAGGTCGCTGTGCGAGCCTGGTTCAAAGAGCCCGGCCGGAAAGCGCAGCTCCAACTGCTTGGCTTCAGCAAGAAATTCCTCCGCGGAGAGGCCGGTATCCCTGGCCTGCTGTGCCTGGTCCGCCAGTGCGCGGGCGGCCAGCGGGAGCAGCCACTCACACATGGTGGGTGCGGGTCCGGGAAGGCTGGCGACTGCAACCGCGGACTCATAGGACTTCCTGAAATGGCCGACCGAGGACTCAACTTCGGCGCGGACAGCGGCGAAATTAAGGTTCACGAATGCATTGCTGTCAATGTTGACTTCTTCCGCCCGTGCCAAGTGGGCCGCCGCTTCGGTACCCCGGCCCTGCAGAAGCGCAAGCCTGGCGGCGGTGAGCCGTCCGCTGACGTCCCCCATCGGGCCGGGATCGAGGCTCATCGCGATCCTCAATGCCGTTTGGGCACCCCGCCAGTTGCCAACGGCCAAGTAGCTGGCGGCTTCGTCAGCCGCCAGCTTAGCGACGTATGTGTGTGGGCCGCCGTGTGCGGCCAGCTCCAGCCGGCCGGCGTGAAGCAGGTCCGCGTAAAGGCAGCTCGTCCAGGCTTCCTGGGCATTCGCCAGCCAAAGTGTGGCGTGCACGTAACCCCAAAAATCACGTGCCTTGAGCGCTTCCGCGGCGGCTTCGGCTGCAAGTACTTTTGCCCGGCCGGGTTGGTTGCCAAAGACATCCACCATGGCGGCGGCGGTGAGCGCGTAGGCCAGCGCCCGTGGGTGTCCACTCCGGCGGGCTGTCTCCACTGCCCGTGCGGCTGCGGCAGCTCCACCAGGAACGCCGTTCCATTGGGATGAATGTGAGAGTTCAGCCAAAGCGAACGAGTACTGCCAACTCTCCCGCGAAGCCGCAGAGAGCCTGACCGCTTCGATGACGTCCTCCATGGCGAAGAACTGCTGGCCAGTGGAATGGCGAAGATGAACGCGGCGGACCAGGAGCTCCGCAGCGTCCAAGGGTTCGGCAGCCCTGTCCATCCCTGCCAGCAGAGCATCCACAGCCTCCAGTTCGGCCGCGAAAGCACCTGAAGCGAAGGCAGCTGACCTGATCCGCTCCCACAACTCTTGCTGCGGCCTTTCCGAACCGGACACTTGAGGGTAAATCGACGCCGCGCGCTGCAGCATGCGCAGCCTCTCGGCGGCCGAGCCGGCACCATCCTTCGGATCGGCGGCAGCGAGAGCCCAGCGGTAGGCGTCGCCGGTATTGCCGGCCCAATAATAGTGATCCGCGAGGGCGGCGGGCAGTCGCAGGTCCGGGTCCACGCTGGCCCGCAATTCATACATTGCAGCGAAAGAGCCGTGCAGGATCCTACGTTCGTCCGCGGACAGGTCCCGTTCAAGCGCCTCGGCAATCAGTGGATGGTGGAACCAGTACGCGCCGTCGGGGCCACGGTCCAGAATTCCGGCATCAACTGCAGCCTTCAGGAGCAGCGGGACTTCCTTGCTGCTCGGAAGGTGCCCAATCTCTGCGACGGCGGCCAGGTCCTGTTCCGTCACTTCCCGTCCGGCCACCGCCACGAGGCGTGTGAGGTCGCGTGCACCTTGAGGCAAACCGCGCCATGATCTGAGGACAGCCTGTTTGAGGTCCCCACTCAGGCCGCCGGGAATTTCAGCCGCGTCCGCAGGCAGGCCCTCGACAAGCAGGGCCGTGAAATAGGGGTTCCCGGCAGTCCGGGAAAACACCTCCGTCACCAGCGGCTGCCGTGGCGGTGTCCCCATGATTCCCGCAATCTGCGCCGCCGTCCCTGGCCTGTCAAGTGGGCCGAGATCCATGGTCCTGACGTTCGGCAGCCGCCGTACATCGGCAAGCCATGTCCGCAATGGATGGCTTTCGCCAAGTTCACCCGCCCGAAAGGTACAAACAATCCCCAGTCGCCGATCGGCCATTCCGGCTGCCAGATACATCAGCACGTCCAGGGTGTCCTGGTCGGCCCAGTGCAGATCATCAACCACCAGGACGACGGGCGACGTGGCGCTGATCGACGTGAGCCAGTCCTCCACAAGCAGGGGCACGTTCCCGGCTGTGCCGCCGTCCAATGCCCGGGTTAACGGCAGGCCGGGCCGGTAGAAGGGGGCGCAGCGAAGGGCTGAGCGCAATCCAAGGTAGGGTACCGTCAAGTCGCCCAACGGCAGCGCGGCTCCCTTGAGGATCACAATCCCGGGCTTCGCGGCACGACACGCAGCCTGAACCAGCGCCGTCTTGCCGACACCGGCGTCGCCGGAAATGATGGTCGTCCGAGCCGCGCCCGTCCAAAGAGCGTCCACGATATCCGTGAGCGCCGCAAGTTCCCGATCGCGCCCCACCAGGGCGGGTCCATCAGTGCATCCATCGCTGGCCACCATCACAGCTTCCCACCACCGTTGGCCAGGGCATAGGGGCCACCGGCCAGGAAATAAGGGGCCGGAGCCGGCTTCTTGAGGGTCCTTGCCGGAGGTGCCCGGCCTGAGGGCGGCGCATAGTACGAGCATCAGTTCGTACCATCAGCAGGGAGGCCGGATCATGGCTGCAACACTCGGTTCACCACGCGTCTTCGTTCGCCTGGCGGGCCTTCTTCTCCTCGTATCACTGGCCACCCCCGGGTTGGCGGCCGGGTCGGTGGGTGAGGCACCCGGACCGAGCTTTGTACCATGCGCCTTGGAGCGGATCGGCACACAGTTGGTCCGGTGCGACAATCTGACCGGCACCGGTGTTGAGGCGCCGTTCTGGATTCCCGAACAGCAGTAACGGCTGACGCTGCTAAGCGGCGTCCTCGTGCCACCAGCCTTCCCACGCAGCGGACGTGAGCTGTCCGGCAGGGAAAGCGCGCGCGGCGGATTCCTCGGACCGACCCTCGTGGCTACGGCCGCCGTCGCCGCGCCGGACATCGAGCAAGAGGTTCAGGCTGTTCAAGAGAAACATGGTTCAGTCCTTCCTGGTGGTGTATGGACAACGCCGTCCATGTAGGAAGGAGCCTAGCCAGCGGATGTTTCACCACGGCGACAAGAGGTTTCGGCTGTGTATCGGAGACCTCACGGGCCCGTTGCGGGCGCTGTGCACCGCCCGTAACCGGCCCTAAGTGCGTGGCTTGGCGCGTGCGGTCGCCGGGGCTGACCATGGATCCTCCGGCCAGGGGTGCTTGGGGTAGCGGCCGCGCATTTCGGTGCGCACCTGGGCGTACGGGCCGGACCAGAAGGAGGTCAGGTCGTCCGTGACGGCCAGGGGGCGGCGTGCCGGGGAGAGCAGGTGGAAGAGCACCGGCACCCTTCCACCGGCCAACCGCGGTGATTCGGCCAGCCCGAAGCACTCCTGGAGTTTCACCGCCACCACGGGCGCGGCGCCGTCGTCACCCGGCTCCGGGTACTCGACCCGGATCCTCGAACCACTGGGAACTTCAAGCCATTCCGGAGCGAGTTCATCAAGCCTCGCGGCCTCGGGCCAGGGAAGCAGCCCGCGGAGCGCCCCGGCCAGGTCAAGGGAATCCAGCGGCGACCCAGCGGCGAGGGCTTCCAACCCGGTCCCCAGCCACTCTTCCAGCCGCGCCAGCAGGGCCGTATCCGAGACATCCGGCCACGGCTCCCCCACCTTGCGGTGCAGGAAGGCGAGCCGGCTTCGGAAGGAGGCCGCCGCCGGCGGCCAGGAAAGGGCCGCCAGCCCGCCCGCCTGGAAAGTGGCTGCCACCGCGGTCCTGCCCTGGGCGGCAGTGGGACGCACCGGTGTCGAGGACAGCACGATCGCACCCAGCCGCTTGGTCTTGCGGGCCGTCAGGCGCCCAGCGCTGAAGTGCGTGTCCACGGTTTCGACGAGCAGGTTCGCCGCCGCCGCTTCGGCCATGGTGGCGGACAGGGGTGCTGCTGCGCGGATCACGGCACCGGTTCCGGCCGCATCCCGGCCCCCGGCCCGCGAAACGTCGGCCACGGCCAGCCATTCATGGCCTGAGAGGGTACTGCCTCCGGGGAGCCCCGCCCGGGTGCCTGATGTGAACAGGTACTGCCCGGACCCCTCGCCGCCAGGCACGCGGCGTGCCACGCGGTCGGGATAGGCGAGGGCGACGACGGCGCCAACAGCTTCGCCTTGGCCGGCCAACGCGGGGGGGACCGGGGCACGGCGGTCCGGCTGCCGGCGTGCCAGCGACGCAAGGCGTTTGGTTTCCTCGGCCCAACGCCGGCCGGCAGGTCCGGGATCGGCCCGGAGCTGTGACAGGAGGCGGGGCAGGTCCGCTCCGGGCGCGCGATGGTCCCCGGAGAGCGCAGCCACCACCTCGGCGGCCAGCCGGGTCCCGCCGGACGCGGCGCCTTCGAGCAACGCCCGGGCAAGCCGGGGATCGGCGGGTATTGCAGCGAGCAGCCTGCCCTCGGCCGTCACATGGCCGTCGTCGGCTATGGCGCCCAGCTCCCGCAGGACCTCGACGGCGTCGTCCATGGCCTGGCGGGGCGGCGCGTCCGGCAGGGGCAAGCCCTCCCCGCCGGGCGAGCCCCAGCAGGCCAGGGTCAACGCCGCACTGGTCAGGTCGGCCACGTTGATCTCCGGCGTGACGTGCGCCGGCGCGGCACCATAGGCCTGCTGGCTGTAACAGCGGACCACGGTGCCCGGGCCCTGCCGGGCGGCGCGTCCTGCGCGCTGCTCGGCGGATGCCCGGGAACACGAAACGGTGACCAGCCCGTTCATCCCGCGGCCCGCGTCGCGCCTCGGCTCCCGGGCCAGGCCGGAATCGATCACCAGCCGTACACCGGGTACCGTCAGGGAGGACTCGGCGAGGTCCGTGGAGACGATGATCCGCGCACTTTCCCCGGGGCGGCGTCCGGAGACCGCCCTGTCCTGTTCCGCCGCACCAATCTGGCCGTGCAGTTCCAGGACCTCCACGCCACGGCCCATCCTGCCGCGCAGGGCCGCGGCCACGTGCGAGACCTCCCGGGCGCCGGGAACGAACACCAGGGCGTCCACGGAGCTGCCCGCCGCAGCGTGGGCATCCGCGGCCGTGGCGGCGACCTGGTCAAGAAAGGCCCGCGTCACTCCTCCGGCGTCAAGGCGCGGCCCCTGCGCCGGGAGCCACTGCACCTCGAGCGGGTAATGCACCGACGGGCAGTCCACCACAGGCACCGGGCCGCCGGAGTTGCCCAGCAGCGCAGCGAACCGGGGCGCGTCGAGGGTGGCGGACATAGCGACGACGGCAAGGTCCCCGCGCAGCTGGCGGACCTCGGCGAGCATCCCGACCAGGAGGTCAGTTTCGAGGCCGCGTTCGTGCACCTCGTCCAGGACGACGGCGGACGTCCCGTCCAGGCCCGGGTCCGCCAACAGGCGGCGCAGGAGGATGCCGGGGGTGACGAACTCAACCCGGGTCGGCGGGCCGGCCCGGCGTTCGCCGCGTACCGTGTAGCCCACCCGGCCGGCCGCCGGGCTGCCGTCAAGTTCCGAGAGCCGCCGTGCGGCTGCCCGCGCCGCGACGCGCCGCGGCTGGGTGACCACGACGCGACCGGACCGGCCAACCAGGTTGGCCAGCAGCGGCGGAACGAGGGTGGTCTTTCCTGTTCCCGGCGGGGCCTGCACCACGGCGGCCGCATCCGGGCCCGCTTCCAGTGCCTGCCGCAGCCGGGCAAGGGAAGCCGCGAAGGCAAGGCCGGCTCCAATTGCTCGGAGATCGAAGCCGTTGTCGGGGTGGCCGGCAGGAGGAATCATGCGTCCATTCTCCCTCGATCGGCAGGATCGCTGCCTGCCGGTCAGGGCTTGCCTTGGCCTTTGGCCTTACCCTTGGCTTCCTTCGCCGTGGCCGAACGCCCGGCTCCCGGAGCGTCGGCGGCAGGCGCCGGTTCCGGCGCCGCGGTGGCCACGGCCGGTTCAGCCGGAACGCTTCCAGTGTCACTTGGAGCGCCGGACAGCTCGACGCCGGCCGGGTCAGCCCCTGGCGCTTCGGGCGCCGCCGCTGCGGCCACGTGCTCTGCGATGTCGGCCCGGACCGAGGCCAGTGCGCTTTCGATGCCGTTGTACCGCTCCGGTGAAAGCCGCCCATCCGCCGCCGCGTCGCCGAGGTCCTTCTCCAATGCCTGGAGCGCTGACAGGGCGCCGTCCATCCGGTCTTCGGCCGCCGCCTGGCTGATGCCCAGCACCCGGATCTGGAAGCCGCGCAGCAGGCCTTGGTCGGTACGCCCGGGACCGATAGAGGCAGCGCCTGCCACCAGCGAGGCCGCGACGGCGATGCACACGAGGACCAGGACACGCGTTCCGCGGCGGTGGCCGGGCCCGGTGCCCTGCGCGCCCGGCGGCACGGCGCGGTTATTGTCCGTGACGGGCCCGGCTTCAGGCCGCATGCCGGCCGCGGAGCGAAATGACGGAGGCGGCGCGCAGCGGCAGGACGGTTACGCTGGCGGGATCCGCGGGTTCCTGGACTGCTTGTGTCCTTCGCGAAGCGGAAGTTGATCGGGCCAGGACGTAGCGGGCAGCAGTGCGGATCAGTGTGGTGATGAACAAGCCGATCCCCATCCCGAGGAGCGCGTGTCCTGCCACGTAGTGCTGCACGGCTCCCGGGCCGCCCTCCGCTGCGATCGCCACGCCGCCAACGGTCAGCATCACTGACAGGGCCGTTCCTGAGATCACACCCATGGCTCCTGCTCCATCCCATTTGATCAGCACGCTTACTGGTATTGCTCAGCAAGCTTACTACTTGAGGGGATTGATTCAAGAGCACGCAATGTTGCCGGTCCGGATAACGGACCAGCCTTGGAACCGGCGCCGGTCAGCCTGCAGCTTCGAGCAGGCTTTCGGCCGGGGAGATCCCGGCGTAACGCCCCTTGAAGAACAAGAGCGGCTCAGCGTCCACCCGGGCATCCAAGTGCCGCACCGCGGCCACCACGATGGTGTGGTCGCCGCCGTCGTATTCTGCGTGCAGTTCGCAGTCGAGCCAGGCCAGGGCGTCATCCAGGACCGGATTGCCCAACGGCGACGACGTGTGGCCGACTCCGGCGAACTTGTCCGCCCCCGAGCGGGCGAACTGCCCCGCGAGGTGCTGGTGTTCAGCCGGGAGGATGTTGATGGCGAAGGCGCCGGCATTGCGCAGCACGGGCCAAGTGGTGGACGTACGCGCCGGGCTGAACGTGACGAGCGCCGGGTCCAGGGACAGGGACGCGAACGACTGGCAGGTAAAGCCTGCCGGCCCCTGTGGCGTAGAGCTCGTAATTACCGTCAATCCGCTGGCAAAGGTTCCAAAAATATCCCGAAGCCGGCGGGGAGCGAGATCTGATGTGGCGGTCATGATGTGGCCTCTCTTTGGATCGTTACCTCACCAAACCATTACCCAATTGCTTTCGACAACCGCGAACGAAATGCACTGACGCGGACCGCAATGGAGCTTCATGCCGGTACTTCCAGCGTCATAACGAGAGTTCATGACGCGCTGAATGACGTCCTTTTACTGCGCATTTATTTCTGTGTCCCGCAATTTCGATTTGTTTATCCAGGTGTCATTGGCATTCGCCGCGACGGGCCGGACCCGGCTAATTTTCCTTGGAACCTCTTCGGAAAAAGGCGGCAACCGGAATTCACATTTCCCTCCACCGCCACAAATTCCGCCCGCAACCGCCCCTGAAAGGGACCCCGGCATGACATCAGTAGAACCCGAAGCGCCAACGCGCACCATTAAGCCGTCGCGGGCAGCGAACCCCTTCGTCCTGGAACTGGCTGCCCGGTTTCCCCACATCGAGGTTCTTGCCCCGTCGCCCGGGACCCGTCCGTACGGCCACGACGCCGCAACGGCGAAGTCCGCAGGCACCGGGCACGGCGATGGGCCCGCCGTCGTCTTTCCCGCCACAGCGGAGCAGGTGCAGCAGGCTGTGCGGCTGGCCGCGGACCTTGGTGTCACGGTGGTTCCGCGGGGAGCCGGGACGGGCCTGTCCGGCGGTGCAGCCGCCGGAGCGGGCCAGGTGGTGGTGTCCACGGAACGGATGAATGCGGTCATCGAAATCTCGCCGGTCGACGAAGTCGCCGTGGTGGAGCCCGGCATCATCAACGCCGCGCTGAACACGCTCCTGGAACCGTACGGGCTGTTCTATGCCCCCGATCCAGCCAGTTTCGACATCTCGACGATCGGCGGCAACGTCGCCACCAACGCCGGCGGGCTGCGCTGCGCCAAGTACGGGGTGACCCGGGAATCGGTCCTGGCCCTCGACGTCGTCCTGGCCGACGGCAGCCTGGTCACCGTGGGGCACCGCTCCATCAAGGGCGTCACCGGGCTCGACCTGACCTCGCTGTTCGTAGGCTCCGAGGGGATCCTGGGTATCGTCGTTCGCGCCACCGTCCGGTTGCGGCCCCTCCCGGTGGCCCGCAGGACCGTCACCGCATTCTTCGACAGCACGGCCGATGGCGCCAACGGCCTCGCCGCCATCACGCTCTCCCCGGTGCGGCCTGCCGCCATCGAATTCTTCGACACCCCGAGCCTCGAAAACATCGATCGGCACTCCGGCACCGCGCTCCGCGAGCGCGGCGCCGCCCTGATCCTGATTGAACTCGACGGCTACGGCATTGCGGAACAAACGGCGGACCTGTCTGCCGCACTGGCCACTGCCGGCGGCCGGGTGACCGTGGAACCGGACAACGACGGCGCACGGCTGTGGGAATTGCGCCGCAACGGCCGCGGCCTTCCGCAGGACCAGTGGTACATCGGCGAGGACATCGCCGTCCCAAAATCCCGGCTGCCCCAGGTCTATGCCGCGTTTCCAGCGCTCGAGGACCGGTACGGGGTCCGGATTTCGGCGGTTTCCCATGCGGGCGACGGCAACCTCCATCCCCTGATCACACTCGACAAGCGTCCCGGCGACCACCCGGAACGGCCTCCACAGGCTTTGCAGGACGCCGCCACCGAACTGGTCAGGGTGGCTCTGTCCCTGGGCGGCACTGTCACCGGGGAACACGGCATCGGCAGCATCAAACAGGACTGGGCCGCCTTGGAACTGTCCGAGCGTATCCGCCAGGCACAGCACGCCATCAAATCAGCCCTCGATCCGCACGCACTGCTTAATCCCGGCAAAGCCATCTAGCCGGCCATCCCTTATCCAGGAGAACTTCCCATGAACCCCACTGAATTCCGCCGCCGCGTCTTCCTCGCCGGCCTCGCCTCCATCACCGGTTCCGCTGTCCTCACCGCATGCGGCGGAGTCGCCGCCAGCAGCACGTCCGACGCCGGCACTCCGGTCGAGGGCGGCAACATCACCTTCCTCATCCAGGGCTACGACACCGGCTGGGTCTCGAGCAAGACGTCCATTTCCAGCTACGAGGGCAACCTGTGGGGCCAGATCACCGACAAGCTGGTCTATGTCGACGAGAAAGGGCAGCTGAGCCCCTGGGTCGCCGAAAGCTGGGAGGAACTCAACGGCGCCAAGGACTTCGTGCTGCACCTCAAGGACGGCGTCACCTTCTCGGACGGCACGCCCCTGGACGCCGCCGCCGTGGTGGCCAACCTCACCGCCTGGGCCAAGGGAGCCCCGGACCGCGGCATCAGCAAGGTGGGACTCTTCCCGTCAGGCAACTTCGTCGCGGCTGCTGCAACCGATGCCAGGACTGTCAAGGTCTCCTTCTCCTCCCCCGCCCTGGGTTTCATTGCCACCCTCGCGTACCACGGCTGCATCCTCCTGTCCCCCAAGACGCTGGCGTTGCCGCTCGACGCCCAGGCGGACCTCGGCCAGGAGATCGGCAGCGGCCCTTTCGTCCTGAAGTCCTGGAAGCAGGGCGACTCCTACGTGCTGGAGAAGCGCAAGGACTACAACTGGGGGCCGGCTGCACTGGGCCACACCGGCCCCGCCCGGCTGGACACCATCACGTACAAGGTCATCAAGGACACCTCCGTCCGCACCTCA
This sequence comes from Pseudarthrobacter sp. NPDC058196, assembly GCF_042882685.1. NCBI lineage: Bacteria > Bacillati > Actinomycetota > Actinomycetes > Micrococcales > Micrococcaceae > Pseudarthrobacter > Pseudarthrobacter sp. NPDC058196. Next base: position 156,427 of record NZ_JBHVVN010000006.1, read on the forward strand.
ACCGTGGCCTCGGGCCAGGCCGAGGTGGCCTTCAATGTGGAACCCCAGGAAATCGAGTCCCTCAAGGCACAGGGCTTCACCGTAGGTACCCCCAAGTACCTGGGCTTCGTGGACGGCTTCCAGGTCAACACCCAGGCCTTCCCCACCAACGACCCCAGCGTCCGCAAAGCCATCCAGCACGGCATCGACCGCGGGGAGATCCGCAAAACCGTGTACACGGAGGACTGGGACGCTGCCACGACCTTCATCCAGGGAAACGTCCCCGAGGCCGGCGACTACAGCAGCTCCTTCGCATTCGATGCGGACAAGGCGAAGAAACTGCTCGACGACGCCGGCTGGAAACCTGGCCCTGACGGCTTCCGGGTGAAGGATGGCAAGGTCCTGGAATTCCCGCTCACCCCCAACCCGTACGTCCCGTCCACCAAGGCCGAGGACGAGCTCATCGCCCAGCAGCTTGGACGGATCGGCATCAAGGTCACCCTGAAGGTGGTGGACGTCGCCGGATACGCCGCAATCCAGGCCGCCCGGCCGCCGCTGTTCCAGACCTCCCGGAGCTTCGTGGACGTCGGCACCGTGGCAGGGGTCCTGACGAGCCAGAACAATGGCGAGAACTGGTTCAACGTTGGCACCGGCGACCAGAAGCTCAACGATCTGTCCACCGCCATCGCCAGCGCCTCGGACCGCGGATCCCGGAAGAAGACCGCCGGCGAGCTTCAGCAATACGTCCTCGAGCAGGGATACTTCATCCCGCTTAACCAGCTGGTCCAGCGCCTCTACCTCATTTCGCCCTCAGTCAAGGGCGTCCAGTACAACGGCCTGGCCTACGCCAATTTCTACACCGCCTGGATCGCCAAATGACCAGCGGATACGGCCGCTTCGCCCTGGCCAGGGCCGGCCAGGCGGCGGTCGTCGTGCTCCTCGCCTACGTCCTGACCTTCCTGGTCACCAGCGTCCTTCCCGGCGACGCCATCAGCAATTCGCTGCGCGACCCGCAGTCAGGACTCAGCGAGGCCGACATCCAACGGATCGTGGCCTACTACGGCCTTGACCAGCCAGTGCCGGTCCAGCTGGCGTTGTCCCTGGGCCGGTTCCTGACCGGGGAACTCGGCCTCTCCCTGCAGTCCAGCCTCCCGGTGGCCCGGATCGTGGGCGACGCCCTGCCGTCCACCCTCGCCCTGGCCGCAAGCGCACTGGCACTGGCCCTGGTGTTCGCCGTCGCCATCGCCTACGGCGCCCATTACGCACCCCGGCGGTGGGCCGGGCTGCTGCGCTCCGTCCCGTCCTTCTTCCTGTCCGTGCCCAACTTTGTGATTGGCCTGGTCCTGATCGAATTCTTCGCGTTCCGGTTGCACTCCTTCACCACCACGGACCCCAACAGCGCCACCGCCACAGTGTTCGCCGCCATAACCCTCGCCATCCCGGTCTCCGCGCCGCTCGCCGAGGTGCTGATCGCCGGCCTGGACCACGAATCCCGGCAGGAGTACGCCCTGGTTGCGCGTTCCCGGGGGCTCGCCGAAGCGCAGTTGTTCGCCCGGCACCTGGTCAAGCCCTCGGCCCTCCCGTCCGTGGCCATGATCGCGCTGCTCGTGGGTGAACTGCTCGGCGGCTCGGTTATCACAGAGACAATCTTCGGCCGCGACGGCATTGGCACGGTGGTCCAGAAGGCCGTGACCGGCGAAGACCAGCCGGTCCTGCAAGCGGTGGTGTCCCTGTCCGCCGTCGTCTTCGTGGCAGTGAACCTCGCCGCAGACCTCCTCACCCCGTTGCTTGACCCGCGGGTCAACGTCACAGAGGCAGCAAACGCATGAGCGCGAACCTGGATTTCGCCCGGCTCCGCAGCGCCACCGCGGCCCCCTTCCGCACCCGTGGAGCGGTACCGCCCACGGTGCTGCTCTCCTTCCTGGTGGTCCTGGTGGTGGTCCTGTGGTCACTGTTCCCCTCTCTGTTCACCGGGTACGGCCCTGCCGCTGGAAATACGGGCAGCAAACTCGCACCGCCCAGCCTGCAGCACTGGTTCGGGACCGACTACCTTGGCCGCGACCAGTTCGCACGGGTGGTGTACGGCACGGCGTCGTCGGTCACCAGCGCCTTGGTGGCTGTGGCCATCGGCCTGCTGGTGGGGAGCGCGATCGGCCTGGCGAGTGGTTTCCGCGGCGGCTGGCTGGATGCGACCCTTGGCCGGTTCGTGGACGTGCTGCTCGCTATCCCCGGCTTCCTGCTGGCAGTGGTGATCGTCAGTTCACTGGGCTTCCAGACCATCAACGCCGCCATCGCCACGGGAGTGTCCGCCGTCGCCGTCTTTGCCCGGCTCATGCGCGCGGAGGTGATCCGGGTCCGCCGCTCGGCGTTTGTCGAGGCCTCCTACCTGGAGGGCGGCAACCGGCTCCAGGCGCTGCTGACGCATGTCCTGCCCAACGCGTACCGTTCAGTGCTGGTCCTGGCGGTCCTGCAATTCGGCACATCGATCCTGGTGATCGCCGCCCTGGCCTTCCTGGGCTACGGTGATCCGCCCCCGGCATCGGATTGGGGCCTGCTGGTCGCCTCGGGCAAGACGTATGTCACGGCCCCCTGGCTGGTGTACGCCCCGGCCTTGGTGATCGTAGCCACTGTCCTGTCCATCAACCGCATCAGCCGCTGGCTGAGGAACACCAAATGAGCCTCCAGGGTCTCCGAGGAAAGGACACACCGGTGCAGGACAATCCGATGCCCCCGCTGCTGGCCGTCGAAGGCCTGCAGGTCGCCTACGGCAACAAGGATGTGGTCCGCGACGTCGGCTTCACCCTCGGCCGCGGCGGAAGCCTGGCCTTGATCGGCGAATCGGGGTCCGGAAAATCCACGATCGCCAAAGCGGTCCTGCGGCTGCTCCATCCGGCCGATGCCACCGTCAGCGGGAGCGTCCGGCTGCGCGGCGAGGAAGTCCTGGCCGTACCGGAGCGTTCATTCCGTCCCCTGCGCGGCCGGAAGCTCGGGTTCATCCCGCAGGATCCGGGCTCGGCGCTGAACCCGGTGCGCACTATCGGCGCCCAGGCGCACGAGGCAGCCGCCCTCACCGGGGAGCGGAACGCCACCGTACGGCGCACGGCCATCCTGGACGTCCTGGGCCAGGTGGGCCTGCAGGACCCGGCCCGCGTCTACGATTCCTACCCCCACCAGCTCTCCGGCGGGATGCTCCAACGGGTCCTCATTGCGTTGACTGTCCTTCCCCGGCCATCGCTCATCGTGGCCGACGAGCCCACGTCCGCCCTCGATGTCACCGTCCAGAAGCTCATCCTTGACCTGCTCGGGGACCTGCGCCGCGAACTGGACATCGGCCTGCTCCTCATCACCCACGACCTCGCCATCGCCGCCGAACGGGCGGACACACTGGTAGTGCTTAAAGACGGCACGGTCCAGGAACAAGGCTCGTCGGCACAGGTGTTCGCGGCGCCACGGACGGACTACGCCCGCCGCCTGCAGGCCGATGTTCCGGCACTTAACCCGGACCGCTACCGCCTCCAGCGAAGGGACAGGCAACGCACGACGCCGGACCGCCCCGTCCAGGTCGCCGTCACCGGCGTCGCCAAGAGCTTCCATGCCCGGGGGAAGGAGGTACGCGCCGTCGATGGCGTGTCCTTCGCCGTCGAACGCGGCCGCACCCACGCGCTGGTGGGCGAATCAGGCTCCGGCAAAACCACCGCGGTGCGGCTGCTGCTTGGCCTGGAAGCACCGGACACGGGAACCATCAGCGTGGGCAGCCAATCAACCGCCGGCCTGTCACGGGAGGGGCTTCGCGAGCTGCGCAGGCATCTCCAGTTGGTGTACCAAAACCCGTTCACCTCGCTCGACCCCACCTGGCGGGTGGGCAGGATCGTCCGGGAACCCCTGGACAGGTTCGGCGAGGGCAGCACGACGGAGCGCGCGGACCGCGTCCGCGACGCCCTGCAGTCCGTTGGACTTCCGGAGGACGTGGCGGACCGCAGGCCGGCCCAGCTGTCCGGCGGCCAGCGGCAGCGTGTGGCCATCGCCCGCGCACTCGTGGTCCGGCCCGACGTCGTGGTCCTGGACGAGCCGACGTCGGCACTGGACGTCAGCGTGCAGGCGGGAATCCTGGAACTCCTGGCCCGGCTCCAGCGCGACCTCGGCCTGACCTATGTCTTCGTTTCCCACGACCTTGCCCTGGTGCGGCAGGTGGCCGACACGGTATCGGTCCTGCGCCGCGGGCAGGTGGTGGAGCAAGGCACCGTGGACCAGGTCTTTGACCACCCCAGGCACCCATACACCCGGGAGCTCCTGGACGCCATCCCCGGTACGTCCGGCCTCACGATTCCTCCTGCCGCCGCGGCACCCGCCGAACGCAGCCAGACCCCGAACCCAGTAAAGGCAGCACTGTGACCGCTACCCCCACCGCCCCCGCCCGCAAACCCGCCCTGATCGCCGGCTTCACGGCGCCCCAGGGATTCGGCGATGCAACCTTGCGCGACAAGCGCCCGGACGCGATCGAGCTGCTCGGCGGGATCCCCGATCCCGGCGTGCTGCCGGCCGCCGAACTGGCCGCCGCCACTGCCCGGGTGCTCGCCAGGCCCGGCCTGCCGGCCCTGCAGTACTCCCGCACCGAAGGCATCTCCCCGCTGCGTGAGTGGGTCGCAGCGCGCGAGGGCGTCCCCGTGGATCGGATCGTCATCACCAACGGCGGCTTCCACGGCCTGTCCCTGGGCATCCAGGCGGTGGTGGAGCGCGGCGACCTCGTGGCGGTTGACAACCCCATCTTCCCGCTGTTCCTGCGCGGGCTGCAGCTCTCCGGTGCGCAGACCCTCCCGGTGACCGTAGGCTCCCACGGCATCGATGTGGACGAACTGGACGCCAGGCTCCGCCAAGGGGCCCGGCCCGCTGCCCTCTATACGGTGCCGGACTTCCACAATCCATCCCAAGGCACCCTTCCCGCAGCCGCAAGGACCAGGCTGGTGGAATTGGCGGAACACTATGGCTTCGTGATCCTTGCCGACAACCCCTACCGGGAGCTCTGGTACGCCGGGGGCCCGGAAAGCGTGGACGCCTTCAATACCTCTGAGCACGTCATCCACATCAATACCTTCACCAAGACCTTGGGCCCGGGCCTGCGGCTGGGCTGGCTGGTGGCGCCGGAGCGGCTCCTGCCGGACCTGGTGGCGCTGCGGAGCCGGCAGGATTCGCACAGTTCCACCTTGGTTCAAGCGGTCGTGGGTGAGGCGTTGACGGCGGACCCGGGGCTCTTCGATGCGACCCTGGGCCGTGCCCGCGAACTGTACCGGACACGGGCGGAGTCGCTGATCGCGGCACTGGAGCGGGAGGCGCCCGGAGCTTTCGACACCGTGCGGCCGGCCGGTGGCCTCTTCCTCTGGCCACGGCTGGCCGATGCCGCGGTGGACCCGGACCGCCTGGCGGCCGCGGCCAGCGCCGAAGGGGTCGAATACCAGCGCGGTTCGTTCTTCGCCTCGGGGCCGGGCACCGATTCCCACCGGCACCTGCGCTTTGCGTACGGCGACGTGCCTGTTCCCCGGCTGGAGGAGGCCGCGGTGCGCCTGGGCAGGGCACTGGAGCGCCTCTAACCGACCATCGTCGCCGGCCCGGACGTCCCAGCCTGTTCCGCCAAGGGTATTGCCCGGCAGGCGGTGGTCAGGCTCGCTGGTCCAGTGCGGCCAGCAGCCGGCGGACCGAGCCGCCGAGGTTCCAGTCGGCGGCCACCTGCTCCAGCTCAGCCCGCCGCCCGCCGGTCACAGGCCGCAGCTCGGCGCCCGCCTCGTCCAGGGTGGGCAACTCCAGGGTGCGGACCAGGCGCACGACAGCGGGGGCGGACTCCAGGTACTCGGCCGCGGCTTCCAGCCTGGCCCGGACCGGTCCGGACACCCCGGCGCCGGGCTCTTCCGCCGCTGCCAGCAATCGTTCCAGGGTCCCGTACTTGAGCAGCAGGGACGAAGCCGTCTTCTCACCGATCCCGGCAACGCCCGGCAGTCCATCGGAGGCGTCCCCGCGCAGGGTGGCGTAATCGGCGTACTGCTGCGGCAGGACCTTGTATTTGGCCACGACGGTTTCCTCCGTAACGACCTCGAGGTTCTTCATCCCCCGCGCTGTGTAGATCACCCGGACGTCGCGTTCGTCGTCGCATACCTGGAACAGGTCCCGATCGCCTGTGACCACGTCCACCGGAAAGGCGGCATGGCTGGCATAGGTGCCCACGACGTCGTCGGCCTCATGGTCTGCGGCACCCACAATGGCAATACCCGCGAGCTCCAGGGTCCGGCGGATCATGGGTAATTGGGCCTCCAGCCCCTCGGGGACCACCTCGATGTCCGTCCCGCCCGGTACCGCCTTCGCAACGCGGTGGGCCTTGTACGTGGGGATCAGGTCCACCCGCCACTGGGGCCGCCAGTCGTTGTCCCAGCACGCCACCAGGTGGGTGGCCTGGTAGTCGGTGGTGAGCCGCGCGATCATGTCCAGCAGGCCACGGACGGCATTTACCGGCGTACCGTCCGGCCGCCGGATGCTGTCCGGAAGGCCGTAGAAGGCACGGAAATACAGGGAGGCGGTGTCGAGCAGCATCAGGCGCTGGGGCATACCTGATCCTGACACGGATTTCCCGTCCGCGGCTGCACCGGGCAACGGACGCCGCGCCGCCTAGAAGGACGGCGTGGTGAATTCCATGCCCAGCAGGCCGCGGCCCGCCTGTTCCATGATGGGGTCGATGCCCAGGGTGGGGTGGCTCAGGAGCACGCCGACGTCGCGCTGGATGCGCTGCAGCGGATGGGACAGCCGGTGGACACTGCCGCCCGAACCGGCGACGGCGAGCCGGACCGCCTCCTGGGCAGCCTCCGCGCTGAGGGCAAGCGACAGCCGGAACGTGGCCCGCTCCCGCACGGCAGGCCCCGTGGCCGCCGGCCCGTCCCCTGGCAGCAAGGACAATGCCGCCTCCCAGTGCAGCTGGGCGGTGGCCACGAGCCCGGATGCCTTGGCGTAGCGGGTTTGCGCCGGGACATAGTCTGCCTGCCGGGTGCGGGTGCCGTTCTTTTCCTTCTGGCGCAGCAGTTGGTCCCGGAACAGCTCCAGGGCATACTCGGCGGAGCCAAGTGCCGCCGCCGGGGCCACCAGGTTCAACAGGGTGGACATCGGTGCGGAGATCAGTGGTTCCGGGTGGAGCCTGGCGCCGGGGTTATCGGGGCCGCTGAGCACCGCCCAGTCCATGACCCGGTCCGCCGGAACGAAGAGCGAGTCCGCGCGGAGGTCGTTGCTGCCGGTTCCCCTCAGCCCGTCCGTATGCCACGCGTCCACCAGTTCCAGGTCGGCGAGCGGAACCAGCGCCTGCAACCGGACACCATCGTGCTGCACCGCCAGCAAGGCCCACTCCGAGTGCATGATGCCCGAGGCGAAGCTCCAGTGCCCCGAAATCGCATATCCGCCCTGCACCTTGCGCGCCGACCCAACGGGGGCGCTGGTTGCGGCGGCGAGCGGCATCAGTCCGCCGGCGAAGACTTCGTCCTGCACCTTCCGGGGCCAGCGCGCCAGCATCCAGGCATGCTCGGCCAGGTGCCCGGCGGTCCAGGCCGTGGAGGCGCAACCCCGCGCGAGGCCCCTGACGGCTTCCCCGTAGGTCTGTGCGCCCAGGCCGTACCCGCCAACGCCTGCGGGAGCCAGGAGATGGAAGATTCCGGCGGCCCGCAGGTCCTGCATCGTCTTGTCCGGGAGGCGGCGCAACCGCTCCGTCTCCTCCGCCCTGGCACGCAGGCCCGGGACCAGGGCTTCCACGCGCCCCAGCATGTCCGCATGGCCTGGAGCATGGCCGGAACCGTCCGGGGCCGTGCGGACGACGGCGGCCTGGCCGAGCTCCAGCGTATGTCCGGTCCGGTCCCGCTTGGCGGCGAGGTAGCGGGAGTTGGCTTCGGTGAGGTGGACGCCGGTGGGGATCTTTTCGGCGGTGGCGATGCCGAATGCGGCCAGCTGCGAAGCTTTGTCGGGATTGTTGCTCAACAGCCTCACCGAGGTGGCGCCCAAAGCGTTGAGCATCTGCGCCGCCGCCGCGTAATCGCGCTCATCCTCGCCGTGCCCGAGGGCAAGGTTGGCGTCATAGGTGTCCAGGCCCTGGTCCTGCAGTGCGTACGCGTCGAGTTTTGGGTAAAGGCCAATGCCGCGGCCTTCCTGGCGGAGATAGAGCAGGAATCCCCCGGTGGCGGCAATGAGTTCAACGGCTTCCCGGAGCTGCGGTCCGCAGTCGCAGCGCTCGCTGCCAAAGACGTCACCTGTCATGCACTCGCTGTGCAGCCGGACCAGGGGCGCAGTTGCGCCGCCCAGCAGCGCCTGTTCCCAGTCGCCCAGGGCCAGCAGCAGGTGTTCCCGGCCGTCCACCAGGCCATGGAAGGTCATGACGTCGGCTGTGGCGGCGTAGCCGTCGGCGAACCGGAGCGGGACGCTGACCTGGCTGCGGACGGTGGCTGCGGGCAGGGCAGGAGAATGCGGTGCGGAATGGGCAATTGCTGTCATTGCGGGCCTCGGCGATCATCATAAAAGGTTGAAGATTAAAGTAAGAGTAGCCCGCATTAGTTAAAGCTTCAAGTGTTATGTCCGGATAAGTCGAGGACTGGCCGGACGTTCGAGTCTGACCGTTCCGGGCCACGCCCTTGACCGCCCGACCCGCGGCCCCGATACTTCCATATGGTCCAACCACACATCCCGTGACGGGTCGGTGGCCGGCGCCGTGCGGCGCGCCCACGGGTGGAACCCACCCCACAACGAGAGCAGGATTCCGATGCCCGGCATGCAAACCACCATCAATGACAACGGAGCGTGGTGCTGGTTCCAGGACGAGCGCGCCCTGGTGGATCCTGCCAGCAACACGCTGCTGGTAGGCTCCGTGGCAGCCCCCGAGGGCGCCGGCGGTGACAGCCGGGGCGGAAACATCGAGGTCGCCGTCCTCGACCTTGCCACCGGGGACAGCCAGGTCCACGTTGTCCACCGGAGGCTGGAGCCGGACGACCACAACGCCCCGGCGCTCCTCATCAGGCCTGACGGCCGTTACCTGGCGATGTACGCCAAACACAAGACGGACAACTATTCCCGCTGGCGGATCTCCACCCGGCCACACGACGCCTCCGAATGGGGCCCGGAAGAACGCTTCGACTGGACGGGGCCGGCGGACGGCCGCGGCGCCACCTACTCGAACCTGCACCGGCTCGCTGCGGAGTCCCGGGTGTACAACTTTGTCCGCGCCATCAACGATGACCCCAGCCTCATGGTGTCCGAGGATGACGGCACCACGTGGCGGTTCGGCGGAAAACTCTTTACGCGACCCAAGATTGGCTACGTCAACGGCTACACCCGCTACTGCGGAAACGGCACGGACCGCATTGACCTCATCACCACCGACCACCACCCGCGGGATTTCAACAACAGCATTTACCATGGCTACATCCGCGGCGACGCCCTGCACGACGCCCAGGGCCGGGTGGTCAGCAAGCCGCTGATCGGCTCGCCGGGGATCAACCAGGCTGCCCTGACCACACTGTTCGCGGCAGGCATGGACGTCGACGGCGACATCCTCACCCACGGCTGGACCGTGGACCTGCGCGGCCAGGGGCAGGACCTGGCCGCCATCATCAGCTGCCGTGCCAACGACGTCAACGGCCCCCTGCAGCGGGAGCAGCTGCTCGACGTCGATGATCACCGGCTGCTGTACGCCCGCTTCGACGGGACGCAGTGGAACCTGCACCCGCTGGCGGCCGCAGGCGCTGCCCTGCTGCCGCATGAACAGGACTACACGGGCCTGGGCGCGGTGGATCCGCATGACCTGAACCAGGTGTACATCTCCACTCCCATCGACCCGCGGACCGGGCAGGCCACCGGCCATTACGAAATCTACCGGGGCAGCACCCGGGACGGCGGTGCCACCTTTGGATGGGACGCGGTAACTGAAGGCTCCGCAGTGGACAATCTCCGGCCCATGGTGCCGCCAGGGGATCCATCCACCCACGCAGTCTGCTGGTTCCGTGGCAGCATGACCTCGTCCCAGGCCTATGCGACAGACGTGGTGGTCCGGTATTGATGCCAGGCGCCCGGCCCACCCAGGCGGTGACCGAGTGTGATCGAATCGCTGCCGGCCGTTGACCCTGCCGCGCCCTGTGCGCCAGGGTTGAAACGTTATGAGCGACTGCGATCAGCCAGGAAGAACGATGCGCCGCCCAGAGGAGATCCAACCAACACTGACGGTGTCTACGCTGGGGGCGCCCGGCGAAAGCCTGGAAACGGTCCTGTCCTGTCTGGCCGGACAGGGTGCACGGGGCGTGGAGCTGCGGCTCGGCCGCGGCGAGATCGCCGCCCAGGCCATGACCCGGCGCGAACGCTCCGAACTCCGGTCCAGGATCGAAGGAGCAGGCCTGGCCGTCACCGGGGTGGCCAGCTACATCAGGGTGGCGGAACCTCTTGCCGATGAGCTGGTGGTGGGAGCACTGGAAGCGGCATTGATCCTGGCCCACGATCTCGGCGCACCGGCCGTCAGGGTGTTTCCCGGTGCCCCCGCACACCCTTGCGGGTACCACCGGGTTCCCGACACCGTCCAGGCCAGGCAGGAAACCAATACCCTGGCAGCCGGTCGGCTCACCGCCGTCGCACGCCTGGCCCGTGACCTGGGAACGTACCCGGCGCTCGAAACGCACGATTCCCACCCCCGGGGCAGTGACATCGCCGCCATCCTCCACATGGTGGATGGGCCAGCAGGCGCCGTCTGGGACCTCATGCATCCGTGGCGGGTGGGCGAGACCCTCGACGAAACATGGCAGGCCCTGCACCCCTGGCTCACCGGCCCTGCGGGCAGCGTCCAGATCAAGGACGCCCGGCTGCCTGCCAGCCGGACCCCGGCCCTCATCGGCACCGGCACCCTCCCAGTCGACGCCTTTGCGGAACTGCTCCGGGACACGGGGTACGCCGGTCCCGTCTGCCTGGAGTGGGAAAAGGCGTGGCATCCCGACGCGCCGCCGCTCGACGAGGCCCTCGGATCCACGGCGCGGTGGTTCCGGCGCCACTGGCCCGCCCGGTCCGGAGCCGGCGACGCCGCCGCCCCGCCGCACCTTCCCGGCGCCAGCCTTCCCGTGGAGACATCATGACCGCCAGCCCTGACCTGAACTTCGACTACCCTCCCTGGACCTTCCGGGCAGCAGCGTCAGCCGGCAGTCGGGTCTTCGCCGTTGGCGACAGCCTCGATCCAATCCACAGCCCAGTCGGTAAGCCGGGGACCCTCGGCTGATTCTTTCTCCCACCATTTTGGATCTGTCGAGCCACCGGTGACGGCCATGATGTCCGTGAGAACAGGAGGCGGCAAGGGTTCACCGTTGGGTTCAATGAGCCAGGCGCGCGTTTCCGTACCGACCAGCGGCCACCAGGTGGTCATCTTCATCACCGCAGTATGGCATCCACCTTGCCGCACGTATACATGGCTCCCGCGGGATGAACGACGCCGGAAAGGGCGCCAGGACTGTTGAAGGACCCCGGCCACGGCTGGCCATCGCAGGTGGAGGGACGAATGACTCTATCGATGGATTTTTGGGCGTGGTGAACTCCACCGAGGGTACCTAAACAGAATCGAGGATTCCTTGGCCGGGTGGCTATTCAACGGCGCAGCCACGGTGGGCGCCGGAACCTATTTTGGCTGGGACGGCTTCACCATCCAGTCGGGGAACCTCGTGGTGATCGCAGTGATGGTCATTCTGTTCGTCCTGGCCCTCGTCCTGCCGTTTCCCGGCAGGAGGGGGCGGAAGTGAGAACCCGGGCCACGCCGTCGCCCGGTGTACCGGAGCAGCACGCGGACGATCCTACGTGGACCGGAAAGGCCCGCAGATGGTTGCTGGAGAAGCTTCCACCGGACAAGCTCCTGCCCGGCGACCAGCCGAGCTATGTAATGTCGTGGGCCTATGTCTTCGGCATGGGGGCCGTCGCTTCGCTGGTGTGGATCATCGCTTCGGGGGTGGTGCTGGGACTGAACGGTCCCCAGTGGTATCACGTGTCCTCACTCGGCGGCTTCGTCAACGGCAGCCACTTGTGGAGCGTGGAACTGTTCTTCATCTTCATGGTCGTGCACCTCTGGCTGAAGTTCTGGATGGCGGCCTGGCGGGGCGGCCGCGTCCTGACCTGGATCACCGGCATGCTCTCGTTTGTCGTGTCCATCGTGGCGGCCTTCACCGGGTATCTCCTCCAAACGAACTTCGATTCACAATGGATTGCCTTCGAAGCGAAGGACGCGCTGAACTCCGTGGGGGTCGGCGCCTGGTTCAACGTAGCCAACCTCGGACAGATTTTCGTGTGGCACATCACATTGCTGCCGTTGGCGGTGGGGGCCGTGGTGGCTCTCCACGTCCTGCTGGTCCGGGTCCACGGCGTCGTGCCGCCGCTGGAGGCCTCCGGGAATGACGCCCAGCTGCGCACCAGCGGCCCGGAGGCCGGCGGCCACCCTTCCGAGGCCCGCCGGCCGGTCGTGGCCGCCCACCCCCTGACGTCTACCGAACCCAAGGACGCACCGCTGTGACCGCCAAGGGTGCCCCCGACTCATGGCAGAAGAGGGACGACGTTGCCGGCAGGCCGTGGACAGGCCGCGTCCGGGAATATGACCTCCTCAAGGAACTCACCATCGCCGTAGTGGTAGTTGGGCTCCTGGTACTCGGCGTCTCGGCACTCTTCGGCGCACCTGATGAGCCCAGCGTCAGCCTAAAGTCCTGGGCCGCCTCGGCCCCGGCGGACTTTGTCGCAACGGCGGCCAAGGAACTGGCCGGAACATCCGATACCGCCGGATACGGGCCGCCGTACAACTCCACTCCGGACGCGTCGCAGAAAATTGGCCCGGTGGACCTCCAAAGCCTCTCGGGCGTCCGGATTCCTGTCGATACCGCCCAGGACTTCGTGATTGGCCCGCTGGAGCAGCTGCCTACGCCACCGGCCGCGCTGGCCGACTGGACAGCCGCCACTGACCAGCAACGCTCCGACTGGGCGTCCGCCTATTCCGACGCCCTCGCCGCGGCCCCCGATAACGACCCCGCCAAGGTGGCGGACGGTTCCTACGGCCCGGTCCCCGCACTCACCGGTGCGTTGGCTGACATGGCGCGGCAGGGAACCCTGGACGGCGTGCTTCAGGGTGGCGGGACCTTTTACAACATGGACTACACCCGCAGTCTCCTGTTCCTCGGAGATGGCGGCTACTTCCCTGATCTCGCGGCAAGCCAGCATCTTTCCGGGGACCAGTGGGGCGTCATGAACGAGACCGGCGATACCCCGGGACAGTCCTGGCTGTGGCTCTTCTCGCTCCTCTACCAGGTGGAACCGTTCAAGTCATCCCCCAGCGTCGACGCCTGGGCTGTGGCCACGATGATCGTGCTGACCGCGCTGCTGACTCTGCTGCCGCTCATTCCCGGCCTACGGTCGATACCGCGGAAGCTGCCGGTTCATCGCCTGATCTGGAGGGACTACTACCGGAACCGGTGAGCGTGGCGACACCGATCCAGTGGCCGCGACTTCGCCCGGTGCGGAAATGCTAAGCCCCTGTTAGCATTTTCCTCACGTGCATGTGACCCGTGCCACAGGCATGTCGATTCGACGACCAAAGGGGTGCCCCATGGTGAATCCGCTGCAATGGCCAGTGTTGCGCCAGTTGCTCGAGAACGACCCCACGGGCAGGCATCATGCCGTGAAATCGCCCGCCACCGAAAAGCTCACGCCCCGGATCGGCACCGCAGACCAGGTGGTCCCTTCCGTGTGCCCTTACTGTGCCGTTGGGTGCGCCCAGCGGGTCTACGTCAAAGACGGGAAAGTCATCCAGATCGAGGGCAATCCGGACTCCCCCATCAGCCGGGGCCGGTTGTGTCCCAAGGGCTCCGCCTCACTGCAGCTGACCACCGGGGACTCCCGCGAAAAGTACGTCCTGTACCGCCGCCCCCACGGGACTGACTGGGAACGGCTCGACCTTGAAACAGCCTTGGACATGGTGGCCCAACGCGTGGTGGACACCCGCCGGGAGACCTGGGAATGGGACTCCGGGAGCCTCCGCACCCGACGTACCATGGGCATCGCCAGCCTGGGCGGCGCCACCCTGGACAACGAAGAAAACTACCTGATCAAGAAGTTGTTCACGTCCCTGGGCGTCGTCCAGGTGGAGAACCAGGCCCGGGTCTGCCACAGCTCCACGGTGGCGGGCCTTGGCACGAGCTTCGGCCGGGGCGGCTCAACCACTTATCTCCAGGATCTCCAACGCGCAGACTGCATCCTGATCCAGGGATCAAACTTCGCCGAAGCACACCCGGTCGGATTCCAGTGGGTCATGGAAGCCAAGGAACGCGGGGCCAAAATCATCCACGTGGATCCACGGTTCTCCCGCACCAGCGCCATGGCCGATACGTTTGTTCCAATCCGCGCCGGGACGGACATCGCCTTCCTGGGCGGCCTGATCAACTGGGTCATTAGCCACGATGCCTACTTCCACGAATACGTCGTCAACTACACCAACGCCGCGACTATCCTCAGCGAGGACTTCCGCGACACCGAAGACCTTGACGGCCTCTTCTCCGGATTCAATCCGGACGATTCCTCCTATGAAACTGAAAGCTGGCAGTACGAGGGCGGCTTCGCGGCTGCATCCTCCGGTGAACGGGACGCCGACGAGCAGGAAGGCAGCAGGCTGGGTGAATCCTCGCACGCCCAGTCCCATGGTTCCGGAGGCCCCGGCGTGGCCGGGAAGTGGCACCGGGACGAGACATTGCAGGATCCACGCTGCGTGTTCCAGGTCCTGCGCCGGCACTACTCGCGGTACACCCCCGAGATGGTGGAACAGGTGTGCGGGGTACCACCGGCGTTGTTCGAGGAAGTAGCAGAGGCGCTCACCAGCAACTCCGGCCGGGACCGGACCACGGCCTTCGCCTACGCCGTGGGCTGGACGCAGCACACCACGGGGACGCAGTACATCCGTGCAGCGTCGGTTTTGCAGCTCCTGCTGGGCAACATCGGCCGCCCCGGTGGCGGGATCATGGCCCTCCGAGGGCACGCCAGCATCCAAGGCTCCAGCGACATTCCCACCCTCTTCGACCTGCTGCCCGGCTACCTGCCCATGCCGCACGCCAAGCAGCACCTGGACCTGGCCGGATACGTCGAAGCGGACTCCGCCAAGCAGGGTTTCTGGGCCAACATGTCCGCCTACACCGTGAGCCTGCTCAAGGCCTGGTGGGGGGACGCCGCCACAGCGGACAACGACTACTGCTTCGACTACCTTCCCCGGATCACCGGCAGCCACAGCACCTATGACACCGTGATGGCGCAACTGGAGGGAATCTGCAAGGGCTATTTCCTCATGGGTGAGAACCCCGCCGTGGGCTCGGCCAACACCCACCTGCAACGCGCCGGGATGGCCAACCTCGACTGGCTCGTGGTCCGCGACTTCTCACTGATCGAGAGCGCCACCTGGTGGAAGGACGGCCCGGAAATCGCCACCGGACAGATGCGTACGGAGGACATCGGCACGGAAGTCTTCTTCTTCCCCGCCGCAGCCCACACGGAAAAGGCCGGCAGCTTCACCAACACGAACCGCCTGGTCCAGTGGCGCGAGCAGGCCGTGGAGCCAGAGGCCGAGCGCCGCAGCGACCTCTGGTTCATCTGGCACCTTGGCAACCGCATCCGGACGCTGCTGGCGGACTCGCGCGACGACGTCGACCGTCCCGTCCTGGACCTGACGTGGGATTACCCCACCGTCGGCACCCAGGATGAACCGGACGCGGACGCTGTTTTCGCCGAGATCAACGGCCGCGGCGCCGACGGCAGCCCGCTCTCCGCATACACCCAACTGAAGGACGACGGCTCCACCTCATGCGGCTGCTGGATCTACTGTGGCTGCCGCGCCGACGGCGTCAACCAGGCTGCCCGGCGGAAACCCCACACCGAGCAAAGTATTTCCAGCCGCGAGTGGGGCTGGGCATGGCCGGCCAACCGCAGGGAACTGTACAACCGGGCCTCGGCCGATCCGGAGGGACGGCCGTGGAGCGAGCGGAAGAAGCTCATCTGGTGGGACGCGGACGCCGGGACATGGACCGGCGACGACGTCCCCGACTGCGAGCCCACCAAACCACCGTCCTACCGTCCCGGCGAGGACGCCACGGGCACCGACGCCCTCTCCGGGATCGACCCGTTCATCATGCAGTCCGACGGCAAGGGCTGGCTCTTCACCCCCGCCGGCCTGACCGACGGGCCGCTCCCCACACACTATGAGCCGCAGGAATCCCCCTTCGACAATGCCCTCTACGGGCAGAACCGGAACCCGGTCCGGAAACTCCTCAAACATGACGGCAACCGGTACCAACCCAGTGGCCGGGAACCGGGGGCGGAGGTGTATCCGTTCGTGCTGACCACCTACCGGCTCACGGAGCACTTCACCGCCGGGGCCATGACCCGTTGGCTGCCCTACCTTGCCGAGCTGCAGCCGGAATCGTTCTGCGAGGTGTCGCCGGAACTGGCCGCCGAGCGGGGACTGACCAACAACGGCTGGGCCACCCTGGTCTCGGCGCGCGGAGCAATCGAGGCGCGGGTCCTGGTGACCGGCCGGATGAAGCCGCTCACGGTGCAGGGCCGGACCGTGCACCAGATCGGGATGCCCTACCACTGGGGCCCCAACGGGCTCAGCCGCGGCGATGCAATGAACGAGCTCTCCTCCATCGCCATGGACCCGAACGTCCATATCCAGGAGGTCAAGGCATTGACGGTGGACATCCGTCCCGGGCGGAGGCCGCAAGGGCCGGCCTTGCCGTCGCTGGTGGCGGAATACCGTCAGCGGGCGGGCATCGATGAGCACACAGGCCAGGAAGGAATCAAGGCATGAGCGTCACCCAGTTGGGAATGCCCGCCATCGGAGCACCCGGTGAAGCGCGCAAGGGCTTCTTCACCGACACCAGCCTCTGTATCGGGTGCAAGGCCTGCGAGGTGGCCTGCAAGGAGTGGAACTCGCTGCCGGCGGACCGGCCGTTGCAACTCACCGGCGAATCTTTTGACAACACCTCCCGGCTCAGCGCGGACACGTGGCGGCACGTGGCCTTCATCGAGAAGAAGGTTCCGGCTCCGGCGGCCGGCGGAACCGAGGGCATCAAGTGGCTGATGTCCTCGGACGTCTGCAAGCATTGCACCAATGCCGCCTGCCTGGATGTGTGCCCCACGGGTGCGCTGTTCCGCACCGAACACGGCACCGTGGTGGTCCAGCAGGACATTTGCAACGGCTGCGGGTACTGCGTTTCGGCGTGCCCGTACGGCGTGATCGACCAGCGGCCCGACGACGGCCGGGCCTTCAAATGCACCATGTGCTACGACCGCCTGGGTGCCGGCGAAGAGCCTGCCTGCGCCAAGGCGTGCCCCACCCAGTCCATCCAGTATGGCGAGCTTGATGAGCTCAGGGAACGGGCCGACGCCCGCGTCGCGGAGCTCCACGAGCGGGGTGTGGACGAGGCCAGGCTCTACGGGAGGGATCCCGACGGCGGGGTAGGGGGTGACGGCGCCTTCTTCCTGCTGCTCGATGAACCAGAAACTTACGGACTGCCGCCGGACCCGGTGGTGACCACCCGGGACCTGCCTGCCATGTGGCGGCGGGCAGCGGGTGCTGCGGCCGGGCTCCTGGCGGGGACCGCCGTCGTCTTCTGGGGAGCCAGGAAGTGAGCCGCCGCCGGGAGCGTGAGGAATTCACCTCATACTACGGCCGCCCCATCCTCAAGGAACCCACGTGGGAGGCGGCGGACATCGCCGGGTACATTTTCGCCGGCGGCGTGGCGGCAGCGTCCTCAATGCTGGCGGCAGGTGCGCAGTACACCGGGCGGCCCGCCATGGAACGCCGGGCAAAACTCACGGCGCTGACCGCTATCTCGGCATCCGCAGCGGCGCTGGTGCACGATCTGGGCCGGCCGGAACGGTTCCTCAACATGCTGCGGGTAGCCAAGCCCACCTCGCCCATGAGCATGGGCTCCTGGATCCTCTCCGTGTACGGCCCGCTTGCCGGGGCGAGTGCCGCCTCCAACATCACTGGACTCTTCCCGGCTGCCGGGCGGGCCTGCGGCCTCGGCGCAGCTGTCAGCGGCTCCGCGGTGGCCACTTATACGGCCGTGCTGCTGGCCGACACCGCGGTTCCCACCTGGCATGACGCCCACGAGGTCCTGCCGTTCGTGTTTGCCGGTTCGGCCGCCGCCGCCGGCGGGGGCATCGCTGCCGCCCTGGCGCCCGTCGTGGAGGCCGGTCCTGCGCGGCGGATGGCCGTCGCGGGTGCGCTGCTGGAAACGGTTATGAGCCTGCGGATGGAACGCAGCGGCCACCTGAGCACGGAGACACTGCGGGAGGGCCGGGGTGGCACGTTGATGCGCCTGTCCAAGGCCTTCAGCATCGGCGGCGCAGTCGGTCTGGCCCTCGGCGGTCACCGCTCGCGTACCGTCAGCGTGCTGGGCGGCCTCGCCGTTGCTGCGGGTTCGGCCCTGCTGCGGTTCGGCGTCTTCGAGGCCGGAAAGGCGTCGACGCGCGACCCCAAGTACGTGGTGATCCCCCAGCGGGAGCGCCTCAACGCCGCCGAAGCCGCCAAGAGGGAAGCCGCCGGGATCGAAGCGGCCGCCTGAGCCGGCCGGCCGGGCGGAAGCAGCAGCACGGGCCGGGACGCCCTGGAGCGCGCGGCCCGGTCAGAACCAGTCGCCGTCGGCGTAGGCGCTCCGGACGTGCGCCCGGAGGTATTCCCCCACCACCGCCGCGCCAAGGTCACCGACATCGGGTGCCACCACGCGGCCATCCACGCGGCGTGCCAGCCGCTGGATGAAGCGTTCGAGGCCGGGATCGTTACCGAGCCGGAAGAAGGTGGTCTGGGCCCCTGTCCTTCCCAACCGGTCCAGCTCGGCAACGGTGGCCCTGATGGTCTCCGCGTCCGGCGGCCAGTTGAACCAGGAATCCCCGTCCGGCAACAGGTGGGCCGTCGGTTCCCCGTCCGTCACCACCAGGAGCACCGGCTGCATGGAGGGGTGCCGGCGAAAGAAGCGGCCGGCCAGCAGCAGGCCGTGGTGGAGGTTCGTGCCCTGTTCCCTCAGTGCCGGCAGGGCCGTCAGTTCGGCGATGTCCATGGACTGGGCGTACCGGCCGAAGGTGACCAGCTGCAGCCGGTCGCCGCGGAACCGGGTGGAGACCAAGTGGTGCAAGGCCAGTGCCGTGCGCTTCATGGGGACCCACCGCCCCTCCGCGGCCATGGAAAAGGAGACGTCCACCAACAACGCAACGGCGGCCTGGGTCCGGGCCTCTGTTTCGGATACCTCGATGTCCCCGACGGCGAGGCGCAGTCCGCGGGCCGGCTCGCCGCCGTCGGCCATGGTGCGGCGGATGGCGTTGGTCAAGGTGCGCGTCACGTCCCAGGGCTCGGCGTCGCCGAACTCCCACTGGCGGCTGGAGCCGGACTGTTCACCGGCGGCCCCTGCCGTCCGGGTATCCCTGTTTCCCTGCCGCCCGGACAGCTGTTTGGCGGTGTCGCGCAGCAGCGACTTGCCGAGCCGGCGCATTGCCTGCGGGGAGAGCCGGAGGTCGCCATCCGCGCCGCGGCGCAGGTAGCCGCCCTCCTGCATGGCCCGCTCGATTCCTGCAAGCGTACGGGCGCTGACGGCCGCACCCTCACCAAGTTGTCGGGCCAGCGCGTCCAGGTCCAGGTCGTCGAGCCGGGACCCGCTGTACGACTGGGACAGCTGTTCGGAGAGTTCGTCCAGTTCCGCGATGTCCTGCAGGACGCCGGTTCCGTCGCCCAGGCCGAGTCCCTCCTGGCCCTCGAACCGTTCAGATCCGTTCCAGTCCTCCCCCGGACGCAGCGCCTGCAAGGACGCGTCGAGCTCGCTGAGCTGGGCCATCAGTTCCGGCGAGCCGAACGCCTGGGCGGACAACTGCATCAATTCCGCGCGCTGTTCCGCAGACATGGACTGCAGGAGGCGCTGGGCCGCGGCGGCACGTTGCGCCAGGGCATCCACGAGTTCTTCCACCGATTGCGGATCCTCCGGGAAGAACTGGCCGTGCCTGGCCATGAACTCCTGGAAATCGGCCTCGGTGTCTTCGCCGCGGCGGTGCTTCGCCAGCAGCCCGTTGAGGTCCCGGAGCATGGCATTGACGGCCTCGCGGTCCTCATCGGTGGCGCTCTCCAGCGCCTGTTTCATGCCGGCGAACCGCTGTTCCAGGACCTCCCGGCCCAGCAGGTCCTTGATCCGGTCGTACGCTTCCTGGGCGGTTCCGGACTGCCAGTCGTAGGAGGCGAGCTCGTTGACCGCCGCGGCGGTGGACGCCGGCAGGTTCTGGAGCTGCATCTCCCGGAAGTCGCGTTCGGTGTTGTCCATCATGGCGTCCCTGGCCAACTGCTTGCGTTCCTCCAGCACGGCGGTCTCCAGGAGCTTCTTCACTTCCTCCAGGGTGCCGTCCAGCCGGTGCCGGCTGAGCAGGTCCCGCCGCCGCTCCTGCACGCGGCGGGCAAGGTCGTCCAGGCCGTCGCGGCTCCGTCCACCGCGCCGCAGGAACTCCTGCAGGGCATGCCGCGGCGAATAGCCTGCCATCACGTCCTCGGCGACGGCGTCGAGGACCTCCGCCAGGTCCACCGGCGGAGCCAGCGGGTCCGGGCCGCCGGTGTACCGGCCGTACCTGGCGGACCTCTTGTGGATGGCCATGCTGCCTCCTGTGCCTACCCGTAGATGGTTTCCTCGTCGTCGGACTCCTTGGAGATGCGCCGGCCCAAGTAGAGCCCTTCCAGGGCCAGTTCGACGGCGGCGGCCCGCTGTCCGTCGTTCGTCGCACCGAGGCGGCGGCCGATTTCGTCGTAGAGCCCGGATCCGTTCAGGGACGGGAGGTTGCCGAGGAACTCCTGTGCCGTGACTTGCTCCCCGGTGGTGACGGTCCGGTGGCCGTCCAGGGCGGACACGAGCGGTCCCATGTCCAGGCCTTGGAAGTGGGCCCTGACGGCCTCTGCGGTGGCGGTGCGGAGGAGGTGGTCCAAGATGCCTTGCTCGCGGCCTTCCTCACCCGATTCGAACTCGATCTTGCCCGTCAGGACTTCCACGGCCGGTTCAAGGTCGATGATCCGGGCGACTGCGTGGTCCTCTCCGCGGAGCCGTGCCCGGCGGAGCGCCGCCGCGGCCACGGTTTCGGCGCCGGCGATGGCGAACCTGGCCGAAACTCCGGAGGTCTGGTTGATGGCCGGGGACTCGCGCAGCGCCCGGGTGTAGCGGGCAAGGATCTCCAGGATGAAGGGCGGGACGTCTGCCACCAGCCGGCCCTCCTGCCGGATGACGGACACCTCGTCCTCAAGTTCGATCGGGTAGTGGGTCCTGATCTCGGCGCCGAAGCGGTCCTTCAGAGGGGTGATGATCCGGCCGCGGTTGGTGTAGTCCTCCGGGTTGGCGGAGGCTACTACAAGCACATCGAGCGGCAGCCGCAGCACGTACCCGCGGATCTGGATGTCGCGTTCCTCCATCACGTTCAGCATGGACACCTGGATGCGTTCGGCCAGGTCAGGGAGCTCGTTGATGGCGATGATGCCGCGGTTGGAGCGCGGAATAAGTCCGTAGTGGATGGTTTCCGGATCCCCGAGCCGTCGGCCCTCGGCTACGCGCATGGGATCGACGTCGCCGACGAGGTCCGCCACGGACGTGTCCGGCGTTGCAAGCTTCTCGACGTACCGTTCGGAGCGGTGCCGCCAGCCAATCCGCAACCGGTCCCCCTCGGCGCGTACGCGGGCCCGGGACTGTTCGGTGATCGGTTGGAAAGGGTGCTCGTTCAGTTCCGAGTCCTCAATCACCGGAGACCATTCGTCCAGCAGCCCGGCCAAGGTGCGGAGCAGGCGGGTCTTGCCCTGTCCCCGTTCTCCCAGCAGCACCAGGTCATGGCCGGCGATCAGGGCACGCTCGAGCTGGGGCAGGACCGTCCGGCTGAATCCGTAGAGGCCGGGCCACGGGTCACGCCCTTCTGCCAGGGCGGAGAGGAGATTGTCGCGGATTTCGTGCCTCAGGTCCTTGAGGACGTGTCCCGCTGCTCGGAGTTCACCAACGGTGTAGATTTCGGGGCGGTCAGTCACTCCTCTACCGTAATCCCCACCCTGTGGGTAATCGAGAGATTCCTCCAGATTCCTGGGCCGGCATGCCGGCCGCCGGTATGAGCCGGCGTGTCACTGGGGTTCCGGGCGTCCTTGCACGGCCGCGGCGGCAGCGGGCGCCGCCTGCTCAAGGTAGGCGCCGATGTGCTCCAGGAGGTAGTGCTGTCCGGCAACCGTTGGATGGTCGCCGTCGGGACCGATCAGGTCTTCGAAGTCGCTGCTGATCCAGCCCTCGGCGATGGGGTCCACGAATTCACCACCGGCACGGGCCGTGGCGGCTTTGAGCTGGCTGCTGATCTCCAGGAGCCCGGGGTCCGGATCCGTTGAGTACGACGGCGGTCCCACCACGATGATTTTGGCTTCGGGGGCGAGCGTCTCGGCCCGGTCCATCGCCGCCAGTGCGGCGTCCCCAATCTCATCGGACGCGTAGCCGAGGTCGTTCTCCGAGCCGAAGAACACCACAATGCCGGTGTTTGAATTGACGAGGTCTTCAACCTGGGTGCCAAACGTTCCGTCAAAGTCACCGGGGCTGACGTAGCCGCTGCCGTCTTCTGCCGCGTTGACCACTTCCAGGCCGGCGCCTACCGGGTCGTTGCGCATCAGCGCAGGCCAGGCTTCCTGCGGCGAGGTTCCGTGGCCGGTGCTCAAGGAGTCCCCCACCACCACCACCCGGACCGGCGGCTCGCCCGAGGCCCGGGGCTGGGTTTGTGCTGCGCTCCCCGACGTAACGGCCAGGAGGACGCCAAACGTACCGGCAGCCACGAGCCTGGCTGGATGCCCGCGCAGCGGCACGTTGTGTTGCATGGGTGCCGCCTCCTGCCAGAAATCGGGCGGCGGCTAAATCGCCGGCCGCCACCTTATTGTCGCTTGTCCATGTCCCATCGTAGGCATTCAGTGAGGATACTTTAGTGCCGGCAGGGCCAATGCGACAGATCGCACAGCAACTCCACAGGCAATTCACACCTTTTGCACGGGTGCCAGCCGGGCTGCCGGTCCCGTCCGGCGGGCCTTCACGGGCCGTCCGGGACCGGCGGCGCGTGGTCAGCCCCGGTGCGGAACAACCACCGCGCGGGCGCTCAGCTTCCCTTCCGCGAGCCGGCGGTAGGCGTCCAGCCCGTCGTCCAGGGAGAAGGTCTCGATCTCCGGCACGATCTGGCCCGCCCGGTACATATCCACCACCTCGTGGAGTTCCTCGATGGTGCCCCAGTAGGTGTTGGTGATGGTGGATTCGTAGGGCGTGTTGAAGAACGTCCATTCGTGGACTCCCCCGGCGATGCCCACAACGGTCAGCCGGCCGCCCTGGGCCATCGACCCGGTGGCGGTGGCGATCGTGGGTGTGACGCCCACGAAGTCGAAGGCCGCGTCCACGCCGCGGCCGCCGGTCAGCTCACGGATTTTGGCCACCTGGTCCGGGCCGCCGGGCACGGTGACGGCACCGGCCGCTTCGGCTTTGGCCATGGCCTCCGGCTTCATGTCCGTGGCAATGATGGTGGCGCCTGTAAGTGCAGTGAGGATCTGGACTGCGATCTGTCCCAGTCCGCCGAGTCCCACCACCAGGGCGAAGCGGCCCCCGCCGTTCAGGTGCGGAAGGGCAGTCTTGATGGCGTGGTAAGGCGTCAGGGCCGCGTCGGCCAGCGGTGCCGCGGCGATCGGATCCGCGGCACCAAGCGGGATGAGGTTGCGGACCGGGACGGTAACGTATTCGGCCATACCGCCGTCCCTTCCCAGTCCGATGCCCAGGTAGGGGTTGGTCGCCGCATTCTGGCAATAGGTGTCCTGGCCGCGGGAGCATGCCTTGCAATGGCCGCAGCCGATAGGCCCGTATACCAGGTAGGCGTCGCCGGGGTTGATGCCGTCAACGCCGGGCCCGAGCTCCTCAACCCACCCGGAGTTCTCGTGGCCAAGGATGAAGCCTTTTGACATGTTTCCCGGCACCTCGGCAGTGAAATCCTCGAAGATGCTCACATCCGAATGGCAGGCACCCGCGCCGGCCACCTTGAGCAGGACCTCGCCCGGCCCGGGAACGGGCCGGGCTACTTCCGCAAGTTCGGGAAACTGCTTCCATTCTTTGAACACGATGGCGCGCATGCTGCTGCCCTCTTCTTTCTGTTGCACTGTGATGGGTTTTTGGTTCAGCGGGCGGTGTAGCCGCCGTCGACCACCAGTTCGGAGCCGGTCATGAACGCGGCGTCGTCGCTGGCGGCGAACAGGATGACCGCCGCAACATCCTCGGGGCGGCCCAGCCGTGCCATGGGAGTGGTGTCGGTGAGGAGTTTGCGGTCGGTGTCGCCCAGGATGGGCGTGTCGATGAAGCCGGGGTGGACGGAGTTGACGCGCACACCCTCCGTGGCCCAACCCAGGGCGGTGTTCTTCGTCAGTGTCCGGACCGCGCCCTTGGCGGCCGCATAGGCCGGGGACGTGCCGAATCCGCCCACGATGCCGAACATGGAGGACACGTTCACCACGGCGCCGTTGCCGGAATCCTTTAACGCCGACGCGGCCGCCTTCTCGCCGAGGAAGACGCTGGTCTGTGTGACGGCAACCACCTTGTTGTAGGTTTCCACGCTGGTTGCTTCAATCGATTCGTTATCGCCAATCCCTGCGTTGTTCACCAGGACGTCCAGCCGGCCGAATTCGTTCAGGGCGAAGGCGACAACCGCTGCCCAGCCGGACTCGCTGGTGACGTCGAGGTGGAATGCGCGCGCACGGCCGCCGGCGTGCTCGATCCCGGCAGCCACCTCCGCGGCAGCGCCGTCCTGGATGTCCGCGACGATCACGGCACCGCCTTCGGCGGCAAACCTCTGTGCCGTGGCCCGGCCGATGCCGCTGGCGCCTCCGGTGATGATGCCGACTCGTCCGTCAAAGCGGGACATGGTGCTTCCTTTCAACCCTGGGCCGAAGGTAGAGTGGCCCGATCGACTTATCCAACAAGTGTTGGATAGTTAGAACGCTACGCCCGCAGGGGCGGTTTAGCCACCGCCGGCGGCCAACATCACCAGGGAGTGTGACCGACATGACAGCAGGACCGGATCAGGACACGGAGGTAGCGGCTGCGCGCGATCCGCGGGCAGCCCGGAGCCGTGCGCGGCTGGCCGCCGCCATCCTGGAGCTGGCAGCCGAGCACGACGCCGGGACGCTGGGGGCCGCGCAGGTCGCGGCTGCCGCTGGGGTCAACAGGTCAACGTTCTACCAACACGCTGCGTCCCCCGCCGCCTTGCTGCGGCAGGTCCTCTCCGCCGAACTGGATGCCCTGCGGGACGAGCACCTCTCCGCGTCCGGCGGCGACATCGGCCACGCCGTCGCCGCCGTCACCGCCGGGGTGGTCCGGCACGTCGACGCACACCGCAGGATCTACCGCCATGGCTTGGCCGCCGAGCCGGGAACGGCGGGGCTGCACGGGATGCTCGGCGCCCATTTCGAGGGTTCGGTCCGCCTGCTGATCGAACGCCGGGCCATCGCCGTTCCGGCACCGGGCGGCCGCGACGTCCCCCCGCCCATGGTGGCGCGGTTCATTGCCTACGGCGTGGTGGGAGCACTGGAGTCACGCCTCCTGGAGGACCAGCCCAGGCCGGCCGAGGAATTCCTGGCAGACCTGGGGCAACTGCTTCCGGACTGGTGGCCAATCGGCTGACAGGCCCGCTCCCTAGAACTTGCCGTACCGGGCCCGCGCCATGGAATACACGCCGTAGCAGATCAGGCCGGCAGCGATGGCCGCGAGCAGGAACACGCCGTAGGGTTGTGAGCCAAGTGCCTTCAGGCCGCCGTCCAGGCCCGAAGACTTGGACGGATCGGCAGTGGCGGCCGCCACAATGATCAGGACCCCGACGACGGCGAGGACCACTCCCTTGGCGATGTAGCCGACCGTGCCGAGCCACCGGACAGCGGTACGGGCATTTCCGGGATCCTGCAGGTCTTCCATGAACTTTCGGGTGAAGCCCCGGTATGCGTAGTAGACCCCGGCCGCAATGATCGCCAGGCCGACGGCGACCAGCAGCACCACTCCTGCCGGCGCTCCCATGAGCTTGGCGGTGAAGTCACTGGCCGACTGGCTGGAACTCTTGGAACCGCCCGTCGCGAACACGGCGAACGTGAAGGCCAGGAACCCGAACACCACAGCCTTTCCTGCAGCGGATCCTGCCTCTTTCAGTTTTTTCTTCGAATCGCCTTCGGCGCGCGCACCGAACACGGCTTCACCCACCATCCACAGGGCCAGGGCCGCGCAGGCAACCGCCCCTGCCCACAGGAGGATTACGCCGCCGGGTTTTGAGGCAATGGATCCGATCGCCCCGGTCTGGTCCGCTTCACCGCCTTGGCCACTGTTGACCTGCAGGGCGATGGCGCCGATCAACACGTGGACCAGGCCGATGAACACGAAGCCGGCACGGGCCAGAATGCGTAACGCCGGGCTGCGGCTGGCCGATGCCGCATCTGAAACTGCCCGGTTAGCTCCCTGCGACGCGTTGCCCATGGTCCGCCCTTCCAGCTATGTAGTTGATCCTCTGTTCCCACGCCAGCCTTCCCCGGCCCCAACGTGTCGCGGGATGCTTCAGTGTAGATCCGCCGGGACCATCCGGACAGGTCCCCGGTGTGGCCGTATGCGCGGCTGACGGGCGCGTTTGTCCTCAGCGGGCAGGCTGGCAGAGCCTGTCCAGCGCCTCGTTGAGGGTGGACTCGATCTGGCCGTTGAGCAGGTCCCGCCGGCCGGTGCTGGCTGGATCTTCAACCTCGCCGGGCATGGGCGGCGCCGTGACGGTCATCGCGGCCTGGTACCGCCCGTCGTCGCTGCTGACGGCAACGGTCTGGAAGTCCCGGAACGAGCCCTTGCCTTCCTGGCGCATGGCCGGTGAACATTGGTCCGCGAAGCGCCACAGTCCCAGTCCGAACCGGCCAAAGCCGGGGCTGGTCTTCATCTCCCGCAGCGACGCCGGCGAAACGGCACGGCCTTGGAGGAGGCCGGCCATGAAGAGGTTCAGGTCCGCCACCGTTGACACCGCGCCGGATGCCGGGGAACCGGCGACGGACGCGTCGTCAGTGGTGTCGATGCGCTCGCCGTGAAGAGTGACATAGCCGTGCAGGAGGTTTGGTGCGCGCGGGTCCGGCCGGTCCAGCGTGCTGTCCTTCAGTCCCAGTGGGGAGAACACCTGCTCCCGCATGACCTGCGTGAACGGCTTCCGGCGCAAGGCTTCCACCACGAGGCCCAAGGCAACGTAGTCAGTGGTTGAGTATTTGAACAGTCCGATGTCGGAGGCCTGCCAAGGCAGCGTCCCGGCGGCCTGCACCTGCTGCTCCAGGCTCAAGGTCCGCGACAGGGCCGGGCGGAAGTCCACGTCGCGGGGCAGCGCCGCGGCGGCGTCCGGCATCCCGGAAGTGTGGCTCAGCAGCTGGCGCAGTGTGAGCGGTCCGGGCGGCCGAAGCAGGCCCGCGAGTTCCGGGACTGCCTCGATGACCGGGTCGTCGAGGCCGATGAGGTGGTCATCCACGAGCCGAAGCACTGCGACGGCGGTCATGGCCTGGGTGACGCCGGCTATCTCCACCCTGTCCGTGGGCTGCGCCGGGTCCAGGGAGCCGAGGTCACGCACGCCAAAGGCCTGCGACCATTCGCCGCCCGGCCAGCGGACCTGGACAACGGCCGAGACGGCGCCCTGGTCCAGGAACAGCTGGATCTGCTGCACCATGGGCTCCAAGGCAGGCGGAAAAGTACCGGGCGGGAGGGAGTCGTCCGTGTAGGAGCAGCCGGAGACGGCGAGGGCCACCGCGAGCGCCGCCCGCCTCACGATGCGGTTTTTGGAGCCCACACCTCATGGTAGGGCGGCCCGCGCCTTATTGACATGCGGGGGCCGCTGCCCATAATTGGTGGCAGCACTTCAGTGAGACCGGAGAATGGCATGACGCGTTTGGTGAGCTCACTGCTGAGGCCCCGCAACAACTCAGAGCAGCGCGGACACGACCTTCTGGTCCACACCGACGCCAACGAGCGGCAGGCTGTCCTGGTGGAACTGCAGGTGGGGCACGGGACGCTGGCCACAGCCGCGGGGGCCCGGTTCGCCGGTCGCTTCAGCGATACTTTTTCGTCGGTGGAGGATCCGCCTGCTCCGCCCCTGCAGGTCTCCACCCTGTACCTGCAGTGCCGGCTCCGGCCCGACGAGCTCACCACCCTCCTGGCCGCCGATGCGGCACACGGAGTTGCGGAGCGCACCATCTACCGTGTCTGGCCCGATTACATTGTCCGCCCGCACATCGACAGGTCGGCGGCCACCGTGCAGGCCGATGCCGCCCTGCGCACGTTCGGGGCCTCGGGCCGCGGATGCGTATGGGCCGTCATCGACTCGGGCATCGACGGCACGCACCCGCATTTCCTTCCCGGCCACGCGGGAAAAGCGGACAACCTGCATGACCCCAGGGTGGCGGATCTCCACCGCGACTTCACGGTCCTCGTCACCGGTCCGGATGCCGGCGGTTCGGCTCCCCAGGAGGCAGGAGCCGTCCGCTCAGCCAAGGACCTGGTCCCGCAGGACCCGGCACCTGCGTTGGTGGACGACGTCGGACACGGGACACACGTGGCAGGGATCATCGCCGGCTCCGCTCCCCCGGCCGCCCTCATCATGATGAGCCGGTCCACGCCGGACGGGCTGCCGGAATGGACACCGCGGGAACTGGACCCCGGCCGGTCGCTGGCCGGCTTGGCCTCTGAGGCCCTGCTGGTGAGCCTGAAGGTCCTCAACAACCAGGAGCACACGCTCTCCAGCGCCGTCATCGCCGCACTGAACTACGTCAGGGCGGTCAACTCCTACGGCCGCAACATGGTGATCCACGGCGTCAACCTTTCGCTCGGCTGCGATTGGTATCCCGGTGACTTCGCCGCCGGCCAAAGCCCGCTGTGCCGGGAGATCGACCTGCTGGTGGGCTCCGGCGTGGTGGTGGTGGTCAGCGCAGGCAACGGTGGCGACGCCCGGGACGACAACGGCGACTTCTACGGCCGCCTCTCCACCATCACCGACCCGGGAAACGCAGCCAAGGCCATCACGGTCGGTTCAACGCACCGCGACCAGCCGCACGTCTTCGGGGTGTCCTACACGTCCTCCAAGGGACCCACCCTTGACGGGCGCTTGAAGCCGGACCTTGTAGCCCCCGGCGAGCGCATCACCTCGGCAGCCGCCGGGAAGAACCGCAGCCAGGTGCCGGGCTTCAAGGACGCTTCCGCCCCAACCCCCTGCTACGTCGAGGACAGCGGAACCTCGATGGCTGCCCCGCACGTCTCAGGAGCCATCGCCGCGTTCCTCTCGGCACGGCCGGAATTCATCGGCAAGCCGGAAGTCGTCAAAGACCTGTTCATGCAGAATGCGAGCTCACTGGGCCGGCACCCGTTCTTCCAGGGCAGCGGCCTGGTGGACCTGATGCGGGTCCTCAACTCGATCTAACCACCCACCAACCAGGAGCAGCCATGACCGGTCGCATCGGGAACCTCGACTACTACGAGCTGGCATTCGACGCCGACGGCAACGCCGACCCTGAATACCCTGCAGACGGTGCTGCCTTGGCCGCCGCCGTTGCGGACGGCGGCATCCGTGACATCTTCGTCCTCTCCCACGGCTGGAACAGCGATGTCCAGTCCGCGCGCAGCCTCTACCAGTGGATGTTCGGCAATCTGTCCGACCAGCTGGGACAGCGGGCGGAAGGTTGCGCCGCCGTCGGAATCATCTGGCCCTCCCTGCTCTTTCCCGAGGACCAGGCAACCGCCGCGCCGGCAGCCCCGTCCACGGGGGCCACCCTTGCGGCGCACCTGGCCCCGGCATTCCCCCGGAACGAGCAGGACCTCGGGGCGATCGGAGACTTGCTGGACCGGCAACCGGAAGATCCGCAGGAACTCGAACGCTTCCACCACCTTGCGCTCGGGCTGGTCAGCTCCCCCGTGCCGCCGCCCGAATCCGAGGACGCAAACCTGCAGGCAGCGTTGGCAGCCACCACAGCGCCTCTCCTGACCCACGCCGCTGCGCTCGCTGCCCCGTCGCAGTCGAGCGCGCAGGACATCGGGAACCCGTTCGGCATGCTGTGGAAAGGGGCGCGCGAGGTATTGCGCGCGTTCAGCTATTACGAAATGAAGAACCGGGCCGGCGTCATCGGCAGCCAGGGACTGGGCCCCTACCTCGGTTCCCTCGCGGGCCCCGGCAGCCAACCGCGCATCTACCTGATGGGACACAGCTTCGGGGCCCGCCTGGTGGCCACCGCCCTCGCCGGGCTGCCGGCGTCCGCTGCCGGCCCGGCCAGCCCCGTCAAGCTGGTGTACCTCATCCAAGGGGCCTTCTCACACTTCAGTTTCGCCTCGCCGCTGCCCACCGATGCCGCAAGGTCGGGTCTCCTGGCCTCCTGTACCGGACGGGTGGATGGGCCGTTTATCGCCACCTTCAGCAAAGCCGACCGCGCGGTGGGGACCTGGTACCCGACGGCAAGCTTCCTCCAGCGCCAGGACAACGAGGACGTCCACGACTTCATGTACCGCTGGGAGGGAATGGGCCACGACGGCTACCAACAGGCCGGGGCGACCACGGTGCCCATGCATCAGCCGGGTGAGTCCTACGGGTTCACGGCGGGCGCCTTCTACTGCCTTGACGCCAACACCGTGATCGCCCAGGACCAGAACCCGTTCGCCGGCGCCCACAGCGACATCCGGCACGCCGAGGTGCTGTGGCCGGTCGTGGACGCATTCACTGCTGCCGCCGGACATTGACGCTGCCCGGCCCTGCGGGTCGGCGCCGGGGTCCGTTCCCCCGCCAAAGCGCAGGATCACCACCAGGCTGATCAGGGCGAGTACCCCGGCAAGCAGCATCCCGGCCCTGGGGTTGCCGAAATTGAGGGTCCAGCCCAGGCCGAACCGGCGGGACACCATGAGTGCGTGGTCCTCATGGTTGACGTACAGCAGTCCGCCGCGCCAGAACCTGTCGTCGTCCCGGTGGGTCAGGCCGGTTTCCGGAGGAGTCCCGCGGGGTTCGCGGTTGTGCCGCGCGAGGACCACCATGGAAAGTCCGACGCCGGCCAGCACCGGGACCACCACGGCCAGCGCAGCCCACGGAGTCCGGGTCCCGGTCCACATCAGCAGGGACGCCCCCATCATCCCCAGCGTGATCATGCCGGCCAGGCCAAGCAAGGTCCGTGCCCCGAGCGAGGCGTATTCGCGGTGCCAGCGCGCCGAGGCATCCGGGTGTCCGGGGTCGAGGTCGGCCCGGCCGCGGAGGATGCCTGCTGCGATGGCGGACAGCAGCGCGGTGATGATCACCTGGACAATAACCAGGGAAAAGGCGGTTCCGATTGACTTCGGCGCCAGCCGGTCGGCTTGGCCGCCGGCACCGTAGTGCACGGCCAACTGACCGGGCATCGACGGATACCGGATGATCCCGGTCACCGCGGTCGCCACCGTCACTGTGGCCGGGAATGCCAACCACAGCCAGGGAAACCTGGGCGGGTCCGACCGGAGACCGGTGTCGACGGCGACGCCCTGCCGAAGGCCGCCGTACCAGTTTCCGGCGGCCTTGGCGGCACGGATTTCCTGGTTGGCCAGGAAGAAGCAGCCGTACCAGGCGCCCAGGAGCAGCAGGACAGAGACGGGCAGCAGGAACGTTGCGCCCGTTACGGCGAACGTGCCCACCCCGGCGACGGCGGTAACGACACCGCTGACGAGCACTCTCCACCGGTAGTGCCTGGACTGGGCAACCACCACCGGATCATCAACGTGGCCGTCCGGCACCCGCACTCCAAACGGCACTGTGGGGCTGGTAATGGAGGGCAGTACCAGCGCCAGCAGGAGCACCAACGCCAAAAGAACTGAACTCAGGATGATCCCGACGGTCATGGCGAATCCTTGGTCTGCGGGGTGTGGAAGGAGGCGAGCATGGTCTGGCAGGCGGCCAGGACGTCGTCGGCCGGGACTCCCCTGGCAATGGCCTCAGCCAGCAGGGTTCGGGCCCGGGCCGTCCATTCCGCATGGAACACCGGGTCCGCAGCCGCCGCAGCCGCCACCACTGCCCCGGTCTTGCGGTTGAGCCTGATCAGGCCCTGCTGCCGCAGCAGGGCGTAGGCCTTATTGACCGTATGGAAGTTGATGCCGAAATCGGCCGCCAAGGCGCGTGTGGCAGGTAGCGGGCTGCCCTCAACCAGGGCGCCCTCGGCGATACCTTCCGTGATCCGGTCCCGCAGCTGCAGATAGAGCGGTACGTCGCTGGTGAGATCAAGCGTCAGAATCATGCTGCACCTCTTTATGCCATCTGTTATAGAACAAAGAAATCCCGGCGGCAAGAGGTCCGCGGCTTACGGGGACCCGTGGCAATCCTTGCCCTTGGGCGGGTGCCGCCCTCCGCCGTCGGCCGCTCCTTTTCCGTTGCCGCAGGCAAATATCAGCCCAGCTCTGGACTCTTGGCCGGGGCCCAATCAGACTGTCTACAACAGCTGGCTGGCGCGCCGACGGCGACGGGAATTTCAACCGCGGGACATTGGACGGCTGCATTTATTGGGGCTTTACCGTGATGCCTGTTCCGCGGCATTGAAAGGATTGGTCATGCCGGATTTCACCGCATTCTTCCCGCTACTTGCCACAATTCTGGCAGTGCTTGTAGCCATCGGATTTATTTGGGTGGCAACAAAACTGATGTGGAAGGTGGCCGAACCCAACGAGGCCTTGATCATTTCCGGACTGACCCGCGGAACCCTCGAAACCCGGGCCGGAATGGACTTCAAGATCGTCACCGGCAAGGGTGCCCTGGTGCTGCCCGGCCTCCAGACCGTGCGGACACTTTCGCTCACGCTGAATGAAACCGAGCTCAAGGTGTCCTGCGTTACCTCCCAAGGCATCCAGGTGATCGTGGAAGGGGTTGTCATTTACAAAATCGGCGATGCTCCGCCTTTTATCGCCAATGCGGCCCGACGTTTCCTGGGCCAGCAACCCAAAATGGAAAGCCAGGTCTATAACGTCTTTGAGGGCCACCTGCGCTCCATTATTGGGAGCATGACCATGGAGGAGATCATCCGCGAGCGCGACAAGCTTGGTTCACAGGTCCGCAGCGCCAGCGGCGTGGAGATGGAAAAGCTGGGCCTGGTGGTGGATTCGCTCCAGATCAAGGACCTGCAGGATCCCACCGGGTACATCCAGAACATCGCCAAGCCGCACATCGCGCAGGTCAAGATGGAGGCCCGCATTGCCGAGGCCACCCGCAACCGCGAGGCCGCCGAGAAGGAGGCGGAGGCCGCCGCGCTGATCGCCGACGCGCAGAGCGTCTCGGCGATCAGGCAGTCAGTGGCGCAGGCGAACGCCGAGCGTGCCAAAGCCAACGCTGCGCAGGCCGGCCCGCTGGCTGAAGCCACGGCCCGGCAACAGGTTGTGGTGCAGGAAACCGAAGTTGCCAAGCTGGAAGCGGACCGGGAAGAGCAGAAGCTCCAGACCACCATCCGGAAGCCCGCCGACGCCAAAGCGTACGCCAAGCGCACGGACGCGGAAGGCCAAAAGGCCGCCGACATCTCCGCCGCCGAGGCCCTGGCCCGGCGCACCGAGCTTGAGGCCACGGCCAATGCCCGCCGAACGGAGCTGCAGGCCCAAGCGAACGCCAACGCCGCAGCAGCTGCCGCCGGAGCCACCAAGGTCACCGGTGAGGCCGAAGCTGCGGCCACCAAGGCCAAGGGTGACGCGGCAGCCTCGGCAATCAAGGCCAAGGCCCTGGCCGAGGCGGACGGCATCAAGGCCCGCGCCGAGGCTTTGGGAACCAACCAGGACGCCGTGATTTCGCAGCAGCTCGCCGAAAACATGCCCGCGATCATCGCCGCAGCGGCCGAGCCCTTCTCCCACGTGGGCCAGATGACGGTCCTGAACGGCGGCGAGGGTGTCAACAAGATGCTGGGCGGGATCCTGGCGCAAGTGGGTGATTACCTGCCGGCCCTCTCATCCGCGCTCCGGAAGGACGGCGGGGACAAGCGTGCGCCCAAGGCTCCGGGCGCGTAGGGCAGCCGATGCACAAAGGGGTGGACCGGAGCCTGACGGGGAAGATTGGGCGGGTGACCGGCCGCATCGGGCCGGGCACCATCGGTGAAGTCATGCTGCCGTACCTCGGCGGCATCATGGCGTTCCACGCCTACCCGTATGACAAGACAAGCGGCTTCGCGGTGGGCGAGGAAGTGCTGGTGATCTATTACGACCCGCCGCAGACGGTGTACGTGGACCAACTGCCCGAGGTGCTGAAGCACCCGGCGTAAAGGCCCACGCCCCGCCAACCCTTTCCTAGCGGCCGCCCGCCATCTTGCGGCTGCGCTGTTCTTGCGCCATCGGCCCGTACGGGTAAACACCAGCCTGCGGCAGGCTGGCCTCGGTCAGGCGGCTGACTTCATCGCTGCTGAGCCGCAGGTCGGCAGCAGCCAAGTTGTCGGCCAGCTGTTCGGTGGTGCGGGCGCCCAGGATCACCGAGGTCACCGCCGGCCGGTCCGCCAGCCAGGCCAGCGCCACCTGGGCCGGGCTTACCCCGTGGCCTGCGGCGATCTCCTCGACTGCGTCAATGACCGTCCACGTGCGGGGGTTGTCATTGCGCGCCTTCCAGGCCTCCATTCCGCGCTCGGGGTTCTCCCCGAGGCGGGTTGCACCGGCCGGACGCTGGTCCCGCTTGTACTTGCCGGACAACCAGCCGCCGCCCAACGGGGACCGCGGCAGCAGGCCGATCCCCGCGTCGAGCGCCGCGGGGACAATCTCGAATTCGATGTCCCGGACCAGCAGGCTGTACTGCGGCTGCAGGCTCACGGGCGGGTTCCAGCCCTGGCTGCGCGCCGTGTGGACGGCCTTGGTCAGTTGCCACCCGAGGAAGTTGGAGAAACCGTAGTAGGCGATCTTGCCGCGGCTCACGGCGTCCTCGAGGAAGCGCAGGGTCTCTTCCAGCGGCGTGATGGGGTCCCACGCGTGCAGCTGGTAGAGGTCGATCTGGTCCACGCCCAGCCGGCGGAGGGAATCGTCCAGGGCGCGGGTCAGGCGGCGGCGGGAGGTTCCGACGTCGTTCGGTGCCGTTCCCATGGGGAAGCGTCCCTTGGTGGCGATGACCGCTGTGTCCCGCAGCGCCGGACGCTGGGCCAGCCAGCGGCCGATGATCTCCTCCGACGTGCCGGAACTGTAGACGTCGGCGGTGTCGATGAAGTTTCCGCCCGCGGCAAAGTAGCTGTCCAGGATGGCGTGCGAATCTTCCTCGGTGGCTTCCGCGCCGAACGTCATGGTGCCGAGCGCGTAGTTGGTCACGACGGTGCCGCTGTGGCCCAGGGTTCTGTACTCCATGGATGTCCTCACGTTCAGGGGTGGGTTTGTGGAATGGTGCGGCCGGCCGCATCGCTGGTGCTGGTGCGGATCCGGTACAGGCTTGTGGTTGCGGTGAGGTAGAGGTCCCGGCCGTCCGGACCGCCAAAGCACAGGTTTGAGACCGTTTCCGGGACGTCGATGGAAGCCAGCAACTCGAAGGATGGTGAGTAGACCCTGACGGCTGGGCCTGCGGAGGTCCAGATCCTGCCCTCGACGTCGACCCGAAGTCCGTCGGCTGCGTGGCCGTCGGGCAGTTCCACTGCGACGCGGCCGGGCCCGCAGGCGGCGCCGCGAACTTCGTAGCTGACGATCCTCAGCGGCACCCCGTAGCTGGGCCCGGCGGTGTCCGCCACGTACAGGACGGTCTCATCCGGGGAGAACGCCAGCCCGTTGGGGTGCATGAGGTCGGTGATCACGGCGTCCAGGTTTCCGGACGCCGGGTCGAGCCGGAACACGTAGCAGCCTCCGTATTCCTGCTCCCCCTCGTGCCCTTCCCTGGTTCCGGGAAGAATGCCATAGGGCGGGTCGGTGAACCAGATTGAGGAGTCGCGGGCAATGACCACGTCGTTGGGCGAGTTCAGCCGGTGGCCCTTGAAGGAATCGACCAGGCTGCTCACGGTCCCGTCCCTGTCCCGTTCCACCCGGCGCCGTCCGTGGCTGCACTGCACCACGCTGCCATCGTGGTCGAGCGTGCGGCCGTTCGTGAATTCGACGTTCTGCGCGTAGTCGCGGACAGTGCCGTTGGCGGGGTCGAATTCCAGGATGCGGTTGTTGGGAATGTCGCTCCAGCGCACGGTCTGCGTCGAGGGTACCCACAGCGGCCCTTCAGCCCAGACTGTTCCCGTGTACAGGCACTCCAAGGTGCCGGTCGTCAGTCCCTCAGCCATCGGCGCACCTTCGCATAGGCACCACGATAGCCCCACGCCCCGGTGCGGCGCCTATCCCGCGCCGGGGCCGTGGATCAGGCCGGGACGCCGTGCAGCCCGGGCGGCTTCGGGGTCACCAGACCGAGTCCCCGCGCAGGACGGCGTCGCTCCCGCCGTCGATGTAAACCACCTGGCCGCACAGGTGGGTGTTTTCCTCGCCGCCGAGCCACGCCAGCAGGCGGGCGACGGCGATCGGTTCGGCGATGCCGTTCAACGGCATCGGCACCATCGCGAGGAGGGCTTCGCGGCCTTCGGCTGTTTCTATCAGGCCTGCCGTCATGGGGGTGGCAATGATGCCGGGGGCGACGGCGTTGAGCGGGATGCCTGCGCCGGCCCATTGCGGGGTGGCAGCCTGCCGCCGGACCCAGCGTGAGAGCGCCAGCTTGGTGGAGGCGTAGATGAGTCCCCCGGTGGTTTCCGGTTCCCGGCCCAGGACCTCGGCACGGGCAAGCGATGCCGCTTCATCCCCTGCCGTGAGGAGGGACACGAGATCGGGGTCGCTGGGCATCAGGGCGGCCATCGAGGAAACCAGCACTGCTCGCGGGGCCGGGGATCCGCCCAGGAGCGGGCGCAGGCCATCGAGGGTGGCGACGGTGCCGAAAAAATTCACCGCCACGGTGGCCGGCGTGGGGGTGGCCAGGCCGGCCACCGCATACACGGCGTCCACTTGCCCCGCCAGGTCCCGGACTCCCTGCACCATCGCTGTCCGCCCTGCGGGGGTGGAGAGGTCGGCGGTTACCTCAGCGCCGTGGATGTCCACGCCGATGACGCGGCCACCCCGCTGCTCCAGCAGTTCCTTGGTTGCCTTGCCGATGCCGGAGGCGGCGCCTGTGACGACTGATATCCGGGTCATGGGATCCCCTTGCGCGTTGCGGTGACCGTGTGCGGTTTCACCGTAAAGGGGGTGCTGGCGGGCAGGACAGGGTCCAACGGCCCCAACGGGGCGGACCGGTCCGATGGCTGCTCGTGCTCCCTTGACCCTGCCGGGGGCCAGGCGTATACCGAAAGAATCATCATGCTGGCCCCCGCTGGGCCCTGTATGGAGCCGGCTGCCCCTGGTCTTCGCACGAAATATCTGGAGTTGTGATGGGTAGCGAACGTTTCAACGTGCTCCGCGAACAGGTCCGCGGGCAGGTCATCGAAGAGGACGACGCCGAGTATGACGCTGCGCGCCTCGTCTACAACGGCATGATCAACCGCCGTCCGGCAGCAGTCTTGCGGGTCTCGCAGGTAGCGGACGTCCTGGCGGCCGTCCGGTTCGCCAGGGGGCTCGGGATTGAGGTCGCCGTGCGCGGCGGCGGACACAGCGCCCCGGGGTTTGGAACGGTCGACGGCGGCCTGGTCCTTGATTTCTCGGCCCGCCGCGGCGTGCGCGTGGACCCCGCGGCACGGCTGGCCCGGGTGGAGCCCGGCGCCACGTGGGCGGACTACAACCACGCCACGCACGCATTCGGCCTGGCCAGTACCGGCGGGATTATCGGTTCGACCGGCGTCGCCGGCCTCACTCTCGGCGGAGGCATCGGCTACCTCTCCCG
Source organism: Pseudarthrobacter sp. NPDC058196 (assembly GCF_042882685.1). NCBI lineage: Bacteria > Bacillati > Actinomycetota > Actinomycetes > Micrococcales > Micrococcaceae > Pseudarthrobacter > Pseudarthrobacter sp. NPDC058196. The sequence goes on from NZ_JBHVVN010000006.1 coordinate 194,284, forward strand.
GAAGTACGGGTTGAGCTGCGACAACCTTGCTTCAGCGGACGTCGTCCTTGCCGACGGTACCTTCGTCACGGCCAGCGATGAAGAGAATGTGGACCTCTTCTGGGCGCTGCGGGGCGGAAGCGGCAACTTCGGCGTGGTGACGTCGATGGAATTCCGGCTGCACCCGGTGGACATGGTGCACGTGGGCATCATGTTCTTCGACGCCTCGGCCGGGGCCGCAGTGGGCGCTGCCTACCGGGAGTGGATCGCCGCCGAGCCCGACGAGATGGGGGCCTTCCTGGGATTCCACCAGGGACCGCCGGTCCCGTTCCTTCCCGAGGAATGGCACGGGAAGCCGGTGGCCGTGATTGCCGGCATGTGGACGGGCGACCTTGACGCGGGACCGGCACACTGGCAGCCGATGCTTGACGCGGGAACGGTGCTTGGCAGCTTCTTCGCACCCATGCCGTATCCGGCGCTGAACATCATGTTCGACGGACTCAGCGGCGTGCCGGGCCTGCAGGGCTACTGGAAGGCTGATTTCCTGCGCACGCTCAGCGAAGAGGCGTTACGTACCGCCGTCGAGTACGCACCGGGTATTCCCAGCGTCCACTCCGCCAACCACTTCTACCCGATCGACGGGGCGGTCCAGCGGGTGGCGCCGGAGGCCACCGCTTTCGCGTACCGCGACGTTGACTTCGCACCGGTCATCGCGGCGCAGTGGCCCGACCCGGCAGAGAACGAGCGGAACATTGCCTGGGTCCGGGAATACTGGTCCGCGCTGCACGAGTTCTCCGAGCCCGGCGGCTACCTGAACTTCCAGGACGCCGACGACCAGTCCCGGATCGAGGACACCCTCGGATCGAACTATGCGCGGCTGGCCCACCTGAAGGCGAAGTACGACCCCGACAACTTCTTCCACGTGAACCAGAACATCAAGCCCGCCGCGGCAGCGGCCACGCCGGGATCGGAAGCCGTACCGCACGAGAACGCTGCGCCACCCGCGGCACATCCGGCCGAGGGCGCCGCAACGTCCTGAGGTGCAGTTGGCCCCTGTGGAAAACCCAGGACCTAAGGCCGGAGCTGCGCCCACACGGCGGTGGGGTCCACGGCGGTGCCGTCGGCAAACACGAACAGGCCATCCCGGCGGAAGTGGGCGGCGTCCAGTTCCGCGGTGAGTCCGTTCCCGCCGAGTCCGACGACGGCCGCGTAATCCCCGTCCGCCGCGGCACCGGCCGTGCCGGCCCACGGAATGGCCACATGCTCCCCCACGGGGTGCGGTGTGTCCGACCGCCAGGTGCCGGCGTCGTCAAGGTCCTGCCCCCAGTGCACGGGACGGACGATGCTGCTGAGCGTGGACCCGGCGGGGACCGGCCACCCCCCGATCAGCAGCCGTGCGCCCGCGCCGGACGCCCCGCGCACACGCACCAGGCGCAGTTCGACGGCACCGCGCGTCACCGAAACCACTGTCGCTTCCGGGCCGGGCGTGGCGGTCCCGGCCGCTCCGCTGCCATGGTCCGGACCGCCGTTGGGATCGAGGGTGATCCAGTGCGTGGCCGCACGGGAGGCGCCCACCTGCACCCCGCCGGCGCAGAACTGGCCCAGGAACTCAAAACCGGTGCGGTGCGTCAGCCGCCCGTCGGAATCAGCGAACACCACCGCGTTGTCCAGGGACTCGGGTTCCAGGTCCGGGAAGGTGGCCGTGGAGTAGCCCAGGCGGGCGTACAGCGGTGAGTCGGCCACCCGGGTTCCGGGGTTCGCGTGGTCGGTTCCATGGTTGCGGACCCGGACCACGCCGTCCTCTGCCGTGCCATCCACCTGCCAGCCCGGGGCGGCGATGAACAGCCGGGTGTCTCCGGTCTCCACCGGCAACGGCTCCTCGACGGCGGTCCACACCGGGTGTTGCGCCGGAAGGGCCAGGCCCAGCATCCCTTTGGCCGCCCAGTAGGGTGAACCGGCGCCGGAGTAGGACTGCTTCATTCCCGGGAACTCGCCGTGGAACCCAATGGTGAGCAGGCCGTCGTCGTTCATCGCCCCGCGGCCCATGAAATAGCCCAGGACACCGGACGCCGCCCGCCGCGAAACACCCGGGCTCAACCGGGTATGGCCCAGCAGCTGGCCGCTCCAGAAGGGGGCCGCTGCCGCAAAGCGGTAGATCAGGCTGCGGCCCTGGACCAGGGGCGCACCGTCGGCCCCCACCAGGTGGACGGCGTCGTCGAGGAAGTCCGCCAGCCGCCCGCCGTCCAGCGCCGCCCGCGCCTGCACCCGGGGATCCCCGGGCGCCATGAGCTGCAGCAACTGCGGATACACCTGGAAGGCCCAGCCCACATAGTGGTCGTACGCGCGCTCCGGCCCGTCGGCGAACCAGCCGTGGCCGCGGTGCAGCGAGTCGTGGACGGCCAGGCCGGCGTCGATATCCGCATCCGAAGACCTGCCGCCAACGCCGGCAAGGAAGATCTCCACCACGATCTGGAACCAGACCCAGTTGATCGGCGGATAAGTTTCGCCAATCACCGTCTCGAACCAGGCGATCAGCTGTTCCTGCACCCGGCGGGACAACGTGTCCCAGAGGAGATCGCGGGTCAGGGCCAGGCCTACGGCCAGCGATGCGGCTTCCACCTTGGCCTGGTCCAGTTCGCCCGGCGTGGGCCACCGGTCGGGGTTGGCAGGGTTGGTGCCGGCGTCGAGCCCTTGCGCGTACCAGTCCGCGAGCCAGCGGGTGCCCTCGGGGTCTCCGGCGATCCGGAAGGAGGCCAGCAGGAAAGTCCGGGCGAATGCTTCGAGCGAGTCGCTTCGGCGGCCGTAGGCGCTGGTGGCGCCCGGAAGGAACAGGTTGGCGTGGTCGTCGGTGGCGAATCTGTGCGCCGAGCGCAACAGGTGGTCCGCGTAGGCGCACCAGTGGTCACGGGTGAGGCCGGTGAAGGGCGACAATTCCCGGTCCAGCGGGGGAAGGAGAAGGGCGACGGGACGTGCAGGGACAGGCATGGGTTCCTAGGTTGAGTGGATTGCCCCGGGCCGGGCAGTGGGCGGCATCATGTTTACGGCGAGTCCAGCAGGACACCGGTGGCAGCGTGCGGCGCCCCCACGGATGAGTCACGCAGGATCAGGTCGGGATTCAATTCCACCCGGTGCACCGGCCGCACCCGGCCTTCGGCGAGCCGGGCGGCCATGAGCTGCACCGCCACCTTGCCTACATACTGCTTGGGCGGGCGGACAGCTGAAATGGCGGGTTCGCCGAGGTAGGCCACCTCGTCGTCGTATCCCACCACCGCGAGGTCCCCCGGCACGGCCAGTCCACGGTCCACGCAGTGCTGGACGAACGCGACCGCCTGGGTATCCGAATGCACCAGCATGGCGGTGGTACCGGTTGTGGCGCACAGTGCCAGCACCTGGTCGAAATGCTCTGCCCGTTCACCGTTGACCTGCTTGACCGAGTCTTCAAGGACCGCTCCCCGGACCGGAATCTTGAGTGCGGTGAGGGCCTGCTGCCAGCCCCGGACGACGTGCGGGCTGGTGGGACTGGAGGAGTCCGTCAGGCAACCGATCCGCCGGTGTCCTTCCTGCCACAGGTGCCGTACGGCCATGCCGGCGCCAAAGGCATGGTCCGTGGCCACCCACTCGAGCCGGTGCGCTGGAACCTCGGGCGGCGAGCGCCGCTCCGCCAGCACCACCGGTATGGGCAGCGCGTTGAGCCACCGCAGCAGTTCCTGCCCGTGCTCCCCGCCCATGTCCGGTGCGACGATCAGTCCGTCGATGTTCTGGGTATCCAGGAGCGCCTGGACCTGCCGCCGGTTGTCTGCCGCGTCGTAGGCGGATCCGCGGACCAGGATCCGGAGGTTCTGCACTTCCGCTTCGGCACGCGCCCCGCTGATCACCTGCGGCCAGTAGTAGTCCAGCGACGGGACCACCATGCCGATCGAATAGCTGTGGTTTGCCGGCCGGCCCGCCGCGGTGCGGTCCAGGGGGCTGGGCAGCGTGGCACCCCCGTGGACCCGTGACACCAGCCCTTCATCCGCCAGGGTGTTCACGTCGCGCCTGATGGTCAGCTCACTGACCCCGAGCCTCGCCGCAATGTCCCTGACGGTGATGGCGCCGTGGGCGCGCAGCTCCTCCAAAAGCCGTTCCCGGCGCTGCAGCGAAAACAGTGATTTTCCTTCCGCGCCGGCGGATCGTTCAGGACTCATGGTGTTGCCTCCACAGTGAGGGTGAATGCGCCTGGGGTGCCGGGCGAGGTTGGTGCGCGGAAGCGCAGGCGGGTGAGTTTCGACCCCCAGACGGCGGACAGCAGCGGGTCTTCGAGGTGCCATTCGTCTACGAGGACGACGGCGGATCCAGGCTCCCAGCGCAAGGCGGCTCCCCGCGCGGTATTCCCGGCGCGTCCGGAGTCCGTGCCGGGAATACCGGCCGGGTGGACGGCCGCGCTGCCCCCCGGACCGACGCGGACGGTGCCGGCCGCCAGGAAGGTGATGTCGACGTCGGACGCCGGCCCGTCCGGTGCTGAGGTGCGCGAGCCTCCACTGTGCGGGCCCGCGGGGAAGTCCCAGCGGTCGGCAATGATGACCCGGCCCGTGGCACGGTCCAAGGTGGACGTACGGATCCACTGGTGCGGCCGCAGCCCGTAGGCCGCCCCCAGTGCGAGTTGAAGGCCGGGCTGCTCCGCCGTGGGCAGCTCAAGGACCTCGGCGGCGAACCCGCTGCCTGTTCCCTGTTCCATGCCGAAAGGGGCAGGGACGTTGTGCCAGGTGCTTTGCATGGCGCGGATATCGTAGCGGTCCGGACCAAACGTCTTGGCGGTATAGGTGGGCTGGCCTGCGTCAACCAGCAAGGGGGTGCCGTCCACGGCAACCACCACCGATCCGACGTCGCGGTGGTTGTGGTGCTCGCCGTTGTGGCCGCCCTTGGCGGCCAGGAGCAGGCCGCGGGTGGAACCTGCTGTTTCCCGGGCGACCATGACCTGGACGGAGGGCAGGTACGTGAACGGCACCAGCGGGAAGGAGCCCTGTACGCCCTGGTGATGCTCGGACGGTGGTGCACTCCGGAACAGCGTGTGCAGGACACGGCCCAGCCCGGCGGCCGCATCCGGCGCCCCGGCGATCATCGAGGCCGCCTGCCGTGCCGCGTCATCGTCCCCCAGGCGCAGCGCCCAGCGGTGGAGCATGTCCCACGGAAGTGCCGCGGCAGCGCGTGCGGGACCATCCGCCACGTTCAGGAACCAGGTGCCGCCGACGTGCATCCGGTGCGGGAAGGCGACGAGCTCCCGGATTACCGGCAAGCCGGCACCGAGGACGCCGGCGGTGGCCTCCTCCAGCAGCGCCAGGCCCTCCAAGGCCCGCCCCGCCCCATTCCACCAATAGGCGAATCCTTCGTCGATGGCGCCGTCCGCGGGGATGGAAGCCAGGAAACGGTCCAGTCCCTCGATGCAACGGGCCAGGACCCGGGCCTGCAGGCGGGGATCGTCCACCAGGAACAGCGCGGCGGCGATGAGGTTCGAATGGATCCACGGGTTCCAGTTGTGGACATCACCGTCCAGGCCCAGCCAGTGCCAGTCGAGCCGCTCCAGGAAGGGCCGGATCACGCGCTGGTGGGTTTCCTCGCGGAGGCGCCTCCGCAGGCCGGGCGCCCGGCTGTCCAGGCCGGCACCGAGGACGTGGTCCAGCCAGGCCAGCTGGGCAGCCACCTCGCCGGCGCCCAGGTCGAGGAACGGCCGCCCCCGGTCCGGAACCACGTCCCCGGAGCAGCGGAATACGTCGTCGTGTGCCGCCCAGGACCAGGAGCTTTGCTCGCAGAGGAGGTAGGCGCCGTCCACGACATCATCAAGCCACTCGTCGGCTTCATTACGGTCGGCAGCTGTCAGGGCCATCACCACGGCTCGGGTGAGCCTCTGCTGCCGGGCGGCCACCAGGTCCTCGTAGGCGGTGCGGTTGCCGTCACGGAAGTAGCGCGCGTAGTGCGAAACCAGCGGTTGCGGCCAGGCGGTTCCGCGTTCCAGGACGGCGTGATGCTGCAGTGCCGCCAGGCTGGTGCCTGCCACAGAGCCCCAGGCTGGATCTCCTGCCGGACGGACGGTTATGCGGGCCTTTGCGCCATCGAGTGCGCGCAGCAGCTCATCCGGGCGGGCGTGCGTTCCCCAAGCCGACGCAAGGGGGGCGCCGGGCGGCGTTGCCACGGCGGGGGTCAGCGGAACTGGCATCAAAAAATCGATTCTATTGTTCGATCTTGATCGTTTAAGAACGATCTGGATTGTCTTGGTTGTTCTGTCTTGTTCATGAGTATGTACTGATTGTTAGATGTGATGCAAGACATGAACAGCGGTCCGATCCGCTCTCCAACCAATGAAGAAAGGAGGCCCGAATGTCGCGTAAACCCAAGGCCCTGCTGGTCATGAACCAGGGAACATTTGCCGACCAGTTCGATTCCGTGCGGCTCGACCGGCTGGCGGGCCTGGTGGACCTAACCGAAACTCCGTGGACCGATTCCCTGGACAACCCGGCGTTCGCCGGCCACCTGGCCGACGTCGAGATCCTGTTGACCAGCTGGGGGGTGCCCCGCCTCGATGCACCTGCCCTGGCACGGATGCCCAGCCTGCGTGCGGTGTTCCATTGTGCCGGTACCGTTCGCAGTTTCGTCACCCCGGAGCTGTGGGAACGCGGCATCCTCGTGACCAACGGGGCCGACGCCAACGCCATCCCGGTAGCCGAGTTCACTTTCGCTTCAATCGTGCTGGCCGGCAAGAAGGCCCACGTGCTCGCGAACGACGCACGGATCCACCGCGAGGACTGGGGCTATGCCACGTCGCGCGGGGAACTGGGCAACATCGGCCGGGTGATCGGCGTGATCGGGTTCTCCCGCATCGGCCGCCGGGTGGTCCGGCTGGTCCAGCAGCTGCAGGACGTGACCTGCCTGGTCAGCGACCCCCACGCGGACCCCGCGGCCGTGGCGGCCGCCGGCGGGAAGCTGGTGTCCCTGCATGAGCTGCTGCAATCTTCGGACATCGTGACGGTCCACGCCCCGGCCCTGCCGGAGACCCGCCACATGATCGGGGCCGCCGAGCTGAAGGCCATGAAGGACCACGCCACACTGATCAACACCGCGCGGGGTTCACTGGTGGACACCAGGGCCCTCGAAGCCGAGTGCGCCACAGGCCGGATCCAGGCCCTGCTGGATGTCACCGAACCCGAGCCGCTCCCGGCGGACTCGATTCTCTACGACCTTCCCAACGTGGAGATCACCCCGCACATCGCAGGCTCCCTGGGAACGGAAACCCGGAGGATGTCCGATGCAGCACTGAACGACCTTGAACGCTACCTGACCGGGCAGCAACTCGCGGCGCAAGTGGTCTCAACAGACCTCTCCCTCAGCGCCTGAACAACAACCTCACGCCGCATACGGCACACAACCAAAACCTTAAAGGAGAACGCAATGAAGCGCAGGACTTTCACCGCTATGGCGCTGGCCGTCACCGCAGGGCTCAGCCTGTCCGGATGCGCCGGGGCCGCAGGCACGGCACCGCAGGCCCAGGACGGCAAGACCACATTGACCGTATCCGTGTGGAACTACGCAGGGACACCGGAATTCAAGGCCCTCTTCGACGGCTACGAAGCCAGCCACCCCAACGTCCACATCGAACCCGTAGACATCCTCGCCGACGACTACCCGCAGAAAGTCACCACCATGCTGGCCGGCGGCGACACAACCGACGTCCTGACCATGAAGAACGTCATCGACTATGCCCGCTACGCCAACAACGGGCAGCTGCAGGAAATCAACAACGTGGTGGACACCGTAGGCAAGGACAAACTGGCAACCCTTGACGCCTTCAACATCAACGGCAAGTACTACGCAGCCCCCTACCGCCAGGACTTCTGGCTGCTCTACTACAACAAGGACCTCTTCAAGGCGGCCGGCATCGACGACCCCAAGGACCTGACCTGGGACCAGTACGCCGGGATCGCCAAGAAACTCAGCGGCACCGCCCCCGACGGCAAGAAGGTCTACGGTACCTACCAGCACATCTGGCGCTCCGTGGTGGAAGCCATCTCCGCGGCCCAGAACGGCAAGGACCAGAACAGCGGCGACTACAGCTACTTCAAGGACCAATACACCATGGCCCTTGACCTGCAGAAGAGCGGCGCCACCCTGGACTATGCAACGGCCAAGAGCCAGAAGACCAGCTACCGCACCATGTTCGAAAGCGGCCAGGCCGCCATGATGCCCATGGGCACCTGGTACATCGCCGGCCTGCTGCAGGCCAAGAAGGACGGCAAGACCAACGTCAACTGGGGCCTGGCACCCATGCCGCAGAAGGACTCCAACGGCAAAGTCACCACCTTCGGCTCCCCCACCGCCTTCGCCGTGAACAAGAACGCCACCCACTCCGACGAGGCCAGGAAGTTCATCGAGTGGGCCGCCGGCGAAGAAGGAGCCAAGGCCATCTCCAAGGTGGGCGTGGTCCCGGCCCTGCAGGACAACGCAGTGACGGACGCCTACTTCAAGCTCGATGGCATGCCCACCGATGCCCTGTCCAAGAAGGCATTCGCACCGGACAACACCGCCCTGGAAATGCCCGTCAGCGACAAGTCCGCAGCCACGGACAAGATCCTGAACCAGGAGCACGACCTCATCATGGTCGGCGAGAAGTCGGTTGCCGACGGAATCGCCGAGATGGGCAAACGTGTCAAGAGCGAAGTCCTGGGCCAGTAACAGGCAGCCATGACAACCAAAACCATCACCCCGGCCGTCGCGCCCGGACCAGCCCCGGCACCCGGCCGCGGCAACCGGAAACAGGCGCGGCGCAACACCCTGATCGGCTGGACGTTCATCCTGCCGAACTTCCTGGGATTCCTGGCCTTCACCCTCATCCCGGTGCTGGCCGCGTTCGCCCTTTCCTTCATGGAATGGTCCTCCTTCAGTGCCCCCAAATGGGTGGGGCTTGCCAACTTCCAGCGGATGCTGGCCAGCGACTCCTTCTGGGTGGCCCTGCGGAACACCGTGGTCTACGCGATCGGGCACGTGCCGCTGACCATGGCCCTGGCCCTGCTGCTGGCCATGCTCCTGAACCGCAAGCTCAAAGGCATCGGCTTCTTCCGCGTGGCCATCTTCTTCCCGTACATCACCTCCCTGGTGGCCGTCGCCGTCGTCTGGAACATGCTCTTCAGCCCGGACAACGGACCCATCAACCAGTTCCTGCACACGATTGGCATCGCCAACGCACCGGGCTGGACCTCCAGCTCGGACTGGGCGCTGCCCGCCGTCATCATCACCAGCGTCTGGCGGGACATGGGCTACTACATGGTTCTGTACCTGGCGGGCCTGCAGGCCATCCCCGCGGAACTCTACGAGGCAGCGGAGGTTGACGGCGCCAGCGCCTGGCAGCGGTTCTGGAACGTCACCATTCCGTCGCTGCGGCCCACCACATTCTTCGTGGTGGTCATGCTGACGGTTTCCAGCTTCAAAGTCTTCGACCTGATCGTGGTGATGACCACCGGCGGTCCCGGCCGCTCCACCACGGTCCTGTCCCAGCTCATCTACCAGGAGGGCATCGGCGAAGGAAAGTTCGGCTACTCGTCCGCGATCTCGCTCGTACTGTTCCTGATCGTGCTGACGGTCACCGTCCTGCAGTTCAAGATCCAACAGCGGAGGGAACGCTGATGACCAACATGGCCGAAGACCTCAAGGCCGAGTCCCGGCTCCTGGGAACCGGGCTTCCCCCGAGCACCGCCGAAGAGGACCGCCGCACCGAACGCCGCCGTTCACCGCGGGAGCAGAAAAAACGCACCACAGACCTTGTCATCTACGCCGCCCTGGTGGTCCTGGTGGTGGCACTCATGGTGCCGTTCATCTGGATGGTTTCCTCGTCGCTGAAGGAAAACAACCAGGTCTTGACGGTGCCCATCCAGTGGATTCCCAGCGAGTTCGTGTGGAGCAACTACACGGACATCTGGACCAGGATCCCCATGATGGGGTACCTGCAGAACTCGCTGTACCTGGCCGTGATCATCACCTGCCTGCAGGTGCTCACCGGATCGCTGGCAGCCTACGGCTTCTCCAAGGTCCGTTTCCCGGGCCGGGACGTCCTGTTCCTTTGCTACATCGGCACCATCGCCGTGCCCTGGCAGGCCTACATGGTGCCTCAGTACATCATGATGCAGAACCTGGGCCTGACCAACAGCTTCAACGCCCTGATCCTGCTCCAGGCGTTCGGCGCGTTCGGCGTGTTCCTGATGCGGCAGTACTACATGACCATCCCGGATGAACTGTGCGAAGCCGCCCGGATCGACGGCCTGAGCGAATACGGGATCTGGGCAAGGGTGATCCTGCCGCTGTCCAAGCCGGCGCTGGCCAGCCTGGCGCTGCTGACCTTCGTCAACACGTGGAACGACTACATGGGGCCGTTCATCTACCTCACCTCCAACCGGCTCTGGACCGTGCAACTGGGGCTGCGTTCCTTCGTAGGCCAGTTCGACGCCGAGTACGCCATGATCATGACCGGGTCCGTCATCTCGGTAATCCCCATCCTGGCCATCTTCCTGATCGGGCAGCGGTACTTCATCCAGGGCATCGCCACGAGCGGGATGAAAGGATGACCTCCGTGGCCCAGCACCAGACGCCCCGGCCGGGAGCGCCCACGCGGCGCGGCCTGGCCGGGCGCATCCCCAGCCCCGGGTTCGACGCGTTCGCCAGCATCTTCGGCTTCGTCTACACCTTCCTGGCCGGGAACGTGCTCATGGCGCTCGCCAACGCCCCGCTGGTATTGTGCCTTGCCCTGGTGGCGGACCCGGCCGCAGCGTGGCCCTTCTTCCTGGCGCTGTCAGTCACCGTCGCGCCGTCGCTCGCCGGCCTCTTCGCCTCCTTCCAGTCATTGCACGACGACGGCGCCGCGGCCAAGCCGGTGGCCTCCTTCCTGCAGGGCTACCGGCGCGGCTTCCGGCGGGCGGCCCCGCTGGGGCTCGCGGCCGTGGCGGTGCTTCTGCTCCTGGGCGTGGACCTGGCCATCGTGCAGTCCATGCCGGCCGCCGCACTCCTGGTTCCCGTGATCGTTGTGGCCGCCGCCATGGCCGCAAGCGCGGCCGTCATGGCGGTCGCCGGCGTCGTACTCCTTCCCGGCAAGGGGCTGAAAAGCCTGTTGAAGGCATCCCTCTACCTGTCCGTCCAGCGCTGGTACCTGAGCCTGGCAATGCTGGTGCTGCTGGGGATCATTGCCTCCGCGGCCCTGCTGCAGCCGGTCCTGGGCGTGGCACTGGCCCCGGCACCGCTGCTGTTCGTGGCCTGGAGCAACGCTGCCTACGCCTATTCCTCCGTCCTGCACACTCCCTAGGATTCCCTCCGCGCACACCTTTGCCATCGGCAGCCGCGACTTCCTGCCGGACGGGGAGCCGTTCCGCATCCTCTCCGGCGCCATCCACTACTTCCGCGCCCTCCCGGACCTGTGGGCAGACCGGATCCGCAAGGCGCGGCCGATGGGCCCGAACACCATCGAAACGTATGTGCCGTGGAACGGGCCGTCGCCGTTCAGAGGATGCGCTGGTACAAGCGGTGGTCCTGCCACCGGCCGGCGATCCGTAGGTATGCCCGGGCGGTGCCGTACGCCTCGAAGCCGTTCTTTTCCAGCACCCTTTGCGATGCGGTGTTGTGGACGAGCGTGGCGGCCTCAAGGCGGTGCAGGCCGAGTTGGGCCTTGGCAATGATCATGGCCGCGGCCAGCGCGGACGTCATGAGCCCTCCCCCTTGGGCGTCCTGGGCGGTCCAGTAACCCACGTGGGCGTTTTGGAAGGCGCCCCGGACGATCGAGCTCAGGTTCAGCAGGCCAACGACTGCCGTGCCTCCCACAAGGACCATGGGAAGTGCGGTGCCGTCGTCGAGGTCTTTCAGCCGCCGGGTGAGGACGTCATGCTGGCCCTGGACAGTGTAAAACTCCTCGGGCCTGACCGGTTCCCACGGTGCAAGGTAGGCGCGGTTGGCCTTGAACGCCGCGGCCAGCGGCGCGGCATCGGACAGGTGGACGGGCCGGAGCACGATGCCGTTGGCGAGTTCACAGGAGAAGTCCACGCGCCCAGACTACCCGTCGTGCGGGTGCACGAACTGCCCGGGCCGGCGCTAAAACGCGGCCCGTGCTCCCTGTGCTACGGGGCGGTGCCCGTCTTCGCGGCATAGGCAGTGGCCTGGGCGCGCACCTGCCGGATGTAGGCATCGGACTGGTTGTACGAGTAGACGGCGTCCGTCCACCCCTGCGATGTGGTCAGGTCCCGGCCGTGGCCGCACAAGTACGTCGCGGCGGTGAGGGCGGCGTCGTCCAGGTTGAACGGATCCGCCACGCCGTCTCCGTTTGCGTCCAGGCCCGCAATCTTCCAGGTGGAGGGGATGAACTGCATCGGCCCCACGGCGTGGTCCCAGCGGGCGTCACCGTCCAGGGCCCCGCCGTCCGTGTCTGGGATGGCGGCGAAGCCGGCGCCGTTGAGGCTTGGGCCCACAATGGGGCCCGTTGCCTGCCCGCCGTTGTCCAGGCTCCCGCCGCCGTAGGTTCCGTGCGCCGATTCGACGAAGCCCACAGCCGCCACCGTGTTCCAGCTGATCCCGCACCCGGGATTGGATTCGTCGGCAGTCGCGGCCGCGGCAACATACGCGCGGAGCGCGGAGGAGGGGATCCCGGTCTGCGCGGCCGCCTGCGCGAGCCAGCTACCGTCCGGGGTCCTGGTCACATTCACCGCCGTAGTCATGCCGGCGGACAATGCGTCCAGCTTCACGGCCGCCCGGGGCGGCGGCGAAAAGACCCCGCGGGCATCCGCGGCCGGCTGCCCGATGGCCCAGAACGAAAATGCCGTAATGACGCACACCAGGAAGAGGCAGAGAACCAGGTAGCGTTTGAAACGGAGCACTGACCAATCAAACCATTACCGGCCGCAGCCGGTTGACGGCTGGGTACCATCAGGCATGGGCAGAAGGAATTACCTGGTGGAAGGTGGTTCAGGCACCGGAAAGACAGCCGTATGCAACGAATTGCGGCGGCGCGGCTTCCACGCCATCAACGGCGACCGGGAGCTGGCCTACCAGGGTGATCCGGAAACCGGCGAACCCCAGGTGGGCATCATCGGCGTGGCCGCCCATCATCACCACATCTGGCGGGTGGGCGGCGTGGAAGACCTCGCCGCGGACCGCAATGAAGCGGTGACCTTTTTCTGCGGCGGCTCAAGGAACCTCGGAAAGTTCATCCACCTCTTTGACGGCGTCTTCGTCCTGGAGGTGGACCTGGAGACGCTGAAACGACGGCTTGACGGGCGGCCCGATGAGGAGTGGGGCGGGCGGCCGGCGGAACGGGCACTGATTGAGCACCTGCACAGGACACGGGAGGACGTCCCGCCTGGCGGTATCGCGATCGACGCCACCGGGCCGCTTCACGACGTCGTGGACGAGATCCTGCGGCGGATCCAAGTGCCGGGCGGGCCATGAACCTTCCGGCGATGCCGGATTAGGGATCAACAAACCGTCCACCGGCTGCTCGACAATTCCCGGACATGCAACACAAAATGCAGCGCGCCACTGGCGCGCTGCATTTTGTGTTCGGTCCTTCAGAAGGTGTTAGCCGTCGCTGCCGGCCGTGGCTGCGCCGGCGGATGAACTGCCGGGCCGGGGGTGGCCGAGGGCCGAGGAGCCAGCGGCCGGGGAAAGGCCCAATCGGCGGACGATTTCGGCTGCTTCTTCTGCAGGGGTGCGGCCTACATCAATGACGACGGTGTGTTCTTCCGGTCCCGGGGGCTCCAGCGTCGCGATCTGCGAATCCAGCAAGGTTGCCGGCATGTAGTGGTCCATGCGGCTCGTCAGGCGCCGGGCGATCTGTTCCTTGGACCCGGACAGGTGCACAAAGACGACGTTCTTTTCCCGGAGCCTGTCCCGGTAAACCTTCTTCAACGCCGAGCAGGTAATGATGCCTGGTATCCCGGCCATGGTGTGTTCGATGATCCAGGAGGCGATGGTGTCCAGCCATGGCCACCGGTCGTCATCGGTCAGTGGGATCCCGGACGCCATCTTTTCGATGTTTTCCGGGGAGTGGAGGTCGTCGCCCTCCTCGAGGTCCCAGCCAAGCTGGCCGGCGAGGATGCCTGCCACCGTGGATTTGCCGGAGCCGGACACTCCCATGATGACGAGGACAGGCTGCTGGTCCTGACCCGGTGCGGGCACTGGGTCATGCGTCATGGGATCACCACGGAAAGAATCATCACCAGGCCGAAACCGACGAGGGAAATCAGCGTCTCCATCACGGACCAGGTCTTGAAGGTCTGGCCCACGGTCAGGCCGAAGAGTTCCTTCACGAGCCAGAATCCGGCGTCGTTGACGTGGGAGAGGAACAGCGAGCCTGCACCCACTGCGAGGGCCAGCAGGCCTGCGTGCCCCGGGGACAGGGACGTGGCCAGTGGGGCGACAATGCCGGCGGCCGTAACGGTCGCCACCGTGGCCGAACCCGTGGCCAGCCGCATCGCCACGGCGATGAGGAACCCAAGGACCAGCACCGAGATGTTCGCGCCGGTAGCCCATTTCGCGACCGCGTCCCCGACGCCGGCGCCGATCAGCGTCTGCTTGAACCCGCCGCCGGCGCCGACGATGAGGATCACAGCGGCGATCGGTCCCACGGAGGCACCGATCTTGCCGCCGATCTTGTTGCCGGAGAAACCGACGGCGTAGCCGAAGGTGACCAGGGCCAGGAGCACGGCGAGGGTCATGGCGACAAGCGGTTCACCGATGAAGTCGAAGAATACGCGTGCCGCGCTCGGGTTCTTGGCATCGGGGGAAATGATGTCAACGATTGCCTTAAGGAGCATGAGCACGACAGGGAAGACGATGGTCAGCAGGGTGACGAGGAAGGACGGCTGGCGTTTCGCGTCCGGGTCGGCCTGCGTGTGTTCGGTGTCGATACCGCCGGCCAGCTTCGGGGCGTCGACGGGAACCCAGCGCGCCGCGTAGATCGCGAAAAGAGGTCCGCAGATAATGACGGTGGGAATGGCGATCAGGAGGCCGAGGGCCAGTGTGATGCCGAGGGGAGCGTTCAGGCTGGAAATGGCAACCAGGGGGCCGGGGTGCGGCGGGACCAGTCCGTGGAGCACGGACAAGCCGGCAAGGGCTGGAATCGCGACCCGCATCAGTTTCCCGCCGGACCGCTGGGCGACCAGCACGATGACCGGCAACAGGAGGACCAGGCCGATCTCGAAGAACATCGGCAGGCCGATGATCACCGCAACCAGGGCCATGGCCCACGGCAGGAGCTTCGGGGAGACCTTGCCGAGCAAGGTATCCACCACGCGGTTTGCTCCGCCGGAATCGGCAAGGAGTTTCCCCAGCATCGCGCCAAGGGCGATCAGCAGGCCCACTTCCTTCAGGGTGTTGCCCACGCCGTCTTCGAAGTTGCTGATGACCTTGTCGAAGCCGACGCCGGACGCCAGCCCGACAAAGGCCGAGCCGAGCACCAGTGACAGGAAGGGATGAAGCTTGAATTTGACGATCAGCAGCACGATGAGGGCGATGCCGATCGCGGCGACCACCACGAGCTGGGTGTCGTGGCCGTTCCAGGGCTGCGCTGCCGCAGGAAGGAGGAGGGGTGTCATTGTTTTCCTTGGGTTGGGGCGGCGCCGGGATCTGTTTGTTTTTGACCGGTCCGCCAAATATGCTGTGGATCACCGTACACACTAAATACGATTTATGGAACCCGGCGGCGCTGCCAACAGATTGGCTTGCCTCCGGCCCAAGGGGGACGCTGCGATGACTGCTCAACCAGGGACCGCTCGACATGTCAGCAGGCATTCTGCGATTGTCGAGCGGCTCGGGAGCGACATTACGTCGGGCAAGCTGGCTACCGGGCTGGTGCTCCGCTCCGAAGACATGGAGCAGCAGTATGAGGTCACGCGATCGGTGCTTCGCGAAGGCCTGCGTGTACTGGAAACACTGGGAATGGTGACGTCCCGGCGCAGCGTGGGCGTATCCATCCGCCCCCAGGCCGAGTGGAATGTTTTCGATCCACTGGTGGTCAGGTGGCGGCTGAACGGCTCCGGCAGGGCAGCCCAGCTTCGGTCGCTGACCGAGCTGCGCTCCGCCGTCGAACCGCTGGCGGCAAAACTGGCTGCCACGCGGATAGCGGCCGAGGACGGGCGCCGGCTGCTTGAACTTGCGGCGGGACTTGAAGTGACCGCCGAAGCGGGCGACCTGGCCGCCTTTCTTCCCCTCGATATCCAATTCCACGCGTTGATCCTGAAAGCGTCCGGCAACGAGATGCTGCTCAACCTCGAATCAGCGATCGGAGAGGTCCTGACGGGGCGAACCCAACACGGGCTGATGCCCGATCGGCCCGAACCCGAGCCGCTGCGCCTGCACCTCGAAGTCGCAAGGGCCGTTGTCGCCAGCGAACCAGCCGCGGCACATGCGGCCATGCAACGCATCGTGGACATCGCGGGACAGGAAATGGACGCGATTTTGGGATAGAGGCACGGGTCCCCTGAAATTCGGATTCACCACAGTGGTTCCCCTGGCTCCGAGCATGGGTGGTGGGTGGACGGCTGCGCGGAGGCGCTCAGTGATTCCTCGCCTCTTCGACGAACTCCCGGGCTATCTGCGACATCATACCGAGAGCCTCTTCCTCACTTACCGCCGCCCCTGTGTTGGATCCCATGTCGAGGGACACCGTTCCGGCAAGGACCCGGAGTCCGACAGCAATCCTGTTCCCGTCGAACGATTCTTTGGTGACGTAGGCCTCCTCCCCGATGTCCGGGCCAGGGACAACTTCGATGGTGAACCTCTGGGGCCCGGTTGCTCCGGACACCGTCTGGTCGAATGCGGCGCAGTGAGCCATCAGCTCTTGGCTGTAATCAAAGTCGGCAATGGCGAGGGTCTCCCGAGGGGCGCTTCGGACATCGAAAAGGATCGTGCCTACTCCATGGTCACCAAGGTTGAACACTTCCCCCAGGGCAAAGCCCATCGAGAGGTCCAACTGCGCCTGGTGCTGCCACGACCTATGGAATACGTTGCATTCAGCTGGATTGGTGGGACCCAGGATGGACGATGGCGATGCAGACGCCGGCGGTTGGGGCATCAAGGCGTAGGACTTGCGCACCATGGCCGTGTCCTCAGCCCTTCCGCCATGCTGCATTAACACCTTGCCGCTGATCGCCATGAGTTCCTGGTCCGTGAAGATCTTCGGCGGCGTAGCGGTGGGCTCAGCTGAGGGCGCTGCAGCGCTGGTAGGCGCCGTCTTGGCAGTGGCACTGCCGTTGGTCGGCGAAGTGTCAGCAGGCTTTTCGGATCCGCAGGCCGTGAGGATCAACAGCCCCGCAACCATGACGACGGCCGCGCCGAACGGGCCGGGACGTGAGCTGTTCTCCATCGCTTTCCTCTCGCCATCCAAAGGCTGCGCCATGACGCGCGCAACTGATGTGCCGATGCTAGGAACTGGCAGGGTGCGTCAGCAGAGGCGAAGGACCCGGCGCGCCCGACGACGGCACTCAGGTAAGTGCCGTCGTCGGGATTTTGTGTCCGGCCAGGTCAGCCGACTTTGGCCAGACGGTACAGAACCACCTGGTCGGGGTGGATTCTGGGTGACGCGACGCCCACCTTTTCCAGCGCACGGCCGGCGAACACCGCGCCCGGAAAGCCCACATCGTCCCGGACGGTTGCCCTCAGCGACGCGCGCCCGATGTGTCCTCCGGCTGACGTCGGCTGGCCCCACCATTGCGGCGGGACGAGTCCGGAGGGGGTGGGTCCGGTGAAGACCGGGGCCACTTGGTACCTCGCCTCCGGGTCGAGGCCGCGGAAGCGGAGGCGCCCGGCTGGGTCCGGGTAAAGGCTGTCCAAGGCCACTTGCGCGAAGATCGCGTTGGAGCGATCAGGACTGACAACGCCGTGCACCATCACCTTGGAATCCGGGCCATCCATGCGGATCACCTCCCCTGCGAGCAGCAGTCCGCGTTCTTGTTGGTAGAACGAGATCCACCGGCGCAGGTGGTCGAGTTCCTCGTCGCTGGCGATGGTGAGGTCCCATTCGACACCGAGGTGACCGAAGACGGCGGTACCGGCGCGGAACGCCAGGTCGTGCTGGCGGCCAGTCGTGTGGGAACGGCCGGATGCAATGTGCGAACCCATGTATTCGGGAGGCAGCAGCTGCGCGGTCCACCGGAGCATTGCCTGCCGGTCGTGGGGGTCGATGTTGTCAGACACCCACACCCGGTCTGTGTGCTCCAGAACGCCAAGGTCCACACGGGCTCCCCCTGAGGAGCACGATTCGATCTCCAGTTGGGGATGTTCCGAACGGATCTCCTCCAGCAGCGCATAGAACGCCAGCGTCTGCCGGTGCACACCTGCACGTCCATCCTCCAGCTGGCTTCCTGCCTCAATGAGGTCCCGGTTGTGGTCCCATTTGATGTAGTCCAGCGTGTATTCGGCAAGGAGCGCGAGGATCTGCTTCTTGACGTGTTCGTATGCCTCGGGGATTCCGAGGTTGAGTACCTGCTGGTTGCGTGACTCGATGGGCCAGTCGGAGCGGGCCGCCATGATCCATTCCGGATGATCGCGGGCAACATCACTGTCCGGGTTGACCATCTCGGGTTCGAACCATAGCCCGAACTGCATCCCCAGTTCATGGACGCGGTCAACCAGCGGGTGCAGTCCGGCCGGCCACACATCCGGAGAGACGACCCAGTCCCCCAATCCTGAGGTGTCGTCGCGCCTCGAACCGAACCAGCCGTCGTCGAGCACGAAACGCTCAACGCCGGCAGCAGCGGCACGTTCCGCCAGGTCGATGAGTTTCCGTTCCTCGTGGTCGAAGTACACTGCCTCCCATACGTTAAGGGTCACGGGGCGTTCGGCGGATACGGGAGATTCGCGGCTCCGCACGTGCGCGTGGAAGCGGCTGGCGACGGCGTCAAGGCCGGTCCCGTAGGAGGCGTAGACCCACGGGCTCTGATAGGTATCTTCATGGCCCAGCCGGACCTCGCCCGGAAGAAGCAGTTCTCCGCCACCGAGCAGCTGATCGCCAAAGAAGCGCTCCGCGTAGTGGCGGTGGTTTCCGCTCCATGCCGTGTGGACCGCCCAGACCTCGCCGTGGCCGAATCCGAATCCGGGAGTTCCGGCGTGCAGGATGAAGGCGCTGTCAGAGCCGGTCCGGCCCTTTCGGTTCTCACGCAGGTGCGTCCCTGTGCGCAGGGTTCCGCGCTGTGGAACCCGTTCAAAGTTGTGGCTTCCCGCGAAATCGAGCAGTTCCGTTGCCTCAGCAGGAATTGGGAAGGTCACGGAGACGTCGTCGACCGCGTACGTTTTTTCGTGCAGGTTGGTCAGCTTCGCCCGGCTGCGCATCAGCCCGCCGGGAAGCAGGTCCAACGTCAGGTCGAGGCGCAACCGTTGCGCGTCGTCGATTGCGACAACCAGCACTCGACCTGCTCCGGTGGATGCGAAACCGGTCACAGGTGCGCCATCAAGGGCCACAGTGTGGACCTCGAATTTCGGTGACCACCCAATGCCATCGAAGGATCCGCGCAGTCCTGGGCGCCCCATCCAGCCTGAGTCCTGTCCGGGCACGAGGCCGGGCCGGGGCGGGACGTCGATGGTGCTGGAACCCGTAACGGGAGTACTGGCTCCTACCATTGTTCTGGCCTCTTCGGCAGTCAGCACCGGCAGTTGTTCGCCCCAGTGCACGATAGCGGGCAATTGGCCGTCCGTGGCGTCGAGGACCACGGACACTCCAGCTGCTGTCAGGTGCAGGATCGCTCCCGGGTGGTGGGTGGGCATGGAAGTCCTCACGGGTTCTTGGGTGACGGGACGGCGGTCAGGGCTCCCCGTTCGGGATCCCAGTGCACCGGCAACGGGTCGGACACGACGCCGTCGAAAGAGCCGTCGCTGTTGGCGTCATGGCAGGCCATCATGAACCATTGGCCGGACCTGTCCTGGACGAGCTTTCCGCTATAGAGCGGCGCCGTGGTGACTATGGCGGCGGATGCGACGTCGAAGGGACCACTGAGATGGCGGGTTTCGAGGCTCCAGATGCCGCCGCCGTCGAACCCTGCGGCTTTTCCGGCGGATAGCGTATCCACGCCGCATGAGAACAACAGGATGATCCTGCCGTCCAGCACGACGGTTTGGGGAACCTCGAGGTGCCCGAATCCGGAGCCGGGCCGGCTGAGGGGTGGGCTGACTTCCCAGGAGGAGAGATCGGGTGAGACTGCGTGGCCGATGACGCCGCGGTTGTCGTCCTCACCCTCATTCGCGCGGGCAGTGATCAGCATGTGCCAGCCGTCGCCGTCCGGGTCGGCGAAGACCCAAGGGTCCCGCCAAGCCTCTTCCGGCCAGCTGCTGTCGCCGTATCGTTCGTACCAGCGGGCGTCGGGTTTAAGCACGACGGCGGGTTGTTTGGTCCAGGTGTAAAGATCCGGGGACGTCGCAACACCGATGGCCTCGATGTTGTGGGTGTCATAAAAGCGGGCGCCGGTATAGAACATCCGCCATAGCCCGTCGGGGCCCTGGACCACGCTGCCCGTCCAGGTGGAGGTTGCATCAAACGCCTCCGGATCATCTGGCTGCAGGACCACGCCGTGGGGTTCCCACGTGGCCAGGTCCCGTGAGGTGGCGTGGCCGATCCGGGCATTGCGGTGGCGCAGTGCCGGGTCGCCCAGGCTCTTGGGGGCGTGGAGGTAGTACATGTGGAACGTGTCGCCGTCGTCGGCTATCCAGAAATCCCACACCCATGAGTCTTTGAGGCTGAAGGCCAAAGTAGTGCACCTATTCTTTTCGTTGAGGTGTGCCGGTTGGGTCGACGCAGAGCGTCAGCCCTTGATGGCGGAGCTGCTGATACTGGCGACGAACCAGCGCTGGAAGATCAGGAAGACCGCCAGGACCGGGACGATAAACATCGTGCCGAAGGCAAGCACCTGGCCCCATTCGGGAGGCTGCTGGTTCTGGAAGATGCTGATCGCCAACGGCAGTGGCCGGACGGTCGGGTCTGAGACCATCAGGACTGGCCACAGGTACGACCCCCACTGGGCGAGGAAAGTCAGGATGGCCACTGTGGCGAATGCCGGCTTGGTGATCGGGACGATGACTTGGAAGAACGTCCTGAACGGCCCGGCTCCGTCCAGCCTCGCAGCCTCTTCGATTTCGGCGGGGACGTCCAGGAAGAACGTGTAGAAGAGGAAAATCGAAAACGCGTTGGCGATGAACGGGATCGCCTGGATGACGACAGTGTCCCGCTGTCCCGAAAACATGTAGTACAAGGGAAGTGCGACGGCTTCGAACGGGATGATGGTCAGGATGATCACCAGCAGGAACAGCACCTTCTTGCCGCGCCATTTCATCCTCGCGAACGAGTAGGCCGCCATGGAATTCACGATCAGGCTCCCGGCAACCACGGCCGTGGTGACGATGATCGAAACAAGCGCGAACTGGCCGAAGTGGCCGGTGGCATCTGAACTGAGATGGTCGAAAACGCCGGCGTAGTTGGCGAAGGACAGGTTGGTTGGCATGAAGCCGCTCAGGCCGCTCAGAACCTCCGCGGACGGCCGGAAGCTGCCAACAATCAGGTAATAGACGGGCAGGAAAAAGAACAGCGCGACAACAGTCAGGATCAGGTAATGGAGTGCTGTCTGCCAGCGACGGGTACGCTTCATGCTGCTGGATCGCCGGGTCGGCTCCATGGCCTTCGACATCGTCATCAGACCCCTCCCCGCTGGCGAACGGCGGCGCGTTGGATGATTGCGATCACGGTGATGATCAGCATGAAAATGACAGTCATGGCAGCGGCTTGGCCCACGTTGTTGTTATCGAATCCTGTGTTGATGATTTGCGTCATGACGGTCTCGGTGGAACCACGGTCAACGCTGCCGGACCGGCTCAGCAGGTAGACCTGGTCGAACAGCCTGAACGAAAAGATGGTGGTGATGAGTGAAACGAAGATCAGGGTGTTGCGGATGCCTGGAACAGTGACGTTAATGAACTGCTGCCATTTGCTTGCCCTGTCCAGCGATGCGGCTTCGTAGAGTTCGGCAGGAACGCCCTGCAGGGCCGCCAGGACAATGATCATTTGGAAACTTACGCTCTGCCAGATCGACATGACAACGATGGAACCGAGTGCCGTGGAGGGACTGCCGAGCCAGTCGTGGCTGGCCAAAGCGCCACCACTGACAAGCCCCAGGATGGAGTTCAGGAGCCCTTCGTCGCCGCGGGAGTAGATGAGCCGCCAGATCACTGCGGTAAGTGCCAGTGGGAAGACCAATGGCATGAAGATGAACGTCCTGAAGACCACCATGCCGCGCAGCTTGCGGTTGACCAGGACAGCCAAGCCCAAGGCCAGAACCGTTTGCACCGGAACAACAATGACGGCGAAGGTGAAGTTGTTCAGCAATGCGTGGCCGAAGGCTGCGGACAGGTCAGGATCGGCGAACAGGCGCATGTACTGTTCAAATCCTACGAACCGGGCGGGCCGCGGGCTGTTGAGCTGCACGCGGTAGAAGGACAGGACGATTGCGAGCACGAACGGCGCCACAAGGAAGATGGCAAGGCCGAGCAGTGCCGGGCTGGCGAACAGTGGACCCGCGAACCGGTGGCCGGTAAGACTGCCGGATGACTTTCGCTTGGCCGGCGCCGCTGCGGGGGCCGGGATATTTCGGGTTTCAGTGGTCATGATGGAGGCTTTCGCTGGGAGCGAGTCCGGCGGGTCCGGCCACCCTGGAGTGGGGCGGCCGGACTCCTGCGGAGGTCTATTTCTTGTATCCGTCGTTGTCGGCGAAGTTCTGGTCGATGGCACGGGCTGCGGCGCTCAAGGCTTCCTTGGCGTCCTTGCCCGCGTAGATGGCGGCTTCTGCTTTACCGACCTGGTCCGTCACGATGGGGTAGCCGGCGGTCACCGGCCGTGTGACGCTGACACACGTCTCGGTGATCTGGTCTTCGGGACCGCAGGCCTTGCTCAGCTGGTCGCCGAGCAATTCCAGCTTCTTGCCGGGACCGTAGAGGCTCGAAGCTGCCAAAGCCGTTTTGGTCGCCGGCGGAGCGCCGTTGGCGTCGGTGTAGATGCGAACGCTTTCGTCGGACATCAGGAAGTCCAGGAATTTCCCGGACGCGGCGCCGTTCTTGGTGGAAGCGCCCATGCCCCACGCGAAAGTACCCGAGGCAGTCTTGGTTCCTTTCCCGAAATTAGGCAACGGAATTGACACCAGATCGCTGCCAAGGGTCTTGTATGTGGGATAAGTCCAGTGGCCCACCCAACTCAGCGCCACCCGGCCGTTCGGGAACGCCAGGCCGTCAGCATTGGGATCCGTGTATTTTTTCCACGACGCGAACGTCGTCAGTGACTTGACGTTGGCATCGGAATCCAAAGCACCGGCTGCCTTGTTGTCCTTGAGCATCGTGCCACCACCTGACCAGATGACCGGTCCGGCAGAACAACACGTTCCCCACTCCCCAGCGAAGCCATACTGTTCAGACAAATCCAGCGGCTTTCCCCCTGGAACGACGGTAGCGAGCTTATCCAGGACCCCGGTGAACTCCTGAGCCGTCCAAGCCTTCTCCGGTGTGGTCGGGTACGCGACGCCTGCAGCATCGAGGAGTTTCTTATTGCCCCACAGGGCGAGGCCGGCATTCATCATGCCAACGCCGTACACCCCGCCGTCCACCGTGTTCTGCGCTTTGATGGAGTCCGTCTGATTGGACAGTGATTCTTGGGAGACGGAGCCCGACAAGGGTGCCATCTTGCCGTTGTACACAAAACTGGCCAGCGTGGGTCCGTCGAAGTCGAGTACATCCGGCAGGTCGCCCGGGGCTGCCGAGTTGACTGCTTTGGTGTACTGGTCCGAGGGGAACAGTTTGAGATTTACCTTGATCTTGTTCTGCGACGTTTCGAAGTTGGAGATGATCTTCTTCAACGCGTCATTCTCGGCTGCCTGGCCATCTACGGCCCAGACGTTGATCGTGCCCTCTCCGGAGCCCGCTTGGACGGAAGGGCCGGCGTTGCCGGCGCCCGGTCCCCCGCAGCCAGCCAGCGTCAATGCCGCCGCAGAAACGGCAGCCGTGGCGGCAATGATCCGTGTCCCGCGACGGGTCTTTGAAATGGTCATCATCATTGATTCCTCTGGAAAATGTGGAACTTATGGAAGCGTTTCGATGCCTGGATATCGTCAGGCGGGGCATGAGGAGGGTCACTTCTCGCTGCTGCAAATGCAGTCTACGCGGGTAGACTTTCTTCCGCAAGAGATATCTTTTTTCCCGCAAATAAGATGTATTTGGTCCTTCGTTACGGAGTCCACCCGGGTAGACTCATTGCAACAATGAGGTGAAAGGTGTTCTGGATGGCAAACATGCAGATAGGTTCCGGAAAAGTCACACGGACTGACGTTGCCCGATACGCGGGCGTCAGCACCGCCGTCGTCAGTTATGTGATCAATGGCGGACCCAAGCCGGTTGCGGCAGCCACAGCCGAACGCGTCCGGGAAGCCATCAGAGCACTCCAATATCAACCCAACGCAACCGCCCGCGCCCTGACCATGGGCTCCGCCCGTCTATTGGGGATCATTGTCCCGGACAGCACCAACCCATACTTCGCCGAACTGACGGACACCATCGCACAGGCGGCGGCCGCCCGCGGCTACGCGCTCCTCACTGCCAACTCCCGCACCGACGCGGACACTGAGCGGCGAAATACGGTCAATCTGGTATCCCGCCAGGTTGACGCGATCATTCTCGCAACCGTCCTGCCGCCCAGCGAAGTGGCAGCAATGCAGGTCCAAGGCATTCGCCGCGTGCTTATCGACCAGTCCAGCATCGTCCATGGCATACCAATCGTCAGTACCGACTTTGAGCAGGGAGGCACCATTGGCGTTAAGCATCTGATCGGACACGGGCATCAAGACATCGGCATATTGGTGGGCAGGGATATTGATCCTGCGCGCCCGGACCCGCGGCAGAATGGCTGGAAGAAGGCCCTCAACGAGGCAGGCCTGCCGGAGGGGCCGGCCGAACTCACCGACTTCACCCGCCAGGGCGGATATGAAGCAACCCGCCGCCTGCTGGCACTGCCAAAACCGCCCACCGCGATCTTCGCGAGCTCGGACCTGCTGGCCATAGGCGCGCTGCGCGCTATTCACGAAGCCAACCTGTCCATACCGGACGATATTGCAGTCGTTTCGTTTGATGGAACATCCGAATCGGAGTTCAGCTGGCCCCAGCTGACCACCGTGCGCCAGCCCATCGACCGGATTGCGGAGCGCGTGCTTGCGGCCGCCTTGTCACCGGAAGAACCCGCCGGCGGGATTGAGCTCCTCACCACCGAACTCATCGTTCGCAAGTCTTGCGGCTGCTGACCCTGGCGCCCACGTAGCTTTCCCGCAGTTTCCTTCGTTTTTTGCCCTCCTGATTCTCATGGGAATATATCCTGAGCACACTCAGTTATGAGCATGGTCACCAACGTGCGGACGCATTCGCAGGTCTTAGCGTCCGCGGCGGCCGAACTACGGCCGGACTGCGGTGATTCCCTGAAAATCGAAAGCAAAGGACTATCCCATGACCCTTCACGAAATGCACGCACTCAATGGAGCAGTCGTCCTGGTCACCGGCGCGAACGGGGGCATCGGAACCCACTTCGTCCACGGCGTCCTCGCCCGGGGCGCCAGCAAGGTTTACGCCACCGCCCGCACCCCCCGCACCTGGGAGGACGAACGGATCGTCCCACTCACCCTCGACATCACGGACCCGGCCTCAATACGGGCGGCCGTCGAGGCTGCGGGCGATGTCACAGTATTGATCAATAACGCTGGAGCCAGTGTTGCAACCCCAGGCATCCTGACCCACACGGACGCCGAGATCCGGACCAATGTGGAGACGAACTTCCTCGGCCCGCTCTTCCTCGCCCGCGCCTTCGCGCCGATCCTGGCAGCGAACGGGAAATCCGCGATCATCGATATCCACTCCGCGATGAGCTGGTACGCCGTCGGCGGCATCTACAGCGCCACCAAGGCCGCCCTCTGGTCTGCCACCAACTCGCTGCGCCTGGAGCTCGCCCCGGACGGGGTGCACGTGGTGGGAGTCCATGTCGGCTACGTCGATACGGCGATGGCCGCGCACGCCACCGACCCCAAGATGGACCCGGCCGACTTGGTCACCACGGTGTTGGATGCGGTCGAAGCGGGTGAGTACGAGGTCCTCGCCGACGAGACGTCCGTCCAGCTCAAAGCCGGACTCAGCGCCCCCATCGAGGCACTTTATCCCCAGCTTGCATCCGGGAAGCCTTAGTACCAGTTGATGCGCCGTGGCGATGGATCCAACCCATCACCACGGCGCATCTGTATCAATACTTGACATTGAAATGAGTACACTCATAATTGATTGTAGTCACCTAGACAAAAAGGAGCATCGCGGCATGCGGGCATTCGTCATCAGCAAGTACAAGGAAGCACTACACGAAGCCGAGGTTGCTGAACCCGTCGTCGGCGAACGGGACGTGCTGGTCCAGGTTCAAGCCGCCGGCTTGAACCAACTCGACGAGAAGATCCGAATTGGCGAGTTCAAGCAGATCCTTCCCTACAAACTCCAGCTGATCCTTGGCAACGACGTAGCCGGCACCGTGCTGAGCGTCGGGCCGAAGGTCACGGAGTTCAAACCCGGCGACGAGGTCTACGCCCGTCCACACCAGGACCGCATCGGGACGTTCGCCGAACGCATCGCCGTCGCGGAGGAAGACCTTGCACTCAAGCCCATGTCCGCCAGCATGGCGGAGGCAGGCTCGCTCCCCCTGGTAGCCCTGACGGCATGGCAGGCACTCGTGGAGCGCGGCCATGTCCAGCCGGGACAGAAAGTCCTCATACATGCCGGCGCAGGCGGAGTAGGTTCCATCGCCATCCAGCTTGCCAAACATCTCGGCGCGACCGTTGCTACCACAGCCAGCAACTCCAACGCCGGGTTCGTGCGGGACCTCGGTGCTGACATCGTTATCGACTACCGCACCGAGGATTTCGAGCAGCTTCTGAGCGGATACGACCTGGTGCTCGACAGCCTCGGAGGGCAGAACCTGCAGAAATCACTGCGCATCCTCAAGCCCGGCGGAAAGGCGATCGGAATTGCAGGACCGCCTGATCCGGCCTTCGCCCACGAAGCCGGCCTCAACCCTTTGCTGCGCCTGGCGATCACCGGTCTCAGCAGCAAGATTCGCAGGCAAGCCAGGAAGCTCGGCGTCAGCTATGAATTCCTCTTCATGCGCGCTGACGGAAACCAGCTGCGTCAGATCAGCAAACTGGTGGACTCTGGAGTATTGCGCCCCATCGTTGGGAAAGTGTCCCCCTTCGACAAGGCGCCGGAGGCACTGCAATCCTTGGCCGCAGGAGGCTTCCGGGGCAAGGCAGTACTCACCCTCACCAAGTGACCCCAGCCCCGCCACCCAGACCAAGAACCAGGAGAAGAACCACCGTCATGGACAACACCGACACCCCGAACGGACCCGTCGTCGCCTCATACGCTCAGGCACCAACCAGAACCATCACCGCAGGAGGCATCAGTTACGCCTACCGCGAGCTTGGGCCCAAAGGCGGCATCCCCGTCGTGTTCTTTGTTCACCTTGCGGCCACCCTTGATAACTGGGACCCCCGCATCATCGACCCCATCGCCAAGAACCGCCACGTCGTCACTTTCGACCAGCCCGGCGTCGGCGCTTCCACCGGACACGTCCCTGGCAGCATCGAAGAAATGGCCGACGACGCCTACACCTTCATCCAGGCCCTCGGGTTCAACACAATTGATGTCTTCTCCTTCTCACTGGGCGGGATGGTCGCCCAGGACCTGGTCCTCAAGCATCCCGGTCTTGTCCGCAAGCTCGTGCTGACCGGAACCGGTCCGCGCGGAGGGAAAGACATCGACAAGGTCGTCGGCACCACCTACCTGGACATCCTTCGGGCAACCCTCACCCGGTCCGATCCCAAAGAATTCCTGTTCTTCAACCGGAACGCCACCGGCAAACCCGCTGCGAAAGCCTTCGTTAAGCGCCTTCAGGAACGAACAGATGACCGTGACAAACCAATCAGCCCCCGCGCCTTCCAGACGCAGCTGAACGCAATCCGGAGGTACGGCCGGTCGGCCCCGTCCAATCTGTCCGCCATCAACCAACCAACCCTCATCGCCAACGGCGACAACGACCGCATGGTGCCCTCCGCGCTCTCCGCCGAACTTCACCAACGCATCAAAGGGTCCGAACTGATCATCTACCCCGACTCGGGCCACGGCGGTATCTTCCAGTACCACGCCAAGTTCGCACCCGCCGTCGTCGGATTCCTCTCTCCCTGACCCTGAGAATGCACGCTGGTCGCCTCACCCGGCAGGCCAGCGCTTCCACGCATCAATCATCCTGGGAAGCGCCGACCCGGCCGCCCGGGCGCATTGAGCACTGACGTACGTAAAGAGAGGCGAGATCCTCCCCCGTTTCGTCGATATACTCAATACTGAGTCCAGTCAGTTACGCCCGGAGGAACCACCATGCCCGTCACATCCCGGCCGCTCGGCAGGCGCGAGCGGAACAAGCAGGAAAAGCTGGACCGCATCACAGCCGCAGCCACAGAGCTGTTCGCTGAACACGGCGTTGAGGACGTCACCACCCAGCAGATCGCCGACAAAGCCGACATCGGCACCGGCACCCTTTTCCTTTACGCCAAATCCAAAGGCGAACTCCTCCTCCTGGTTCAAAACGCCCATTATGCCGAGGCCCTGCAACAGGGACGGGCTAACGCTGCAGCCATCGAGGATGCCCTGGACGCGGTCATGGCGATCGTGCGGCCGATCGTTGAATGCAACCGAACCCAGATCGATAACGGACGCTTCTACCTTCGGGAAATGGTCTTTGGCGACCCCACGGAGCCACACCACAGCGAAGCTCTCACCATCGTCGCCCGAACAGAGGAAGCCATCGCCGCCATACTGGCCCGCGACCAAATGGCCGACGCCGGGGCCGCAGCGACGACGGCGCGCATCGTCTCAGCGATCATGTTTGTCAGCATGGCAGCGAGTGTGAACGCCGGGCTGGACATTGAAGCACTGGTACAGGACATCAAGACACAAATCACCCTGCTGATGCCTCGCTGACACGCCCACCCTTGGGACGACCCCTGGATGTGCGTACGCTGCCGCCACCACCCTTTACGCGCTCTTCGGGAGACCGCCCCCACCGCCATCCCCCGACGCCGACCGTTTTACCCTCACACGAGTTAGGTATGCTAGGCCGAAAGCGAGGGGCAAGGTATGGGCAAACGTAAAGCGACGGCACTGGATGTGGCGCAACGGGCAGGAGTGTCCCGCAGCGCCGTATCACTGGTGCTCAACGGCAGGGCAAACGGAAACGTCACCGCTGAGCGCCAGGAGCGCGTGCTCCGCGCCGCGGCGGAGCTGGATTACACGCCGAACTCCGTCGCCCTCAGCCTTCGCAACCAGCAGACATCAACAATCGGCATCATTACGGATGACATTGTCACGAGCCCCTTCGCCGGTCGGCTCATCAGCGGCGCCTCCCGCACGGCCCTGGCCCGCGGATACATGGTCCTGGTGGTCGACACAGAACATGACACGGCCCGCGACAGCACTGCGGCGCAGCAACTAGTGCACCGGCAGGTCGACGGAATCATGTACGCCACCGGCAGCCTGCGCGAAATTACCGCACCGCCGGCGATGCTCACCCTCCCCGCCATCCTGGCCAATTGCACTGATGCCAGCTCCCGACTTCAGTCGGTCATACCGGCAGAAGTCGACGGTGGACGAGCGGCGGCACAGCTGCTGATCAACCTGGGACACCGCCGCATCACCCTGCTGACCGGAACCCTCAGCTCCCCCGCCGCTCCGCAGCGCGAACAGGGTTATCGCCAGGCCATGGAAGAGGCGGGGCTGGGCCCTGAAGAACAGCGGGTCCACGTGACCGGGTGGGATATCGACGAAGGTTACCGGGCAGCGTCCCTCGTTCTGGGCGGCAGGGCTCGGCCGACCGCAATCATTTGCGCCAACGACAGGGTTGCTACCGGAGTTCTGCTGTACGCCGCGTCCGCAGGATTGCGCGTGCCGGAGGATTTGTCTGTGGTGGGCTACGACGACCAGCAGAACCTCGCCGCGAACCTTGTTCCCGCCCTCACCACGGTGGCACTTCCGCACGCCGAAATCGGAGCGGCGGCCATGTCCCTGCTGCTGGATGCCATCGAAGGAAAAGCCCCGGCAGCAGAGCCACCGGACGCAGGAGCAATTTTCATGCCCTGCCGGATCATCCCGCGCGCGTCCACTGCGGCGGTCCCGGCGGGCTAATGAGGCGCACGGGCTCCACAACGCATGGTTGAACCATCGTGGCAGGCATGGCCTCTCCCGGCCTCCGGCGTGGGCCCGCTCTCCGCGCGTCGCACGACTGCTTACACGCGTGGGACACCCACTTTCGAACCACAAACAAACTCGTACTTGACACGTGTTAGGTCCGCTACCTACTCTACTTAACACGTGTTAGGAGAAGCCGACAATGACGTCTGAAGAGACACCCGGGAAGACCACCCCCTCATATGGGCGGCGGCCAGCAAGCCGACGTTCGCAACTCACGCGGCGTTCCATGCTGGGCCTTACCGGCCTGGCTGTTGCGGGGGCCACGGTGGGCGCCTGGCCCCGACTGACCGGGAGTGACATTCCGGGCCGCGGGAGCAAGGCCCTGAATATCGCCATCCTTGGAACGGCGGCAGATGCCGCGTCCCGCCAGGGCCTGGTTGCCGCGTTTACCGCCGCCCACCCTGATATTCCGGTCCGCTTGCAGGCGATTCAGGGCGCGGACTGGAAGGATTTCTTTTCCAAGATCCTCACCATGGCCGCCGCAGGAACACCACCGGACGTCGTCTACGTTGCCACCGAGGGCGCCCAACTGTTCGCCGACAAGCTCGCCGAGCCGCTGGATGACTATGTCCGCCGGGACGCCGGGGACATGAGCGACTACTTCGATGACGTTCATCCGAGCCTGCTGGAAGCCTTCATGTACCAAGGCAACCTCTACCAGCTTCCGCTGGACTGGAACGCGGCGAACATGTACCTGAACACCACCACCTTCGCCCAGGCCGGACTCGACCGGCCCAGGGACGACTGGACGCAGGAAGACTTCAGCGCCACCCTCCGTGCCCTGCGGAAAGCGCGCCCGGCCGACTTCACCCCCTACTACTGGACGAACCGGCTTTTCGGCGGAGTAGTGCCGTGGCTCTACGCCAACGACACCAGCTTCCTGACCGAAACCAAGGCGCCCGGTGGAGACTGGCTCTGGGACCGCTTTTACCCGGACGACCCAGCCCGGACCACCCGCGGCGGCGGCTATCAATGGCTGGCTCCCAACGCCGAAGACGGGCGGGTCATTGAAACCTTCGACTACCTGCGCGAACTCGTTGCCGAAGGCCTCGGTGTGCGTCCTGAGTCAGGGGGCGGCAACGCGCTGGTCGGCCTGTTCGGCAATAACCGCATCGGCACCACGCCGGCAGGTGGTTACTGGGCGCAGGGCCTGCACGACGCCGGCATGACCGCCGACCAGTTCGACGTCCAGTTCTTCCCCCGCTGGCGGACGCAGCGGCATCAGTTTGGTGCTGCCGGCTATGCGATCATGCGCACGGCCAGGGACAAGGACGCCGCCTGGGAATGGGTTAAGTTCTGCTCCAGCCGGGAGGCGATGCAGCTGGCCATTCCGAAGCCGAACACCACACCCACCCGCCGCTCGATGGTCAACGATTCCTTTTACGCAGGCACCGGTCCCAGGCATTGGAAGGTCTTCTACGACACCCTCGACAGGTTCCCCACCTCCGGCCCGATCCCCGCGCCGCCGCAGCAGGCCGCCGTGGAAACCGCCTTGATGAAAAACGTTTCCACCGCTGTCAGCGGCAGCTCCGCTGATGTGCGGGCCGCAATGGGGACCCTGCAACGCGACCTGGAGCTGGCTCTGAGGAGGAACTCATGACCACCACGCCTACGTCACCACGCCTAACCGTAAGGCCACCGGTAACGCGCCGCTCGTTCGTCGAGCGGTGGCTGGCCATGATTTTCCTTGCTCCCACGGTACTCGGGATGGCCCTGTTCACCTTCCTGCCGATCCTCGGCTCGCTGGTCCTGGCCTTCTTCCGTTGGGACATCATCTCGGCACCCCAGTTCGTCGGTTTCGCCAACTTCGCCTCGCTGGCCCAGGATCCCACCGTCCGCGTGTCCTTCCTTAACACCATCGTGTTCGTCGTCGTCGCAGTCATCCTTCAACTCGGCATCGCCCTTGGCCTTGCTTCAATGCTGCAGGCCAGGATGCCGTCCTGGCTGAGGGTATTCCTTCGTTCCACCTTCTTCTTTCCCCTGGTGCTGTCCGCCGCGTCGGTGTCCATCTTCATGCGGTACATGTTCAACGAACAGTTCGGCGTGGTGAACTGGCTGCTGTCCCTGGTCGGCATTCCCGCAGTGCCGTGGCTGACCAGTCCGGTGGCATCCGCAGCCGTCGTGGTGCTGGTTTATGTATGGCAGAACTTCGGGTTCTCCTTCCTCCTCTTCCTCGGCGCCCTGACCAACATTCCCAAGGAACTCCACGAGGCCGCGAACCTCGACGGCGCCACGGGCTGGAAGCAATTCAGCAATGTCACCTTCCCGCTGATCAGCCCCACCGTGCTCGTCGCCTCCGTGATGGCAATCATCAGTGCCCTGCAGGTCTTCGACCAGCCCTATGTCCTGACCAACGGGGGCCCAGGCGATTCCACGCGCACCGCCGTCATGGTCATCTTTGAATCCGCCTTTCAGCAACTGGAATTCGGCGAAGCCTCGGCCATCGGCCTGGTCCTGACGGTGCTGATCCTTGCCGTCACTGCCCTGCAATTCCGCCTCAGCCGCCGCTTCGTCTTCTACCAGTGAGGTCCCTCATGTCCAGCCAGACCCTGCACACCGGGACCGACTTGCCGTCCGGTTCCACCAGCGGAACGCCAACAACCCACAGGCCAGACCGCCGCCGACGGCGGCCCACTGCAGGCACTGTCGGCAGGTACGCCGCCTTGGCCGTGGCAGCGGCGCTGACCCTGGGACCGGTCCTGTGGACCCTGTCCACTTCCCTGCGGACGCCGTCGGAATCCTTCAACCTGCCCCCGTCCTTCCTGCCCGTCAACCCTGACTTCACCGCTTACCAAGAGGTGTTCAAGCAGATCAATGTGGCTCTCCTGGTCCTGAACAGCGCCCTGGTGACCGGGCTGATTGCACTTGGCCAGATGGCTTCCGCAACGCTGGCCGGCTACGCCTTCGCCCGGCTGGACTTCCGTGGAAAGAACGCGATCTTCTCACTGGTGCTGGCTACCATGATGGTCCCGGTGCAGGTGACGATCGTCCCGGTGTTCATGCTTGTTCGCGGGATGGGTCTGTCCGACACCCTGCTGGCCCTCATCCTGCCGGCCATTCCAACCGCCTTCGGCACCTTCCTGATGCGCCAATACTTCCTGGGCCTGCCCAACGACTTCGCGGAAGCAGCCGCCCTGGACGGTGCCGGGCCATGGCGGATCTTCCGTTCCGTCTACGTCCCCCTGGCGGTCCCCGGCATGGCAATTGTCGGGATCCTGGCCTTCAATTTCCACTGGAACGAGTTCTTCCGGCCCTTGATCCTCACCATCAGCGAACAGAACTTCACTCTCCCCCTCGGCCTGGTCACGCTCCAGGGCAACCTGGGCACCGGGAGCATATCCGTGGTCCTCGCCGGCGTGATCCTGTCCATGCTGCCCGCACTGGTCGTCTTCATCTTCGGCCAACGCACCCTCCGCGAAGGCCTCACGGCCGGCGCGAGCAAATAACACAACCTCTCAAAAGGATTCCTGTGGAGACACTTACCTCGACTCGTACGGCCGCCACTGCAGACAGCTACCGCCCGGCCCTGCACTACACCGCGAAAGACACCTGGCTCAACGACCCCAACGGCCTGATTTTTCACGACGGCCTCTACCACCTCTACTACCAGAACAACCCGCTGGGAAACACGTGGGGAAACATGTCGTGGGGTCACGCCACCTCTGCCGACCTGCTGACCTGGACCGAACACCCCGTCGCCATCGCCTGTGACGAGGACGAAGACATCTTTTCGGGCAGCGTCGTCTACGACCGTCACAACACCAGCGGTTTCGGCAGCGGCTCCGCCGCCCCGCTCGTGGCGATCTACACCAGTGCCTTCAAGACGGGTTCATTGCACGAGGGTGTCCAGGCCCAGTCGTTGGCCTACAGCCTGGACGGGGGCTACGCCTGGACAAAACACGCAGGCAACCCTGTACTCAGCCGCGGGTCCGCCGAGTTCCGCGACCCCAAGGTCTTTAGGTACGACGGCGGCACGCAGGGTTACTGGGTCATGGTCGCCGTGGAGGCCACGGACTTCCAGGTGGTCCTCTACAAATCCGAGGACCTGAAGAACTGGGAACTTCTGAGCACTTTCGGCCCCGCAAACGCCACCGGCGGCGTCTGGGAATGCCCCGATCTGTTCCCCCTCCCCGTGGACGGCGACCCGGAAAACCTCAAGTGGGTCCTCACCGTCAACCTCAACCCCGGCGGCCCCAACAACGGCTCAGCCGGCCAATACTTCATCGGAGACTTCGACGGAACCACGTTCACCTCCGCCAGCACCGTCACCGAAGGCACCCAGGACCCTGGCCGGCTGGGAGAATACCGCTGGCTGGATTGGGGCCGGGACTATTACGCCGCCGTCTCCTTTGGGGACGCCCCCGGCAACCGGCGCCTCATGGTCGGCTGGATGAACAACTGGGAATACGCCAACGACATCCCCACAGCCCCATGGCGCAGCCCCATGAGCCTGGTCCGCGAGATGTCGCTCCAGGCCAAGGCCGGGGACTTGTGCCTGGTCCAGCAGCCCGCGGGTGACTTGACTGTCCTGGCCGGCCCGGAATCGTTCTCCCTGTCTGCGGAGACGATCGACGCCGGCGTGCAGGTTCTAGCCGGTGCGGCGGGCACGGTCCAGCGCATTGACGTCAGCTTCACCCCCGGGAGCGCGGAGGAATTCGGCCTCATCCTGCGTGGTGACGGCACGAAAGGAACCCGCGTGGGCATCCGGCCCGGCCTGGCCACCTTGTTCGTGGACCGGCGCGAATCCGGGAGGACAGACTTCCACCCATCCTTCGGCTCCATCGACACCGCCCCCATTGTGGCGGCGAACGGCTGCTACCACCTCACCGTCTTCGTGGACCACTGCTCTGTTGAAGTCTTTGCCCAGGACGGCCAGGTCACCATGACCGAACTGATCTTCCCTGCCGGGACCAGCAACGAGCTCGCTGTTTTCGCCACCGGTGGCACCGCAACCATCAACAGCATGAGGGTCGCGCAGCTCGCGTAGGGCTGCACCCGGGGCGGCGCCAGGCCCCCCACCGAAGATGAACTCCGCGCACAGGTTGAGCATCAGCCCCGGCAGTACACCTAGACCCGCTCCGGGAACGACTCGACCTTGGCAGGGTCGCGCTCCACGACGTCGCCAAGGGCATCGTCGATCAGTTCAAGCGTTTCGCGTCCTAGCACGAGCCCGGCGGCTTTGACTGTGTCATCGAGCTGTTCGGGGCGGCTGGCCCCGACAATCGCGGCGGAAACGTTCGGGTTGGCCAAAACCCAGGCTACGGCCAGGGTGGCAAACGGCACGCCCAGGTCCCGGGCTATCGGCTTGAGCTTCTCCACACGCTCCAGCACCTCCGGCTGCATGAACTTGTGCCCGGTCTTCACTCCACCGTCATCATCGCCGAAGCGGCTGCCAGCCGGCGCCGTGGAAGCGCTGTATTTGCCGCTCAACACGCCTTGGGCCAACGGTGACCAGCACACCTGGGTGATTCCCAGCTCTTCGCAGGCCGGCACTACCTCGGGCTCGATGACCCGCCAGAGCATGCTGTACTGCGGCTGGCTCGAGACCAACCCGATGCCCAGGTCGGCCGCCAGCGCTGCGCCGGCCCGAATCTCCTCCACGGTCCATTCGGAGACCCCGATGTAGTGGGCTTTACCGGCATGGACGATATCCGCGAAGGCCCCCATGGTTTCCGCCAACGGGGTTTCATAGTCGTACCGATGCGCCTGGTATACGTCCACGTAGTCTGTCTTCAGGCGCCGCAGCGAACCATTGATGGATTCCATGACGTGCTTGCGGGACAGGCCGCGGTCGTTCTTGCCCGGTCCCGTGGGGAAGAACGCCTTGGTCATGATTTCCACGCCTTCGCGGCGGACTCCCTTCAGGGCCTCGCCGAGCATGGATTCGGCCTTGGTACCTGCATACGCGTCCGCGGTATCGAAGGTGGTTACGCCCAGGTCCAGCGCTTTCTGGACACATTCGGTGGCGAGGTCCTGGTCCACGGTTTCGCCGTGCGTAGCCCAATTGCCAAGAGCTATGGCACTGACATACATGCCGCTGGTGCCTAGTTTGCGGTATTCCATCAAGTTTCCTTTCACGGGGTGCCGGAGGGCCCGGCGGAATGAGGAGGATGTGGGGTGCTGGCAGTCAGGGCAGGGCGCGGGGAGGTCCTGTGGTTCCGCGCACCACCAGGCGCACCGGATGTCCCAAGGCGGCAGGGGCCCGCCCATCCAGGACGTCCAATAGGATCCGGGCCGCGCTTTGCCCTTGTTCGGCTACTTCGTGGTCCATTGTGGTCAGGTCCACGACGTCACTGAGCTCGTGGTTGTCGAATCCCAGAACCGAGAAATCCCTCGGAATGTCCAATCCTGCCTTGCGCAGGATTTTTAGGACACCGAAGGCCATCTCGTCGGAGGCGACAAAGGCCGCCGTCGGAACCTGTTCCGCAACGAGCAATCGGGACATGGCGGCCGCACCCCCGGCGACACTGTTCTCATCCAACTGTTCAAGGGTGCTGTCTTCGGGCAATCCCGCTTCGGAGAGTGCCTCCCGATAGCCCAGGAGCCGTTGCCGGGGAGGCACACCGCCGAGGTTGCTGCGTTCGTCATCGCGGATGCCAATGAACGCGATCCGTTCATGGCCGAGATTCAGCAAGTGCCTCACCGCAGCCCGCCCGGCGCTGAAATTGTCCACCGATACTGATCCGATGCCCGGCGCCTCCGCCCCCAACAGCGCCACAGCCTGGCCTTGGGAAACCAGCGATTCGAGCTCGTCCCCTGTGGGCTGCAGCGCCATGATGATGACCCCGTCGGTCCTGCCATGCAGCTGGGCGCCGGCAAAGAACCTCTCCCGCTGGGCACGGGTGGCCAGCTCAAAAAGGAGCACGTCAAAGCCGGCCTCCCGGAGGGTCCGGGCTGCTTCGCTGATGACCTTGCCGAAAAACCACTTCGCCAGGACCGGCACCACAATGCCGACCGCGCGCGTTCGGCCTGTCGCAAGCCGCGAAGCAGCGGGAGACGCAGAATAACCCAGTTCGCGGGCCGCATCCTGCACGCGCTTGCGGGTGGTAGCGGATACTCCCGGTACTGCCCGGAGAGCGCGAGAAACTGTTGATACTGAGACTCCAGCCATGGCGGCGACGGCTTCTACACTGGCTGTCATGTGACCATGCTAGGCAGATCCAAATCTTTAACGCAAGCGCTTGCAAAATGCGGGAACAGGCTGATGGACAACCATTCTGTGGAGTTTAAGGTGCACCCTTGACAGCGAACGAGTAACGCGCGTAACCTCGATCACACGCAGAAGTAACGCGCGTTACCTACCGGCAGCATCGTCCCAACCCCCGGAGCATTCAATGGCGAAGACCACTACCCCTACCCCCACCGGGGCTGCGCGGCAGCGGGGTGTCACCATGAATGATGTCGCCAGGCACGCCGGCGTTTCCCGGACAGCCGTCTCGTTCGTGCTGAGCAACCGCGAGAATGCCAGCATTTCCGAGGAGACCCGGATTCGAATCAACGAGGCCGTTCAGGCTTTGGGCTACCGCCCGAACGCCGGGGCACGGGCGCTGGCATCCCAGCGCAGTGACTGGTACGGGATCGTCACCGAAATCGTGACCGCACCGTTCGCCGTCGACATCATCAAAGGAGCCCAGGACCAGGCCTGGCTGGACCGCAAATTCCTGCTCATCGCGCCCTCCGACCAGGCCGATGCCGTAGGACCCAACCAAGGCATGGAAGATGCCGCCATTGAAAAGCTGCTGGAACAGCGAGTGGAAGGCCTGCTCTACGCAGCCACTTACCATCGGGGCGTGCACGTTCCGGAAAGCGCCAACGAGGTACCCACCGTCCTGATCAACTGCTTCGACGTGGACGGAAGGCTGCCCTCGATTGTCCCCGATGAGCACGCAGGCGGCCGCGTCGCCGTCGAACGGTTGCTCCAAGCCGGCCACCGCCGGATCGGAGTGATCAACCTGGACCCGGATATCCCGGCAGCAGTCGGACGTTTGGCAGGTGCCCGCGAAGCACTTGCCGGCGCCGGGCTTGAGCTGGACCCCGAGCTTGTGGTGCCAGGACATGCGACGGCGGATGGCGGGTACGAGGCCGCGTGCCAAATCCTGGACCGCTACCCGGAACGGGACAGGCCAACCGCGCTGTTCTGCCTCAACGACCGCATGGCGATGGGCGCTTACGACGCCATCAAAGAACGGGGCCTGACCATCCCCGGAGACATCGCCGTGATTGGCTTCGACAACCAGGAACTGATTGCGGCCTACCTCAGGCCCAAGCTGACCACGGTTGCGTTGCCGTTCGAAAAAATGGGCGCTCTGGGAGTCCAGACGCTCGCAGCCCTGACAGCAGGACAGCCGATAATTGCCGACCAGCAATTAGTCGGCTGTCCGCTGCTAGAACGCTCTTCGGTCTGACCGCGAAATCAATAGCGAAGAGCAACCCCTCCCCCAACCCCTTCACCTTGCTGATGAAGATAGGAAAGAGATACCCATCATGACACAACCCCGATTCCTGAGGGCTGCCCGAGTGACGGCAGCCGGGCTGGCGATAGGCGCACTGCTGCTGACCGGCTGTGCAGCCAACAAGACCGGCGGCACCGACGCCGCGGCGAACGCCAGCGCCTTCCTCACCATTCCGCGTGAAGACATGGGCACGTTCGTCCAGAATTTCAATCCATTTGCACCCACTGTCAACCCGATGGTCCAGCAGTCCATCTACGAGTCGTTGCTGGTCTTCAACCCGGCCAAGGGAGACACGATGCCGTGGCTCGCCACCGAATGGAAGGCCGCCGACGACGGCAAGTCCATTACCTTCACACTGCGTGATGGGGTGAAGTGGTCCGACGGTCAACCGTTCGTTGCCGACGACGTCGCCTACACCTTCGAGCTCCAGAAGAAACTTAAGGGCGGTTACGAGTACTTGGACGGCGTGACCGCAGAAGGAAACAGGGTCACGTTCAACTTCAACAAGCCTTGGTCCCCAGCCCTCTACGACGTCGGTCAGCTGAGCATCCTGCCCAAGCACATCTGGTCCGCCCTGGCCGATCCGGAAAAGGACGCCAACGCCAAGCCGGTGGGCACCGGGCCGTACACGGTGGTGGACAGCTTCCAGGCCCAGTCTTTCGTGCTGAAGAAGAACCCCAATTACTGGCAGCCCGAAAAGCAGAAGATCGCCGGCATCAAGATGCTTGCCTTTGCCGGGAATGACGGCGCCAACCTCGCCGCCGCCAACGGCGACGTGGACTGGGCTCCGCAGTACATCCCGAATATCGAAAAGACCTTCGTCTCGAAGGATAAGGACCACCGGCACTACTGGTTCCCGGCCACGGGCGCCATGATCAACTGGCAGCTCAACACCACCAAGGCGCCCTTCAACGATGTTGATGTCCGCAAGGCGCTGAGCATGGCCGTGGACCGGGACCAGGTCACCAAGATCGGCATGAGCGGCTACGCCAAGCCCGCAGACTGCACCGGACTCTCCGGCAACTACGAGACCTGGAAGAACACCCAGGTCAAGGACAACTGCACTTGGACCAAACTGGACGTCCAAAAGGCCAATGATTTGCTGGACAAGGCGGGCTACCCGAAGGGTGCGGACGGCAAACGTACGCTCAAGGACGGCAAGCCCTTCGAATTCAAGATCTCCGTGGGCGCGACTTCGTCCGACTGGCTGTCCGTAGCCAACGTGATCGCGCAGAACCTGGCAGAGGTGGGCGTAACAGCCAAGGTGGAGTCGCCGGACTGGGCGGCCGTGGTTGCCGGCTACGAGACAGGCGATTTCGACTCCGGCATCGTCTGGAGCGCCAACGACCCCAGCCCATACAAGTACTTCAACACCTCCATGGGGAGCGCAACCGTCAAGCCGGCAGGCACCAAGACGTTCGACAACTACCACCGCTTCGGCGACCCCAAAGCCGACGCCCTGCTGACGGAGTTCGCGGCAGCCACCGACCCGTCCCGGCAAAAGGACATCGCCAACAAGCTGCAGGAAGAGTACAACGACGCCGCACCGCTGGTGCCGCTGTTCTCCGGCCCGGAGTGGGGTGCCTTCAACGACACCCGCTTCACCGGCTGGCCCACCGAGGACAACCCTTACGCCACACTCTCGGTGCGCTCACCTTCCACGGTACTGGTGCTGACCACACTGGAACCGCGCAAGTAGTCCCACCGCCTCCCTGGCCGCACTCCGCTGCCAGGAAACCCGGGCGGCGTAGGCCATCACGCATCACTGCTGGCCGCCGGATCATCCGGCGGCCAGCCCCTAAACTTTCCGCAATTCCCGAAATGGAGGGAAACCGTGCGCTTCATCCTGCGCCGCCTGGGTTTCTACCTGATCGCCTTCTGGGCATCCATCACCCTGAATTTCCTGCTCCCGCGCTTCATGCCCGGGGACCCCGTCTCCCGCATGTTCGCCCGCTCCCAGGACAGAATGCAGCCGGAACAGATCGAGGCGCTGCGCAAGCTGCTCGGCGTTGACGACCGGCCTCTCTGGGAGCAGTACATCGATTACCTCCACAACATCTTCACCGGGCAAATGGGCGTCTCCATCTCACGTTTCCCCACCCCGGTCACGGAAGTCATTTCGTCCCAGATCGGTTGGACCCTCCTGCTCGGTGGAACCGCGCTGGTGATTGCCGCCGTCGTGGGCAACCTGCTGGGCATCCTGGCCGCCTGGCGGCGAGGCGGCGCGGTTGACTCAGCACTCCCCCCGCTGCTCGTGTTCATCGGCTCGTTCCCGTACTTCTGGCTGGCCATGGGCGCCCTGTACCTGTTCGGCGTGGTGCTGGGCTGGTTCCCCATCCGCCACGCCTTCACCGACGGTTTGGAGCCCGGCTTCACATGGGAGTTCATTGGCGACGTCGGCGCCCACCTGGTGCTCCCGGCGCTGACCATCGTACTGGTCTCCGTCGGCGGCTGGATGCTGGGAATGCGGAACACCATGATCGCCACCAACTCCGAGGACTACATCACCATGGCTGAGGCCAAGGGACTCCGTCCGGGCCGGATCATGCTCCGCTACGCGGCCCGCAACGCCATGCTCCCGTCGGTCACGAGCTTCGGCATGGGGCTGGGATTCGTGGTGGGCGGTGCGCTGCTCACCGAGGTGGTGTTCGCCTACCCGGGGGTCGGATACCAACTCCTCAACGCCGTCCAGGGCCTCGACTACCCGCTCATGCAGGGCCTGTTCCTGACCATCACCGCCGCCGTGCTGCTGGCCAACTTCATGGTGGACATCCTCTACGTCCGCCTCGACCCGCGCGTGCGCAGCAACTAGGGACCAAACATGACAACCGTAATACTCCAGCAGCCCGGCAAGACGGCCGGCAAAACTCCAGCCGCCCGCAAGCCCAACCGCAGCTTCGTCCACGGCCTCCTCACCAACAAAAAAGCATTGACGGGCATGGCCGTGATGCTCGCCTTCATCGCACTGGCCCTGCTCGCACCGGCACTCTTCCCCGGCGACCCGTCACGGATCACCGCCATGGCGTCCCTGGAACCATCTCCGGAGCACTGGCTGGGAACGACCGCCAAAGGACAGGACGTGCTCGCGCTGACAATCCACGGCTCCAGGAGTTCCCTGTTCGTGGGGCTGACGGTGGGCGTCGCCTCCACCTTCATCGGCATCCTGGTGGGACTTGCCTCGGCGTACTTCGGCAAGGTCATCGACGAAGCACTGTCCCTGGCAACCAACATCTTCCTGCTCCTTCCCGGCCTTCCCCTGCTGGTCATCCTTGCCGCATTCCTTCCTCCGGGCCTGGGCACAGTGATTCTTGTCCTCGTGGTCACCGGCTGGGCAGGCTCGGCACGCGTGCTGCGCTCACAGGCCCTGTCCATCCGTTCAAAGGACTTCGTGGCCGCAGCCGTAGTGTCCGGCGAACGGGCAGGGCGGATCATGTTCCGCGAAATCCTGCCCAACATGGCCTCGATCGTCATGGGCACCCTGTTGGCCTGCGTCATCTACGGCATCGGCGCACAGGCGGGCCTGGAGTTCCTGGGCCTGGGAGATGTCAGCACCGTCTCCTGGGGAAACAACCTCTTCTGGGCCGGCAACGAAGGCGCCCTGCTCACCGGCAGCTGGTGGGTGTTCGTCCCGTCGGGTGTTTGCATCGCGCTGGTCGCTTTCGCCCTTGCCCTCATCAACTACGCCGTGGACGAGGTTACCAACCCGCGGCTGCGGAAGATCAAGTCACCGAAATCCACCGAAAGGAGCGCCGCCAAATGACCGTCTCCCAAGTCTCCTTCGGCTCGCACGAGCCCGTCCTGGAGGTCAAGGACCTCAGCGTCAAGTACGTCGGCGACACCCGCTCCACCACCGCCGTCGACCGCGTTTCCTTCAGCATCGGCACCGGTGAAGTGTTCGGCCTCGCAGGAGAGTCCGGCTGCGGGAAGTCCACCATCGCCAACTCGGTCATGCGGCTCCTGAAAGAGCCCGCGAAGATCGCCGGCGGCAGCATTTCCTTTGGCGGAAAGGACGTCCTGGCCATGAGCACGGAGGAGCTGCGGCGCTTCCGCTGGCAGGACGTGGCCATGGTCTTCCAGTCGGCCATGAACTCACTCAATCCTGTGCTGACCATCGGCGAACAGATCGTGGACATCTACACCACCCACGCCGGCTATGCCCGCAAGGAATCCCTGCGGCGCGCGGGTGAACTGCTCGAGCTCGTGAGGATCGACCCGGCA
This sequence comes from Pseudarthrobacter sp. NPDC058196, assembly GCF_042882685.1. Classification (NCBI taxonomy): domain Bacteria; kingdom Bacillati; phylum Actinomycetota; class Actinomycetes; order Micrococcales; family Micrococcaceae; genus Pseudarthrobacter; species Pseudarthrobacter sp. NPDC058196. The sequence continues at coordinate 237,270 of NZ_JBHVVN010000006.1, forward strand.
CGCCTGAAGTCATACCCGCACCAACTTTCGGGCGGCATGCGTCAACGCGCTGTCATAGCAATGGCCGTGGCGCTCAAGCCATCGCTGTTGATCCTGGACGAACCCACCACCGCGCTGGACGTGGTGGTGCAGCAGGAGATCATGGCGCAAATCAAGGAGCTCCAGCGCGAGCTCGGTTTCTCTGTCCTCTTCATCACGCACGACATGTCGCTCATGGTGGAACTTTCGCACCGCATGGCCGTGATGTACGGCGGCAGGATCGTGGAGACAGCGAAGGCCCAGGACGTCTACGCCAACCCCCGCCACCCTTACACCCAGGCTCTGATGGGCGCGTTCCCGCCGCTCACCGGCCCGCGTGTTCCGCTGACGGGACTGCCCGACGGCGTGAAGTTCCGGAACATTCCGGACCTCAGCGAGGCGGCACCCGGCCATTTCGTGGCTCCCGTTGGTGCCGACGCTTCCGTGACCGATTCCGCGAACCTGGCAGGAGCCGTACGATGAGCCACTCCCTAACGTCCCCGGACGCTGGTTCCACCGCCGGCACCCCCGCCCTTGAAATTCGCGGCTTGGGCAAGTCGTTCCCCATGGGCGGTTTGTTCTCCCGCGCCTCGGTCCGCGCACTGCACGGCGTGGACCTGGCGCTTGGCCGCGGCGAAATCGTGGCCCTTGTGGGGGAATCCGGTTCCGGCAAAAGCACCCTGGCCCGCTGCGTTGCCCGGCTCGAGAAGCCGAGCTCGGGAGTGATCCTGCTCGACGGCGTCGACATCCTCAAACGAGACCGTTTCCAGGCATCCCGGGCGTTCCGCTCCCAGCTGCAGATGGTCTTCCAGGACCCTTTCGGTTCCCTGAACCCGGCCCACAGGATCGAGCATTTCCTGCGCCGTTCGCTGGCGATCCACGGTAAGAGTGGCGGTTCCGAAGAGGAGACCCGGCGGCGGCTCGAGGAACTCATGACCACTGTTGGCCTGCAGGCTGACATGCTCGACTCGTATCCGCACGAGCTCTCCGGCGGTCAGCGCCAGCGCGTTGCGATTGCCCGGGCACTCGCCGTTGAACCCCAAGTCATCCTGGCCGACGAACCCACCTCCATGCTGGATGTTTCGGTCCGTATCGGCGTACTGAACCTGATGCGCAAGCTCCGCGACGAGCAGGGCATCTCCATGCTCTACATCACCCACGACCTCGCGTCCGCCCGCTACCTGGCGGACCGGACGGCCGTCATGTTCGCCGGGGAAATCGTCGAGGAAGGCGAATCCCTGGATTTGCTCGCAAACCCCGCCCACCCCTACACCCAACTCCTGGTTTCGGCTGTCCCGGACCCCGCGAGGGCAGGTTCGTATGACCCCGTCCGCCGTGCCGAACTGCGGCAAGCGGTCATGGCCTCAGCGCATTGCGCTTACGACGGCGACCCGCACCAGGCCTGCTCAGCCGAGGAACCCGTGCGCCATCAGGTTGGCGACCCCGGAAAGCGCCATTGGCTGCGCTGCCACCTCTACCAGCCGTGGACCGGCAGCGACGGCCATGCCTTGGCGGGCGAGCCCACGCAAGCCAGCTTCCCGGCGTCGAACACTCAAGAAGAGGCCTCCGCATGACTGAACTGACCCACCCGCTCGCCACCGTTCCCCAGGATGAACTGGTTGCGCGTGCCGAGGCCGATCCCCTCCGGCCGCGGTTCCACTTCGTATCACCGGCCGGGTGGCTTAACGATCCCAACGGCGTCAGCCAGTGGAACGGAACCTACCACCTCTTTTACCAGTACAACCCGGAGGGTGCTTTCCACCACCACATCCGCTGGGGCCACGCCACCAGCACCGACCTCGTCACCTGGGCGGACCGGCCTGTTGCCCTGGAACCGTCCGAGGGCCCGGACGCCGATGGCTGCTGGTCCGGGGTCTTGGTGAACGACGGCGGCACGCCCACCCTGGTGTATTCGGGGCGGTTCGAAGGGAAGGAGCTGCCCTGCATCGCCGTAGGCTCTCCGGACCTTTTGAGCTGGACGAAGAACCCCGGAAACCCCGTGATCGCAGCACCGCCGGTTGGCGTAGACATCACGGCGTACCGCGATCACTGCGTCTGGCGTGAAGGAACCAAGTGGCGGCAGCTGGTGGGTTCGGGCATTCGCCGGCGCGGCGGTACGGCGTTCCTGTACGAGTCTTCCGATCTGCGGCAATGGGACTACATCGGGCCGCTGTTGATCGGCGATACCTCGCAAGGCGATCCCGCGGACGATGACTGGACGGGGACCATGTGGGAATGCGTGGACCTGTTCCGGGCGGGGAAGGGCCCGCTGGGGTCTGTGCCTTCGGACGGCTCGCCTGACGTGCTGGTCTTCTCCGCTTGGGACGACGGCGATACCCGCCACCCGCTCTATTGGACCGGCCGGTACGCCGGGGATACGTTCGAGCCGGCGGCGCTGCACCGCCTCGATTACGGAGGCCGCTACTTCTACGCGCCGCAATCCTTTCAGGATGAGTCCGGCCGGCGTCTCATGTTCGGCTGGCTGCAGGAAGGCCGAAGTGATGCCGCGATGGTGGAGGCCGGCTGGTCAGGAGTCATGAGCCTGCCGCGAATCGTCACGGCGGCTGATGACGGTTCCCTCCGCTTCGCGCCCGTACCGGACATCAAGAAGCTGCGCCGTGACCATGTGAGCGTGCCCGGGCTGACGTTGTCCGGCACATCGGCGGCGTTGGAACTCGGCCTGTCCGGCACGCAACTCGACCTCGAACTGGATGTCCAGCTGGCGCCTGGCGCCCGGCTGCGGCTTGGTGTCCTTGGCTCCACGCACGGGAGCACCTCGGCCGGCCCCAACGAAGAAACGGTCATCGAGCTGCGCCGGGCACCTGAGGGCACCACCAACGGCACGCTCCGCCTGGACCGCACGCGAAGCAGCCTCGATCCCACCGTTGATGTGGAAGAAAAGTCCGGGCCCGTCGCCATGCCCGAAGGACGGGTGCACCTGCGTGTCATCCTGGACCGCTCCGCCGTCGAAATTTTCGCCAACGGAATCCCGTTGACAGCCCGCGTCTACCCCACCCTGGGCGGGGAGCACGTCAGCCTTGCCGCGGAAGGCACCGCACAGATACTCTCCCTCGACGCCTGGACCATGGCCGACATCGATGAGGGTCCCCGGAGCCTCTTTCCCTGACTCACTCAGGCCGCAGCATCGAAGCTGCCCAAAACAAGAAGAAGGAACTTATGGCAAATTTGCCCATGGTCTCTCGTCGTTCGCTCCTGACAGGAAGCGGTGCGGCGGCAATCAGCGGATCGCTGGCCCTTTCCGCAGGGTTGGCCGAGCCCGCCGCCGCTTTACCAACCACGGCACCCGACCCCGGATCAAAAAGCCCAATGTTCAAAGGATTACGCCGGATGCGCCCCACCTATCACTTCAGCGTCCCCGGCAACTGGAAGAACGACCCCCAACGCCCCCTCTACATTGACGGGGAATACCACTACTACTACCTGTACAACGCCGACTACCTGCAGGGCGGCGGAGGCACGTCATGGCGCCGGGCCACCACCACAGACCATGTCGCCTTCACTGACCGTGGCGTTGCCATCCCGAAGTTCAGCGATGGAAACGGTGATTGTTGGTCAGGATCCCTTGTGGTCGACGAACGGAACACCGCCGGGTTCGGCGAAGGGGCGGTGATTGCGGTTGTGACGCAGGCGCCGGAAGGATGCCAGGCCCAGTACCTCTGGTACTCGACCGACCGCGGACGGTCCTTCCAGGCCGCCGGTTCCGCCCCGGTGCTGCCAAACCCGGGTGTACCCGACTTCCGGGATCCCAAAGTGATCTGGGACGCTGACCGCGGGCGGTGGTTCATGGTGAACGGCGAGGGGCAAAAGCTTGGCTTCTACACATCCGCCGACCTGCGGTCCTGGCGGCGCGTCGGCGAGTTCGTGCGCACCGATCTGGGACTGCTCGAATGCCCCGATATCTTCCGCATGACCGCTGACGACGGCAGTTCCCACTGGATCCTCGGCACAAGCGCCAACGGCAAAGGCCGTGGCTTGCCCGCGACCTACGCGTACTGGGCAGGGGCCTTCGACGGCACATCATTCACGCCTGATCGGGCAGAGCCCGAATGGCTCGACTATGGCTATGACTTTTACGGAGCGGTCACGTATCCCCATCACGACGCGTCCGGCGCGGAAGATGAGACCCTCCGCCGGGCAATCGGGTGGGCAAACTTTTGGGACTACCCCCACAACACGCCGACCCTTGAGTCGGATGCCTACAACGGCGACGACATGATCGTTCGCGACGTCCGCCTGAAACAGGCGGGCGGCGGGTACCACCTGGTGTCCGCCCCGACCTCTGCGCTGGACAACCACGTCAAGCGAAGCCATCGTTTGGAGGACGTTGCTGTAACTGGCACCCATGACCTCGACATCCACGCATCTGCTTACGACCTGACCTGCGAGCTCGTGTGGGACCCCGCTTCCGCACCCGCCAATATCGGTTTTGAGCTCTGCCGTGCACCGGGCGGCGGCAGGCACGTCGCCGCCGGCGCATTTCTGCGAGGCCCCTTCGCGTACCTGAATCGGCGGCCAACGGTCAACCCCACCGGCGGCGAAAGCCAGACTCCTATCGACCCCTCGACAGGACGGCTCACCATCCGCATCCTCGTGGACCTTACGAGCGTGGAGATGTTCGTCGGAGACGGACGGGTGGTCCACTCACACCGCGTATTCCCCCTTGAGGGCGACGACGGAATCCGCCTTTACGCCCATGAGGGAACCGCCACATTCCGGAACTTGACCATTAAGGAAATCAAGGAAGTGCATTAGTCCAGGCCGACGGTCCGGCAGGCCTTTCTGCAGACCACGATTATGGTCCGCAGAATGGCCTGCCAGGACAAACCCGAGCTGGAAGGTGTTTTTTCATAGGAGCCACCCGCCGCCCCTCGGCTGCAAGCTTCAAGGAGCAGGGGGAAACGGGAAACTTCGAGCTTCAGTGTCCTCCTGCCGGAATCAGACAACCAGAACCCTGTGATTCATATGAATGCAGGGGCCACCCCCGGGACTGATTCAGAGCCGCCGTGGGTAGAGGGTCCGGGCCACGCCCGGGACTGTCCGGACCAGGCGCTCCAGGGCCCGTTCGGAGGCACTTCCGGGCTCTGCGTGATGAATAACCAGGATATGACCGTCGGTCCCGGCCACTGCCAGTTTTTCGTGGAAGAGCTCAAGGTCGCCCACCACCGGGTGATGCAATTGACGCTTACCCGCCACCTTCGGACGGACATCGTGGCGCCCCCACAGCCGGAGAAAGTAGGAGCTGCGCTCAGACAGCTCCATGACCAGCGCTTCCAGCTGCGGGTCCTGGACGCGCTCCCCCACGGCTGCGCGAAGTCCCGCGGTCGCGTCCTCCATGACGCGCTCCCAGTCCTGATAGAGCTCCCGTTCGGCGGGATCCAAAAACGCTGCCCGCAGCACGTTCGTGCCCGGCTCGCCGCGAGGCCGGCAACCTCCTCACGGCGAAGACCCGGAACGCGACGCCGCCAGTAGCTGCGCAGTTCGACGTCCTCCGGCCGGACAAGCCTACGGCGCGCCTGCAGGTACTCTCCGAAAGAGTTGTTCTTTGCCAGGGACCTAATCTACGCCCGGGCGGGCATCCAACGCGGAGGCGCAGAGCCGTCCTAGGCCTTGAGCGAGCGTGCGTCGGTGAAGAGGGCCCGATCATGACCGATCTCGGCCGCGAAAGCATGCCGAATCCAAAGCATGTCCAACCAGCGTGCGACCCTTTCGACGGGGAAAGTGCGGACATCGGCCACACCCCCATCTACCCCTGAATCGTGGGCTACGTGCTGGGTGCCACAACGTCCTCCAGCACTGACCTGTCGAAGAAACGGATCTCGCCAGTTGCTTCGAAGAACACCGGAACTACCGAGGTGCTCAAGTCTTTGGACGTTTCGTAGATGTCAGCCGCACCCCCGTGCTTCCTGGCAATTGTTCCAACCAGCTCGGTACCGCGAACTCGAACAGTTCGATATTTGTAGCTCATCGTGACTCCTTCGTCGACTAGGGCATTACCCTACCCCTTGGGAATCCCGCTTCGGGAGGTTGGCTCCCATGACGCAACACCATTGCTGACGGCTCGGGGAATGACCGCGGTCACGCAGGGACCACCCTTAGTCCCTGCGGTTCTGCACGCCCTGTACGACGGTCACTGCAGCAGGGAATACCGCGCGAGGGGCCGGGCACCCGGCCCCTAGTGCTGCAGGCAATCCATATTCCGGAAAGCCTGCAGCACTAGGGGGCACCAACAGGTGCTTGCTGCTCGTCTCACAGCCAATTCCGAAAGTTCGGGTTGATCTATGGATACGCCGACATCAATCCGAACGGATGCCAGTTGCTGCCAAGAGATATCCCCACATTTGGGCTTTGTGCCGCCCTGGCGGACATTCGGGCTATTGCTCCTCGCGTAGGGCTCAAGCAAGCCCACCCGGCTGTGCTGTGACGCACCTATTGTTGCCGCTACTCGGCAAGTTGCTCGGCCACAGGAGTGCTCTTCGATGACAAACCGACTGACGGTGTTGCCCTGATGGCGTTGGATACCCGGTCCGCCACCACCTCGGCTTCGGTTCCGGAGTCAAGGATCGTGTTGCGGGCGGATCCGGCGTCGACCTGGACGGCCGTAACGGCGAGGCCGCTTGCTGCGCCTGTGGTCAGCAGGGCGTCCACCTGCGCCTCAAAGCACGAGTCACTCGAGGTGGCATTGACATCAAGGGCAACCACGTGGTTATTCGAGACGAAGTTTGCGGTCCCCTCCACCAGCCGGATGATGACCGGGGTGGCGCCTGCCGGCCGGATGGTCTGCGAGTCAATGACTTCAGAGAAATGGTTGCCGATGATCGAATTGTTGCTGCCGCTGACGCAGAGCAGGCCGTGAAGGTCATCCAGCCCGTTGTCGATTCCCAGGAAAGGCGTCCAGGGCTCATGGTCGCGCAGGAAATGGTTGGTGGCAACGAGGTTCTCGGAACTGCCTTCCGCAAGGACCACCATCCCCGGGTAGAACGAATGCAGCCGGTTGTTGCTCACGCTGGACCGCGTTACCCCCTTGAGGTGCACGCTGCTCGCACCCCTGGGGAAGACGTTGTTGGCAGTGACCAACAGTCCGCCGTGGTTCTCGGCGTAGATCGAATAGCCCTTGAATCCGGCTCCCACAAGGTTGTCGGTGATCTTCGATGCCTGTCCCCAGCCACGCAGTTCGATGCAGCTGCCGCATTCGGCGATGAAGTTGTCGTGGATGGAAAGTGCGTCCGCCTTGTGGATGGTCAGTGCGTTCTCGAGGTAGACGAACCCCATGCCGTTGATGCGGAAGGAGTCGTTGGCGCTGGCAACATAGATCCCGGTCTTGCCATTGACGTAGGTGTTTTCCTTGTCCAGCTCCGAACCATCCGGCGCAAAGTGCAGCCCGTCGATGCAAAAGTTGGAAAACTCCACGGAACTGATACGGGGGCTGCCCTCCCGCTCGATGTAGAAGGCGGCGCCCGCGACTTCCGCTCCTGCTTCACCGGCGGCAATGTCGACGAGGATCCGGCTGCCTCCGGGCCACAGTTCGTGCAGGTCCGGCCACTCGTCAGCGGCAACGTTGAATCGGATGCTCGATGACGTGAAGCCATGTCCGGAACCCTGGATCTTGAGGAAGCTGACGTCGATCACCACCTGGGTCCGGAGGCGGTAGTCCCCCGGCGGCAGGTAGATGACCGCGCCCGGTTTTCCGCCGTTGTCAACATCCGTGGCGGACTGCCGTTCCTTGATGTCAGCGATGATGCTGTTGATGACTTCGCCGACGTCCTTGGCCGGGTTGCCAACGGGCCAGGCCGTCACGTCGTAATAGTTGTTGCTGGACATAGCTTCTTTCCTTGGTGTTCTCACTGGTGCGCCGGCTGCTGTTCCGGGACGTCCGACTGCAGTTCATCCAATGTTGGCGGTTGGGCACCGGGGCGGCCAACTGTGATCGCGGCGGCCTTGGAAGCCATCCGGCCCAGCGCTTCCAGCACCGACGGCGCCATGCCGTCCGTCCCGCGCATGAGGAGTCCGTAGATCAGGGCGGACATGTATGAGTCGCCCGCACCGATGGTGTCCGCCACTGCGGCTGTGACCGGGGGAACCGGCACGTGCGCGTCCCGCGTCGTCAGCATGGACCCGTCCACTCCCCTGGTGATGGCGACCAGCCCGGCGCCCAAGTCCAGGATGTGGCGTGAAATCTCCTCCAGCGGCCGCCGCGGATAGAGCCAGTGGGCGTCCTCGTCGCTGAGCTTGACCACGTCGGTGAACGGGAGGAGTTCCTCGAAGATCGTCTTGGCCTCACCGTAGCTGCCGAGCAGGGCAGGGCGGATGTTGGGGTCGTAGGTGACCAGGCAGCGCTGGTGCGACTGTTCGAGGAGTCCGCGTACTGCTGCCGCACCCGGGGCCAGGAAGGTGGCGATCGAACCGGTATGCAGGACCTTGGGGAGGGTGGCCGGCGCCGTTCGCGGAAGGTCCCACTGGATGTCGAAGTTGTACCGGGCCGAACCGTCCGATGCCAGGACTGCGGTGGCCGTAGCGGTTGTACCCTGCCGTCTGGAACCGGGCAGGAGGCGTACGCCGGCGCTTCGAAGGTGGTCTTCGATGGCGGCGGCGTAGTGGTCGTCGCCGATTGAAGTCAATAGTGCGGTGTCGACTCCCAGTCGGCCGAGCCCGTAGGCGACGTTCGCCGGCGATCCGCCCGGGTGCGCAACCGTGCCCCGGGGAGAGACGACAATGTCCACCAGGGCTTCGCCGACGACCATCACATCGATGCCCGCCGCGGGACCACTGTGAAGGTGCTGCGTTGTTGACATTCTGGACCCTTCCTTAGTCAAGTGATGAAACCGCGAGTCTCAGGACGGTGGCCCGCCCGCCCTCGGCGGACAGCCAGGTCTGCAGGTGCTCTGCTTCAGGAAAGACGAGGTCGGTCATGACCACCATGCCGCCCTGGGCAAAGACCTCCACGGAGCAATGGTCGACGACGATCTGCAGCTTGAGGACCCCATCTTCCAGGACCAGCGGGGCTGACTCGACGGAAGCGAACTTGGCGTGAAAGCCGGCGTCACCTGCGTGCCGGCGGTCAAGGCTGAGCATGGCGCGGGACGCGTCATAGCTTAGGACTGCGCCTGTGGTCCCGTCGCTGCTTCCGAGGATCCGCAACTCGAGTCGGTCAGCGCCGCCGGGGGCAAGCTCGGCTTCGATGATCTGGGCCGTTCCGGGGACCGCATCCGGCAGCCGCAGGGCTGTGCCGTTGAGCTCAAGCAACCCCGCGCTCAGCAACCGTGTGGTACGCGGGAGCTTCTCTGTTTCTCCGTGCCCAGCCAGGATCGGCTGCTGGACCAGGCGGGCTGCGCCGTGGGACGCGGTAAGGCGGAGTTCGCGGGCCAGGGTCATGGAGGACCGCCAGGGTGCTGTGGGCAGGTCGTTGGCGTAGTCCCAGTTGTTCATCCAGCCGATGATGATGCGGCGGCCGTCCGGGGCGTTGCTGAAGGACACGGAGGCGTAGCAGTCGCGTCCCCAGTCCAGCCATAGGCATTGCCGCAGCGCTGCGGCTGCGGCGGTTGCATCAAGGGAACTGACCCCGCCCGGCGCTGCAAGGGAACCTGCGTCCGGGACGAACCGGACGCCGTCGAAATGCCCCACGAAGTACTGGCCCCCGGAACCTCCTGCCACTGCGCCGGGATTGACGTTCACTATCAGGACCCACTTGGTGTTGTCCGGGTCGCCGTCCACCGCGAGCGGAAAGAGATCGGGGCACTCCCAGTCGCCCGCATCGGCGTTGGCCGGGCCGAAATCGCTCAGGAAATCCCAGGACGTGAGGTCATCCGAACGGTAGAAGACCACCTGCTGGTGATGCGCTTCGACGGCGACCATGACCCAGTAGGTTCCCTGGTCTCCGTGGTAGCGGAACACCTTGGGATCGCGGAAGTTCGCCGAATTCCTGGTGAGGACAGGGTTCCCGTCGTACTTCCGCCAGGTCATGCCGGCATCGGTGCTGTAGGCCAGCGACTGGGCCTGGATGCCGCTGTGTCCCGACGCAGCTTTGTAGGCACTGGTGTAAATGGCCACCAGGGCCGGCGCATCCGCCGTGCCAAAACCGGACGTGTTGCCGTGGTCCACCACCACGCTGCCAGAGTAGATGTCCTCCACCTCGTCGCACGCAATGGCGACGGGATGTTCGGTCCAGTGCACCAGGTCCGGGGAGGTGGCGTGGCCCCACGACATGTTGCCCCAGACGTTGCCAAACGGGTTGTTCTGGAAAAAGAGATGGTAGACGCCGTTGTGGAACACCAGGCCGTTGGGATCATTCAGCCAGGTGTCCCGTGCCGTGAAGTGGATGGCCGGACGGAACCGGGCGGTCCCGTCCGGAGGTGTTTCCGGGCGTGGAGCATCAAGGAAGGTGGACATGTTTGGTGCGGTCCTCTGGGAAGTGGAAGGGTTGGCTGCTCAGTGGCGCGGGGCCGCGATGGAATCACGGCGTACCAGCGGGCAGCCCAGGATGGTCGGATGCAGTGCCATGAGGGAAAGGTCCGTTTTCCCCTCGACGGCGTCTATCAGGTGTTCGGTGGCCCACGCGCCCATCTCGTAATGGGGCAGCGCCACGGTGGTCAGGCCAGGGTAAAGGTTGGCGGCGATGAGTTCCTGGTCGTCAAAACCCACCACGGAAAGGTCGGCGGGGATGGAAAGTCCCAGTTCCGCGGCGGCCCGGTAGGCGCCCATCGCCATCCGGTCGTTATAGCAGAAGAGCCCGGTGGGGCGGTCGCCGCGTGCCAGGATCCGCCGGGCAGCCTCGTAGCCGCCCTGAACCTCCGAGGCCGCTGCCTCCACGGGCGCTGTGCCGCCGTCGAGCCCTGCCTCCTCCAGCGCGGCCCGGAAGGCATGGAGCCGCTGCCGTGTCGCCGGGACATCGTCGGTGTTGTTGATGAAGCCCACCCGGGTGTGGCCGGCCTCAAGGAGCGCACCCATGGCCGCGCGTGCGCCACCTTCTTCGTCCGGAATCACGGCTGTGATGTTCCCGTCCGTGGCCACCGAGTCGACCAGGATGGAGGGCACGCTGCCCAGGTTTGCCGGCAGCTTCACGGTGCGGTGGTACATGGTGGCGTACAGGATCCCGTCCACCCGGCGCTCCAGGAGGGCCTCAACATCTGCCTGCCTCGATTCGAGGCTGGCAGAACCGGAGGTGTTGATGATCATCAGGTTGTACCCCCTGGCCTTCGCAGCCTCATCGGCACCCAGGATGATCCGGCCGGCGTGGGGCGTGGTAGCGATATCCTCACTCACCAGCCCGAGCATCCCCGTCCGCTGGGTCCGGAGGGCCTGCGCAAGCCGGTTGGGGCCGTAGCCCAACTGCTCTGCGACGGACCGGACCTTGTCCCTGGTTTCGGGGCTGATCCGGGCATAGGAAACCTCGTTGAGGACGTGGGAAACAGTCGTCACTGACACGCCGGCGGCTACGGCCACGTCCTTGATCCCGATGTTCCTGTTACTCATCTGCGTCCCACGTCCTTATGGTTGGTGATGCCCCTGGGGGTTACCAGTAGGCTACTCGTTGCTGGTGGTCTAGCCCTTGACGGCGCCAAGCGTCATGCCTGCCACGATCTTCCGCTGCAGCAGCAGGGTCAAAAGGATGACCGGGATGGAGTAGACGGCGGCCAGAGCCGTCATGGAGCCCCAGTCCAGGCCAAATTGGGTCTGGAAGTTCGCGATGACCACGGGCGTTGTCTGGGAACGGATGGCCGTCATCAGGAGGGCGAAAAGGAACTCGTTCCAGGAAGCCAGGAAGGCGAAGATCGCGGTGACGGCGATGCCGCCGGAAACCACCGGAATCACCACCCGCCACAACGCACCCAGCCTGCTGCACCCATCCACGGTCGCAGCCTCTTCCAGGTCTTTCGGCACCGCCTCGAAGAAGCTGGACATGAGCCAGATCGAGAGCGGCAGCGAGATGGTGGTGTGCGCGATTGACAGCGCAATGGGGGTATCGGCAAGGCCGACGGAGGCCATCATCGAGGCCAGCGGGATGCCGATCGCCACGGGGGGCACCATGCGGGTCACCAGCGCGGCCATGATGAAGATCCTGCCGCTGCGGGTCTTGTACCGTGTGATGCCGTAGGCCGCCGGCACAGACAGCACCAGGGAGAGAAGTGTGCTGATGACCGCCGTCTGGATGCTGTTGATGAACGAGGCCGGGACTCCGTTGCGGCCCAGGGCGTTGGCGTAGTTCTCCAGCGTCCACTCCCTGGGGAGGATTGTGGGCGGGACAGCGATTGTGTCGATTGGGGTCTTAAACGATGTGAACAGCAGGTACAGGAACGGGAAGCCATAAAGGATCAGCGAGGCTGCGAGCAGGATCCAGAGGATGGTCCTGGTGCTGCGCTTTCCTGCTTCGAGTCCCTCGCGGTGGACGCTCCGGCGCTTTCGGCCGGCGCCTGCCGGGGCCGGCACCGGCATGGGCCGCCCGGGTTCGAGGGCCAGGCCGCCCATGCCGGTCTTCGATGCCTGCGCGTTGCGATGTTCCACGCCTGCGGGCTGTGGCCCGGCAGGAACGATCGGCATGCTGCCGTGGTTGTTGGCGTCTGCGATGCTCATCAGGTGTCCTTTCCCGGCCGCCAGATCGTGGTGACTGCGACGAAGGCTATGGCGAGCATGGCCAACAGATAAATGGTGCCCATGGCGCTTGCCAGCCCGGGGTCGCCGAAGCGGATCATCGTCCGGTAGACGAGCAAGCTCATAGTTTCGGATGCGGACTGTGGCCCGCCGTTGGTCTGGATAAGGATGGTGTCAAAAGCCCTCGCCGCGTCGATGCCGCGGACAACGAGCGCGACAGCGATGACCGGGCGGAGGAGCGGGAGGATGATGCGGAACAGCAGCGAAGGCGCCCGGGCGCCGTCGAGCCTGGCCGCTTCGATGAGATCTCCCGGGATGTTCTGCAGTCCGGCGAAGAGGACCAGGCACATGAACGATGTTGTCAGCCAGATGTCCGGGACGGCGACGGAGAACAGCACGATGTCAGGGTTTGAGAGCCAGCCGATCTGGTTCGGGTTTTGCAGGATGCCCGCTTGGTTCAGCAGTGTGCCGAGAAGTCCGAAGTTGTCGATCATGAGGAACTTCCAGAGCAGGCCGGCCACGATCGGCGCGATCATCAAGGGGTACAGGAACAGTGTCCGCCAGACCTGGGACTTTTTGCCCAGGGTGGTGAACAGGAGCGCCATGCCCAGACCGAGGGCGAACTCGAGAGTCACGACCGTCAGGGTGTAGGCGAGCGTCCGCCAACCCGCGCTGATGAAGTCCGGGGACGTGAAGGCTCGGACGTAGTTGTCCAGGCCCACGAATTCGCGGGGGCCCCCCACAAGCGGGGAGATCTTGAAGAAGCTGTCCGAGATCAGGCGGAACAGCGGGTAGGCAACAAAAACTGCCAGGAACAGCGCCGCTGGAGTCATAAGGTACAGGGCGAAGCGGCGATCAGGGATGCGCACGGTAGTTTCTTCCACTGGTTGGGGCCGCGGCCGGCACCGCGATTGGTGGCGGTGCCACATGGTTGATGCCGGCCGCGGAGTCTTTATTTGAGGAGGGCTTGGATCTTGGTCTTGGCGTCGGCCAGCAAGGTCGCGCTGTCTCCCCCGGCGACGGCCTTTTGCAGCATCGGTACCAGCACGGTGTCGACAATCTGCTGCCACTTGGCCGTTGCCGGACGTGTTGCCGTCGCCGACGCGTTGAGTGTTTCGATCAGCGGTTTGAAACTCTCGTAGCCGGGCTGGTCCTGGTACTTCTGTAAGGCGGAGACTCGCGCCGCGAGGCCAAGGCTTGACTGGATGGCCAGGTCGTTATGGTCGAAGGCGCACTTGACGAACTTTTTCGCAGCATCGGCGTTCTTTGTTGCCTTGGGCACGGAAAGGTACCAGGGGCCGGGCACACCGGCCACGCCCGCGGAACCGCCGATCATTGGCGCCGTTCCCACTTTCCCGTATACGGGCGAGTCTTTGGGAATCTGACGGTAGGCATGAGCCCAGAACCGGGTCATGGCCGTCTTGCCTTGGTTGAAGAGGTTCTGGGCCGCGGCCCAGTCGACCTGGGCTGCCCCGGCCGGGGCGTCTTTGACGAGGCTGGTGTAGAAATCAAGCGCTTGTTTATGGGCTGGATTGTCAATGACAACGTTGTTGTTGCTGTCCACAACCATGGGTGAGCCGGCTTGCAGCACGTGGGAAAGGTACTCGGTTTCGACCCCGCCCTTGACGTCCGTTCCGTACATACCGTCTTTGGTGAAGAAGGCAGAGATGTCCTGATACTGCTGCCAGGTCTTCGGAGCCGCAAGGTCGTAGCCGTATTTCGCCTTGAAGTCGGCCTTGTTTTTGGCGTCTTCAAAGAGATCCTTGCGGTAGAGGACGATCTCGGCATTGGTCCAGGCCGGCATTCCAATGAAGTGACCATCGACGTTGGCTTCCTTGACCAGCGAAGGGAAAATATCCTTCTTCGCTTCGTCGGTGAACAGTTCGTCGATGGGCTGCAGGGCATCCTTGAAGCTTGGCAGCCAGACGGAGTCGAGTGCGGCAACATCGAAGGAAACCGTGCCGGAAGAGAACTCGCTGGAGAGGCGGTTGAACAACCCGTCGTACGGGAGTTCCACGAAGTTGACGTTTACGCCGGTGTCTTTGGCGCACTGATCGGCGATCGGCTGCAGTTCCGCATGGCCGCCTGCCTCAACCAGGACATTGATGGAGCTGCCGCCGCCTTCGGTGGCGGCAGGGCCGCCGGCACCACAGCCTGTTGCGACGAGGGCGACGGCGGTGCAAATACCGCCGATGCCCGCGATTTTGGAGATGGTCTTTCGAGAGGACATCGCTGTCGACTCCCTTTCTCTTGAACGGAGAGACTGGAAACTTGTCGGTGACAAACCGTTTTGCTAAAACGACTTGGCACTCAGGTTAGGACGCGCCTGGGAGGTGTGTCAAGAGTTAAATTCCGCCGCGTGTTGACAAAATCCGCCCGGGTGATTTTGGCGTTGACAGGATTTCCCGGCGCTAACTAGGCTCGTTGGAGCCCGACCTGATAAATCGTTTTGGCATATTTTGGCTCGGGCACTTGAAGATCCCAACGAAGCAATCTTTGACCTGCATGGAGGAAACCCAGTGGAGCTACATCAAGAAGAGAACCCCAGCGCAACCAATCCAAGTCGTCGCAGGATGCTCGGCGCCGGTGCCGCGGGTACCCTCGCAGCGGCACTGACGCTGGGGATTTCATCGACGGCCAATGCCGACGTCACGGCCAGCGGAGCACAGTCCGGCTCCTCCAACGCCTACGACGTGACCACGTGGAAGATCAAAGGCCGCCCGGAGATCACCGCCCAGTCCGATGTGGGCGCGGTCATCAATGACATCATCACCGATATCAAGGGCCGGCAATCGAAGCCGGAGGCAAAACCCGGAGGAGTCATCGTCATTCCGCCGGGCGACTATGACCTTCGCACCCAAGTGGTCGTCGACATCAGTTTCCTGACCATTACGGGCTTCGGCCACGGCTTCTTTTCCCGCAGCATCGCCGACAACGTTGACACAACCGGCTGGCTGGAGCTTCAACCAGGAGGAAGTCACATCCGCGTCCGCACGCCGGCGGCCACACCACAGGCGTTCCTGGTGCGCCGAAATGGCAATCCGCGGCTGTCCGGAATCGTCTTCAGGGATTTCTGTCTTGACGGAGTGGACTTCGTACCCGACCAGAACAGCTACCGCAACGGCCGGACCGGGATCGAAGTGGCCTCCGATAACGACTCCCTGCATGTCACGGGAATGGGATTTATCTACTTGGAGCACGCCCTCATCGTCCGCGGCGCAGACGCACTCCGCGTCCACGACAACATGATCGCTGAGTGCGGAAACTGCGTCGAATTGACGGGGGCAGGCCAAGCGACTGTCGTGAGCGATAACCTCATGGGTGCGGGGCCGGACGGGGTCACGCTCCTCGCAGAGAACCACGAGGGCCTGCTCGTCACAGGCAACAACCTCTTCCCCCGCGGCCGCAGCCTCATCGAGCTCACCGGATGCACCAGGAGTTCGGTCTCCTCGAACAGGCTCCAGGGCTTCTACCCGGGCATGCTCCGCCTGCAGAACGGCTGCAAGGAGAACCTCATCACGGCCAACCATATTCGCCGGACCAACGAGGGGTTCCCGCCGTTCATTGGGCGCGGCAACGGCCTCGACGACCTCTTCGGTGTCCTCCACGTGGCGGGAGACAACAACCTCATCTCGAACAACCTCTTCGCCTTCAACGTCCCTCCCGGCAACATCGCCCCGGCCGGCGCCCAGCCGACCCAGATCCTCATCGCCGGAGGGGATGCCAACGTTGTAGCCCTCAACCACGTGGTCAGCAACGTGGCTACCCAGCACGTGGTTCTCGACGCGTCGACCACCCACTCCAAAGTCCTCGACAGCGGCGCTTCCTCGCAGGTCACTTCGTACAGCCCCGATACCGCTGTCCGGCCGACTCCCTGATGGGCGAAAGTACGCCGGGAGCGCATCTTGAGGCACGGTTTCCGCCCCCTCAGGCGCGCTCCCGACGTACCCTTTTCCTGGATCTCACCCGTTACCTCCACCCTGGTCTTCCTCCTGTTGGCCGGCGCCGACGTTTCATGCCGGGGTTTGAGACGCATCCATTGGGGGACCTATTCGCACACGCCGGCCATCGGGAGGGAACTTCTGGTCACAGTCCCGCGAACGGCTGGTGAACACTAATCGAAGGCATGAATAACCCCGGTCTTTGGGAGCATGCTCTGAATTCACGGCCTTTAGTGTGGATAACCATGATCACCCCCAATCATCGTCACCGCCGTGCGGTTACCACCGCCCTGGCCGTGGCCCTCCCCTTCGCCTTCCTCGCCCCCGCAGGCGCCTCCACCGCGGCGCCCCCGGCCCCCGCACCCGATCAGCAGGCGGCCGCACCGGCACAGGACTCGCACCTGGACCTCGGCGCGCAGGACCAGCCCGAGACGCGGAACGTGACCACGCTGGCCCCGGGCCTGACCCGGACCACGATCACGCGCGGCGCCCCCAACCAGGACTTCTTCTGGACCGCCGAAGTCGCGGTCCCGTCCACCTCTCCCGACCCGGACGCCCCGGCCTCCGCGCTGTCCACCGAGGAACATGCGCAAAAGGTGGCCAACAAGCTCAACGCCGCCGGAGTCACCGCCCGTGTCGAGCACGTCCAGTCACCCCAGCTGGCCGACGCCGGCGGCGACCTCGGCTACCGGGTCCGTGCGGGCCAGTTCAACTCAAAGGCCGACGGCACCCCCACCGTGGACCAGATCAAAGCCGCCGGCTACAAATCCTCAGTGATCTACACCGGCTGGGACGGGGACGCCGGCACCAGCGAGAACGACCGCGGACCCTGGAATCTCCAGGTGCTCACTATCGATCCGAAGGAATTCCACGGCGACCTCACCTCCTCCTTCGGCCCCAACCTCGAAGACCGCGAAACCACAAGCCAGCTCTCGGCCGCAGCCGGGGCCCTGGCCGCCGTGAACGGCGGGTTCTTCACTATGGACCCCGCAGCAGGCGCCCCCGGTGACCCCGCCGGCGCCGCGGTCCACGATGGCAAGGTCCTCAGCGAACCCGTCGGCGACCGGCCCTCCCTCATCGTGGACAAGAACGGCACCTCCATCCAGCGACTGCACTGGCACGGCACTGTCACCGCGCACGGCTCGGCCGACCTCCCCCTGGATGGCATCGACCGGGTCCCCGGGCTCATCCGCAACTGCGGCGGCACCGACGACACCCCGACCAACCTGCCCCTGCACGACGTCACCTGCACAGACGCGGACGAGATCGTCGCCTTCACCCCTGAGTTCGGCCCCACCACCCCGGCCGGCCCCGGGCTCGAAGTCGTCCTGGACTCCCAAGGGACCGTCACCGCCGTCAACCACACGCGCGGGGCTACTGTGCCCGCCGGCGGGCAGACGGTGCAGGCGATCGGCGCCGACGTCGACAAGCTCGCCGCCGTGGCCGTCCCGGGCAAGAAGCTGGAGGTCGACGCCGATTTGCTCACCGAGAGCGGCCAGTCGCTGAAGACAACCCCTTCGACAGAAGTCGTCAACGGCGGCCCGACCCTGGTCCAGGACGGGCAGCTGGACGTCACGGCCAAGCGCGACGGCATGGTCCGGACGAACGACAGCAACAGCTTCTTCTACGGCTGGGTCCACAAGCGCAACCCACGTACCTTCGCTGGAGTGGACGCTCAGGGCCGCACCCTGCTGGTCACCGCCGACGGCCGCCAAACCACAAGCCTTGGCTTGAGCCTGAACGAAGAAGCCCACGTGGCCAAGTCGCTCGGCATGGTCAATGCGATGAACCTCGACGGCGGCGGCTCCACCACGATGGTCCAGGGCAGCCAGGTCATGAACTCCCCCTCGGACACCACCGGCGAACGCCCCGTCGGCGACGCCCTCCTCGTACTCCCGGGCCGCAAGCCATAACCCGATGCGGCTCATCCAGGGATCTGGCCTTCCCACTGCTGCCGGCGCCCGGGAGTTGAATAAACGAAGAGGCAGCGACCCGCAATGACAGGGTGTTCCGCTCCCCCTTGAGCCGCCCCTCAGTCAGTTCCGGTCGAGGGTGAGCTGGTGCGCCAGGTGTATTCGGGATCAAAGCCCAGCAGGCGCCGGGCCTTGTCGATGGAGAGCAAGGTCTCGTGTTCGCCCAGGTCCTTCGTCACTTTGACGTTGGGGTACACCTCCGCCGCCAGGCTGGCGCTGGAGCGGCTCATGACGGTGTCCGGGCTGGCGATGATGAACGCCTCGAACCCCGGCTTGCCGTTCTCCAGTGCCCGGAGCACGGCCTGCGCCCCGTCCCGGCCATCGATGTAACCCCAAAGGTTCCACTTGCGCAGCATGGCATCGGCGTCGAAGGACGGAAAAGCTTCGTAGTCTTCCGGATCCATGACGTTCGAGAACCGCAGCCCAACGATGCTCAGTTCCGGGTCCCAGCGCGTCAGCTCGATAGCCATCTGCTCCTCCAGGCGTTTCACGAGAGCGTACGTGGTTTCGGGCCGGGCCGGGTACTCCTCATCCACCGGGATATAGGGCGGGTCGACGTCGAACGGTGTTCCCAGCACCGTCTCACTGGAGGCGTACACCACCTTCTTTATCCCGGCCCGGCGGGCCGCCTGAAACACGTTATACGTGGAGAGCATGTTGTTCTCAAACGTCGCAGCGTCCGACATGAGACCCGGGGCGGGGACCGCGCCCAGATGGACGACCGCATCAAAGCCTGAGTGCCGCCGGTCCACGCCCAGGAACGCGTCCACCACTTGGCCATAGTCGCGCAGGTCCACCACCACCAGACCGGGGCTTCGCTCACCAACCCGGTCCAGGTTCAGCACCCAGTGCCCCTCTTTCGTGAGGCGCCGCACCACGTGCCGGCCCAGCTTTCCGCTTCCACCAGTCACCGCTATCTTCATCGATACTCCTCAAAATTTGTTTGCCCGCACCCACATTGAGGCTCATGGCAGGCCGCAAGGGACCACTGACCATGGCAAACGGACCAATCAACACCAAACCTAGACCGCAGACCCCGTTGCACGCGTGGCCCTCCCGGTCCTAGGACAGCCCGACCTACCCCCGTGCACCGTGAACGTAGTTTGCGGCTGGGCGGGAACTGTAAGAGACCTTGCGAGACCAACTATCACCAGGCTTCGTATGGGTGCAGCCGGAGGAGACGGCTTTGGGGAACGGGAAACGAAATGTGCCCAGCGAAGGGGCGCACCCTTCCCAAGTCCGCAACTTCGTTATAGGCCGCCCGGAGTTTCGGCCGGGCCTTCCGCGATGGCAGTCCTAGACTCTGGCCATGCACCCCTTGGCGGCAATCGGCCTGGTGTTCCTCACCGGGCTCGGCTGGATGACGACGGTCGTGACACTGCTGGTGGCCTTGGCCAGGGCCCAGGCTAGGCGCGCGCCCCAAACCGGGGCCCGTCGCAGCGCCGAGGATGAGGAGGCCCAACAATCCGAGAACATCCAGGAACGGACGGTCGTCGCCGGCGAGCTGCCCGAACTGAACCCCTCGGCAACCTCGTCTAGGCGCTGTGCCCAGCGGACCTCTCGGCGTCGTGGTTTTTTTGGCGGGTCCTGCCAGCCGGGAATCGCGTCGGGGCGGCGTGCGTCAAGCACGCACAGGCTGTCCGGGAAGTGGGGAGGGACACGTGTTTCACCGAGGCGTGATTCTTTTTAACCGCCTGCCCAATGGCTGAAATTGCCTCCACCGACGGTGCGTTCATCGTCGTCTTTGCCACACCGACGACAACGCCTGTAGAGACGGCCGTCGTCGGCGTGCTCGACATGCCATTCGTGCCGAATATTCAGTTTGCACATCAGGATCTGCAGCATGGCCTTCTCCGATCCGCGAGTCCGGCATTATCAATGATGGCCCTCACAGGTGATTCCTTGGGCGGACACGCTTGTTATTTCTGTTCAGGTAGGCCTCGTACAAAGGGCGCCTTGCCGAGGTTAGTGCGTTCGGGGCGTTCGGTAATGTGCACCTCCACCTCCGTGGCCGCTGCACCGGCTTTCTTGAGCGCTGATGCTACTGCGTTGCGGACGTTTTCTTCGGAAGCTCCGGGGGCGAGGCCGGCGAGGAGCACTCGGAGTTTGGTGGGTTCCTGAATGATTTGCCAACCGTTGTATCCGGCTTCATCGAGGATGTGGTGGAACACGTTTGGATGGATGGTGACGGTGCCCTGTTGGCCTGGCAGGCGCAGGACGTCTTCAATCCGGCCCTCGATGTCTTGGAGCACGGTGAAGGAGCGGCCGCAGGGGCACCCCCGCCCGTTGAGTTTGATGGCGTCGGACATTTCATAGCGGATGAGCGGAAGGGTCCGGGAAAACAGGACTGTGACGAGCAGTTTCGCGCCGGTTGTTCCGCTCGTGACGGGGTTTCCTGCCCGGTCCACGGGCTCGACGATGAGCAGGTCTTCGTAGACATGACGGTTCCGGTAGGTGCAGGGGGATGCGATCACTGCCGTTTCGGTGGCGGCGTAGACATCGAAGGGTTTGCTTCCCCAGGCGGCCTCCAGTTCGGCTGCTGCGTGGGGGCTGAGGACCTCGGACGCGGACATGACGCCTTGCGGTGCGATGCGCAGGCGTCCGGCACGCTGCTCGGCGGCGAGGGGTTTGAGTGCTGAGGCGTAGCCGACAAGGAGCCTGGGTTGGAACCGGTTCAGCGCAGCGACCGTCTCCTCAAGGGGGGCGGTGACGTCCAGGCGGAGGGAGGGGACGGTTCTGGAGCGAAGGGATGCTCCAACGACGGCGGACTGGTGGGTGGGGATGCGTGAGCTGACGAGGGCCATTTTCACGGGCTTGGTGACCCCGGCAGAGATCCCGGCCCAGTCGTTGGCCCGGGCGTAGGAGGCCAGGATGGTCGCCCATTCGGTGCGGTTCCAGACGAAGGTTCCGCGCCGGCCGGTGGTGCCGGCTGTTGCCGCCGCCCACCATTTGCCCCGCCAAGGCAACCCCGGATCCCCTCCGCTCTGGGAGAGGGTCCGTAGATGGTCTTCGAGGTCAGCGAGCCTCAGGTCGGGTCTGGTGACGGCCTCGTCAAAGTGCTCCATCAGGTCAGCTTTCGTGACGGGCGGCAGCTGGTCGAGTGGGGCGTTGTGCAGGCCCGCGTGGTGATGCCGGTAGAACTCGGAGCCGGCGTAGGTGGCCCGGCGGAGTTGCTGGAGGGCATGTTCCTGGTGGGCTGTGATGTGCGCGGCGTCCCAGTGGTCCCTCTGGCGCCACGCCGCGCGCAGGAACAGCAGCCGGGCGATGAGGCTTGCGTCCATGGGCGGGTTGCCTATCGGGTGCCCGCCGGGGCCAGCGGCCGGGTTTCACGGGTGGTGGTGGCTTCAGGTGTTTCCGGGCGGGGCAGCCGGAGTCGTTTGAGCAGGAGGGCGTTGACAGCGACCAGGAAGCTGGATCCGGACATTGACAGGGCTGCGATTTCGGGGCTGAGAGCGATCCCGGCGAAGGCAAAGACTCCTGCGGCGATGGGCAGCGCTATCGCGTTGTAGCCCACGGCCCAGCCCAGGTTCTGGCGCATTTTCCGGAGGGTGCCTTTGCCGATCCGCAGGGCGGTGGGCACATCGAGCGGGTCCGAGCGCATGAGGACGACGTCCGCGGTTTCAATGGCCACGTCGGTGCCGGCGCCGATCGCGATACCGAGGTCGGCCTGGGCCAGGGCCGGGGCGTCGTTGACGCCGTCACCGACCATGGCGACCTTTTTCCCGGTCTGTTGGAGTTCGGCGATTTTCGCTGATTTGTCGCCCGGGAGCACTTCGGCGATGACGGTGTCGATGCCGAGCTGGCCGGCGATCCTGCGGCCGGTGGCTTCGTTGTCGCCGGTGAGCATGACGACTTCAATTCCGGCCTCGTGGAGGGCAGTGACCGCCGCGGCGGCAGTCTCCCGCGCGGCGTCTGCCATGGCGATCACCGCAGCGGGTCTGCCGTCCACGGCAACGAGCACGGCGGTGCGTCCGGCGCCGGCGAGTTCCTCGCGAACAGGGCCAAGCGGTCCAAGGTCGATGCCTTCGTCGGCCATGAGTTTACGGTTCCCGACAAGGACCGAATGTCCGTCCACGGTCGCTCCGGCGCCGTGGCCTGGAACATTCAGGAAATCCGTCGCCGCAAGCGTGGGCACGCCCTGTGCCTGGGCATGGCGGACCACGGCAGCGGCCAGGGGGTGTTCGGATTCCTTTTCCACCGCGGCGACCAGTGCCAGCAGGGTGTTCTGGTCGATGCCTTCGACGACGACGTCGGTGACTTCCGGTTCGCCCTTGGTCAGGGTGCCGGTTTTGTCCATCACGACGGTGTCGATCCGGGCGGAGACTTCCAGGGCGGTTGCGTTCTTGAACAGGACGCCCCGTTTCGCCCCGAGCCCGGTGCCGACCATGATGGCCGTTGGGGTGGCCAGGCCGAGCGCGTCGGGGCAAGTGATGACGACGACGGTGATGGCGAACAGCATGGCCGCTTGGAGCCCGGCGCCGAGGGCGAGCCAGGCGGCAAAAGTCACGGTCCCGCCGATCAGGGCGACCAGGACGAGCCAGAACGCGGCCCGGTCCGCCAGCCGCTGGCCGGGGGCTTTGGAGTTCTGGGCTTCCTGCACGAGGGCGACGATCTGGGCCAGGGCGGTGTCGGCTCCGACCTTGGTGGCCCGGACCCGCATCGTGCCGGTGGTGTTGATGGATGCACCGATCACTTCCGATCCGATGGTCTTGGTCACCGGCAGGCTCTCGCCCGTGACCATGGATTCATCGACCTCCGACTGGCCTTCTTCGACTTTCCCGTCGACGGGGATTTTCGAGCCCGGCCGGACCAGCAGCAGGTCCCCGGCCTGGACGTCGGAGGTGGGGATCTCGATCGTCTCACCGTCGCGGATTACAACCGCGACCGGCGGAGCGAGCTCGAGAAGCGTGCGGATGGCCTCATTCGCGCCGCCGCGGGCCCTCATTTCGAACCAGTGGCCCAGCAGCACGAAGGAGGCCAGAACTGTAGCAGCTTCATAGAACACCTCGCCGCCTCCGGTGAGGGTGACCCAGACGCTGTAGAGCCATCCGGTGCCCACCGCGATTGCGACCAGGACCATCATGTCCAGGGTGCGGGCCTTCAATGCCCGGTAGGCGCCGTCGAAGAAAATCCAGGCCGAGTAGAAGATGACAGGCAGGGAAAGAATCAGGGCCATGACGTCATCGCGGAGCCCGAACGGTGTCGGGGCGGTGAAGCCGAGCATGTCCCGGCCCATCGGGGACCACAGCACCACACCGATCGACAGGACCGCTGCGACCAGGAAACGGTTGCGCATGTCCTTGACCATGTCACCCATAGTCATCCCGCCGTGGTGGCCTCCGTGCCCCATCATGTCCTGAGGAGTCCGGGCCATCTCACCGTGCATTCCCGGGCCCTGCGGGTGCGCTGTGCTCTCCGTCGTGGGCGTGGCGTGCGTCACCCCGCCGGTGTGCTGTTCTTCCATCGGGTAGCAAACGTGGTCGGGGACGGACTCGCCGCGGCAGCGGTAGCCGCAGTCCCGGACCCACCCGTAAATCTGCTCCAGCGATGTCACGGAGGGGTCAAAACTGACGGTCGCGGTTTGGGCAACGGGGTTCGCCTCAACCCCTGCAACTCCGGGCCGCTGCGAGAGGACCCGTTCGATCACCGCCTTGGATGTTGCCCAGTGCAGGCCACCGACTTCCACAACAGTGCGTTGCAATGGCCTGGGCTGGGCATCGGTGCCGGGCTTCGAGTCAGCAGACATGGTGTCGTCGTCCTTAGGTCATGATGGATCCGCCGAGGACAGCCGGGGTGGATTCACCCGCTGTCGGACCTTCACTGCGTGGGGCTTTCGCCCGGGACGTCGATTTCCGGTTAGGCCGAACATATACCCCCTAGGGGTATGCGGTCAAGGTATGCCTTTGCTGTGCGCCGGCGCGCCCAGCTGCCCTTGCAGTTCACTATCGTCCCTCACCAGCGCAGGGGTCAGAGGCTTTGGTCCCGCGTGGCGGAGGCGGCCCGGTGGCGGCGGGTCGGCTGAGCACGAGCCGGAGTGACCCGAGGAACAGCACGATACGGGCTGCGGCCAGTGGTGGGGGCGTTCCCTGGGCAGGAGCGGGGATGCGGCGGTGCCGATGACGGGCACCAGCCGGGGCCAAGCGGTCAAAAGGTCCAGGCAGGCGTGGGCGCTGGCATGGTCCGTGCCCGTCCCGTTCATCGCGCTTCCGGGTTTACCGGGCGAGTTGGCGCAGATGGCATTGCCGGATCAGTTCGACGGCTCGCCTCTAGCCCTAAATACCCCTAGGGGGTATACTCCTGATGTTGCCAGTGACGTGGTTTGTCCAGGCCCAGGCCGTCACAGCCGTTCAACCGCAACATCCCCTTTCCTATCCCTTATTTGAAGGAAAACTGACATGTGCGGAACATCGGAATCACGGACCCAACTGCCCCTGGCCTCCACGGCCCAGCAGGGCTGCGGCTGTTGCTCCCCCGCCGTTGACTCGCGCCCAGCCACTGCCGCCGAGCCGGCCGCCCAGGGGGCCAATGCCCGGTACGACGTTGAAGGGCTGACCTGCGGGCATTGTGTCCGGACCGTTGAACAGGCCGTCTCCGGGGTAGCCGGCGTCGAGTCGGCAACGGTGGACCTGGTGCCGGGCGGCACGTCCCGGCTGACCGTCACCGGCACCGCGGACCGGGAGGCGCTGGCGGAAGCCGTCAGCTCCTCCGGCTACGTCCTGGCCGGCGCGAACTAGCCCCGCGCCGGCCCTCCCGGGCGCCGGTCAGTGGCCCGGGTGATCGGTGTGGTCCGCAGTCGGCGCCGGGAAAGGTGCCACGTCACCTCGTCCGCCGCCGATGGCCGGGCCGATGACGAAAGCGGACAGGGAGAACATGGCGGCGAAGACCAGCAGACCAACTGCCGGGGCGGCCCGGCTGCCGAATCGCCGGTAGAGGCGCGGGAGCCCACGACCAGGAGGTCGGCCCGTGGTTGAAACCGAATCCGATGCAGGCACGTTGTACCGGAAGGCGCCTGCCACAAGACCGGTAACCTTGGACAAAAGCCCGTACGGAGGGAAGGAGGAACCTCATGATCGCACCTGAGCATCGCCCCGCGATGACGTTCCTCCGCCGCGCGGGTCTCTTGGGTGCCGTTCTGGCGCTCATTGCGGGTATTTTCGGCATGCACGTCTTGACGACCACGCACGCGCTGCATCCTTCCGCCATGGCTGCAGCAGGCGGCAGCGCCCATCACGGATCTTCCGGCACCAGTCACACGGAACACCTTCTGGCAGCCTCCACCCCGGACATGCCAGGGGGGCAGGCCGCGTCCCCTCAGGATGCCGTGCAGTGTTCGGACTCGGGCAACTGCACCACCATGCACGCCATGACCGCTGCCTGCACCCCGTCGGCGAAGTCCGGTTCCCTGGCCGCACCGCTGCCCGGGACATGGGTCGTCGCCAGGACCTCCATCGCAGGGGCCCTGACCGATACCGGCGCGGCATGGTCCTATCGTCCCGGGAGTCCTTCACCCGGTGAGCTCTGCATCAGCCGGACGTAAAACACCGGCCGGCGCTGTGACGCGCCCAGCGCCTTAGCAGCCCGGGCGCCGCTAGTTCGAGCCGTGCCCGGCGCATCACCAATGCACTCACCCACCACGGCGCCCCCGCGCCCGCTGATGTCTTGAAGGACCCGAAAACCATGATGAACAAGAAATTCCTCGCCCTTTCCACCACCGCCGTCGCCGCAGCACTCGCCCTGGCTGGCTGCTCCACCGGCACCGGATCGACCGCCACGTCCAGCTCCGCCGCAGCCAGCAGCTCGATGCCGGGCATGGATCACGGCAGTTCGGGAATGATGTCCAGCAGCTCACCAACCGCCTCGACCGAGCACAACGCGGCCGACACCATGTTCACCCAGGGAATGATCCCCCACCACGAACAGGCCGTCGAAATGAGCGAAATGATTCTGCAGAAGAAGGACATTCCCGCAGCAGTCACCGACCTCGCGACCAGGATCAAGGCGGCACAGGCCCCGGAAATCGACACCATGACTGGCTGGCTGAAAAGCTGGAACGAATCCGCCACGATGAGCGCCGGCCACAGCATGGACGGCATGATGGGCGACGATGACCTCAAGAAGCTCGACGTTACCCAGGGCACTGAGGCGGCCAAGCTCTTCCTGACCCAGATGATCGCCCACCACGAAGGCGCCGTCATGATGGCCAAAACTGAAACCGCCCAAGGCCAAAACGCCGACGCGATCAAGCTCAGCAAAAACATCGTGACGGCGCAGGAAGCCGAAATCCAGGAAATGAAGAACCTGCTGGCCACCCTCTAAACCAGCACACAGTCAAGGCGCCGGCCCCTCCCCCGGGGTCGGCGCCTCCGGTCGCCGAGCCCTACACTTCCTGCCCCTGTTCGTTCGGGAGTCCCCATGCCCCTGCACGCTCTAACCCGCCACCATTCAGCAGCTGCCGCCGCAACAGCCGCACTGATGCTCACGTTGTCCGCGTGCGCCCCGAAAATTGCCTCCAGACCTGCCCGTACCGGACCACCCACTGCCGCCGCGGATGTCCCTAGCTCCCACGGTCACGGCCTGAGCGTGGACCGGGAAACCGACCAGGTGCTGCTCGCCACCCACCGAATGCCTGTTCGACGTCACCAAGTCTCCCGCCACTAAAATTGGCGGCACCAACGACCTCATGGGGTTTACCGCGGCAGCGGACCACGGTGTGTTCTATGCTTCCGGGCACCCGGGCACCGGCGCCGATCTACCCAGCCCGCTGGGCCTGATCAAGTCCGTGGGCGGCGGCAAATTTGGCAATGGGTCACCACGGCACCGATCATCCAGTTCGCCGTCTTCGCCAGCGGCACCGATGTCGTCGGTATAGAACCCGACGGCACGGTCCACCAGTCGGACGACGCCGGAACTATTTGGACCCGCGCGGGCCGCATCCAGGGCCGGGTCCAGGTGATCACCGGGGTGGAAGGAGCAGACGGCAAGCGTTGGATCTGGGCTGCCACCACCGACGGTCTGGTCACCTCCACCGATGGAGGGGCGACCTTCCGCCTGGCCGACTCCGCCTGAGCCTTGCGGGTCCGGCGGTTCGTCACCGGTTCAGGTGACGGTCAGCCCGGTGTACATCCCCGCCCAGTAGTGGCCCGGGAGGTTACAGAACAGCTCGTACCGCCCGGGCGGCAGGTCAAGGCTGACCCATCCGGTCGTGGACGGCAGGATCCCTTCGCCTTCGCCTCCGGCGCAGGTAGTGGACGCCTCACCCAGGCTGCCGGCCTCGTCGACTCTTCCGTCCCCGCCTATAGGGCGGGTTCCTGTGCTCTGGGTGCCTGACAGGGGGACGACCAGCAATTCGTGTGGGACGGTGCCGTCGTTAGTGACGAGGAAGGACACCTTGCCGTGGACCACGGTGGCCCGGTCTGCAGTCAGGCGCATGCCGCCACGCATCCTCCCGCGCCCGGCCATCATGGCTCGTCCCCTATCAGTGGTGGTGACGATCACGACGGTGCCGGCGAAGGTCGGCGCCGCACAGCGGGTTGTGCCGGGATTCCCTGGCCCACCCGGATTTTTATTTCCGCCCAGCAACGCGATCCCCGTCATGGACAACGCGGCCAGCAGTACGGTCGCGACAACGCCGATCAGGATCTGGGGGCTGCGGGAGGGTGTATTCACGGCTTGCGACGGAGGGCAGCCCGGCGTTCATTAAGCTCGGTCGCGTCGATTTCGCCGCGAGCGAATCGTTCGTTCAGGATCCTCTCAGCCTCATCGTGAGCAGACCCGTAATATCCCCCGCGCCCTTGGCGTCCGCCACGGACCAGAAGAATCACCACCGTCACCACACCACCCCAGAACAGCAGCATCATCAGGGCCATAACAATCCAACCGCCCACACCCCAGTCGCCGTACCATCCGTACATCATGCGCGGACCAACCCTTCAATCGCTGCCGCCGTTGCTTCAACTTTTGCGTGGTCAACGCCTGATGCAACAGAGCCATTAGTCACGGAATCCGTAAGCCGTCCAAAGCGCCACTGGTCACTTGGCGTGGAGAAGTTCGTGCCCATCCGGCCGCAACTCCCCGGCAGATTGGTGTTGGCCTTCGGCCAACACCAACAAAACCGGAAAGAGGAACCAAAGAACCGCGCCACAGCAGGCGGAAGACCCACGAGCCAAGGTCTTGAACCCGTCACCCACACACCTGAATAGGCTCCGCGGCAGCCAGGCCCACAGCCCGCGACCCAGCCGTCAGAGGGGCGCCACCACAAGCTTTGTACACACGTTAAAGCAAAAAACCCCTCCGACGAGGGGATCTGCTGTGCCCGAGGTGGGACTCGAACTACATTCCCGCCCTTATATACAATGGGAATCCGCGAAATCATGCGGAATTCGAAGAAGTCCGGCAGCTGTACGAGGCAGTACGAGACGAAAAGTGTGAACATTGTCCACACCCCATTTTCGGGGGGTGAAGGACTACCGGGGCACCAGATGCCTGGAAATTTCGGCGGCAGAGTCCAGCAAGTCGACAGTGCCCGCGGCGACTCCAACGACGAGGTCGAAGCCTTCCTCCGTGGTGAAGCCATGCCGGTAACCGTTGACCCAGAGCAACAACACCATGAGCGTCCACGCCGTCCGTTTGTTCCCATCAATGAGTGGATGGAACCGCGCGACCGACTCCAACAAAGCGGCCGCCTTCACCGCCAGCTCCGGATAAGCATCCGCACCCATGACAGTCGTAGCCGGCCTGGCCAACGCCGAGGCCAACAACCCGACATCACAGATATGGAACCCGTACCGATCAACTACCTGCAGTGCATCCTCAATGTCCAGGTACGCCGTCACGCGTCCTCAAGGCGCTTCAGCAACTCCGCGTCATGACTCATAACAAAATCAAGCCCAGCGCTGATCTCACGCCGCCGCGCATGGCGCTGCAGAACCAGTTCTGCCCCCTGCAACAGAAGCGCGGACTTGGACGTGTGTTCCTCGGCGGCCAACTTCTCCAGCCGCCGATCGAGGTCTTCAGGGACACGGAGATTCATAGCCATGTCACCATGGTACCAAAACGGTACTGACACCTCAGCAGGCGGCACGCGCCTCCGATTCGAGTCCCGAGCTCAAGGGGCGGGAGCACCGGGATGAAGTTCGCTGCCCGAATCTTTCAGTCGGCCGGGCGCCTAAATCCGAAGGGTCCTGTCGGCTTTATCGAACGGCCGATATCGGCCTTCGAATTTGACCTTGGGATGGCTCGGAGAAGGGCGCCCCTGGGCTTTTCTCTCGCTTACCAGCGCGTGACAGGTTGTCCCTGGGCAGTGCCGAAGTTTTACCCTCAGTCGCCGGCGCCTGCCATCACCCTTGGCGAAGTGGTGCCTCAGGGGTAGCCCAGGCGGCCATCCCGAGCCATGATGGCACCATGACTGATCCCCAACGGAAGCTGTCCGCCGCCGAACTCGCCGAGACCGGGCTCACCGGCTGGCACGTGACCGGCGAGGCCCTCGCCGCCACCTTCAGGACCCGGAAGTTCTCCACCGGCCTGGAGCTCGTAAACCGCATCGGCGCCTCCGCCGAGCAGGCCAACCACCACCCCGACCTCACGCTCACCTACCCCGAGGTCGGCGTCACGCTCTCAAGCCACGATGTCGGCGGGATCACCAGCCGCGACATCGACCTCGCCCGCACCATCAGCGGCCACGCCGCGGACCTCGGGGTCGCCGCCGCGGAGTGAGTCCGCGCCGTCGGGCACAGGGCGAACGGACCATCGAGGCGCTAAGCGGCCTTTACGGAATCTTCATTATCAGCCTTTGAAATCAGACAGGGAGTGCTCGGTATAGGGCTACTTCCGGCCGATATCGTGACGGTTTCTCCCCAAGCTCTCCCAGTCCAAACTGCCCCGCCCTGCGTCTGGACGCCGGGCGGGGCCACGACCAGGCAGCGAAACGCCCCCTTTTATTTTTCAGGCCGGAATGAGGGAGGACAACTCGTCGAGGCGGTGGATTTCCAGTTCTGTGAGGGCCAGGGAGGCTGCTCCCATGAGGTCGGGCAGCTGTTCCGCGGTGCGGGCGCTGGCGATTGGGGCGGCGATATTGGGTCGGGTGAGAAGCCATGCGAGGGCTGTTGTCGCAATAGTGGTGCCTCTCTCCTGCGCGATGTCGTCGAGGACGGAGATGACCCGCAAGCCTTCGGTACTGAAGTAACTGCCTGCCATCTTTTCTCGGGGTGTGCCCACGAGGTCTTCACGGGTCCGGTACTTGCCGGTGAGGAATCCGCTGGCGAGGGACCAGTAGGGGATGACCCCGAGCCCGTTGGTGGCAGCCAGTGAAGCCAGTTCGCCCTCGAAGTCAATTCTGTGTACCAGGTTGTAGTGCGGCTGCAGGGCCACGGGACGGGCATAGCCGTTGTCGTCCGCGATCCTGATCCATTCCCTGATCCGGTCCGCGCTGTAGTTGGAGAGGCCGACGTGACGGACTTTTCCGGCGATGACGAGATCATCGAAGGCTCCGACGGTCTCCTCCAGAGGAGTGGTCTCGTCATCGAAGTGGGCATAGTAGAGGTCGATGTAGTCGGTGCCGAGGCGTCGCAGGGTGCTTCGGAGGCTGCCACGATGTTCTTTCGGGAGAGGCCGGGAAGATCGGGGTGCTGGCTGACTTTCGTTCCGATGATGACCTGGGACCTGTTGGAGCGCCGTGCCATCCAGTCTCCGATGATGGTCTCGGATTCCCCTCCGATGTTGCCCTCGGCCCAGGCCGAGTAGCTGTCTGCTGTGTCGATGAAGTTGCCGCCCTGTGTGGTGAAAGCGTCCAGAACACTGTGGGAAGTCTGTTGGTCAGAGGTCCAACCGAAAGTGTTTCCTCCCAGGGCGAGCGGGAAGATGCTGAGATCCGAATGTCCGATAGTCGTCATTTTCAAGGTCCTTTAGTAGTGGTTCTGTCAGACGGAGAGCGCGTCGATGAGCTCTATTTCGGGTGGAGCCAGGGCGAACCCGTCCAGGTCGAGGTTTTCGACGATCCGTGCGGGATTGGTTGAACGCGGGATTGTTACGATCCGCTTTTGGAGCATCCAGCGAAGGACGATCTGGGCGACGCTGACGTCATGGTCTTCGGCCAGATGAAGCAGTGTCTTGTTTTGCAGGACGGGACCGCCCTGACCCAGCGGTGACCAGGCTGTCGTGACGATGCCGCGTGCGGTATTTTCCGCGACCAGGCTCTTGCGCTGCCGTAGAGGGTTTAGTTCGATCTGGTTTACCGCGGGGGTGACGTCCGAGTGCTGGGCCAGGAGGTCAAGATCGGCGGCTTCGAAGTTTGAAACACCGATGGAGCGGACGGTTCCGCGTTCCAGGAGTTTTTCCATGGCCCGCCAGGTTTCGGCGACCAGTCGGGAGTCGGGCTGGGGCCAGTGGATGCGATAGAGGTCGATGACGTCGGCATCGAGCAGGCGGCGTGAGGTGTCGAACGCTTTCAGGGTTTGAGCGTAGCCCATGTCGGCGCGCCATACCTTGGTGGTGAGGAAGACGTCTTCGGGGGTTAGCCCTGCGTCGCGGATGCCCTGACCTACGGCCTGTTCGTTCGCGTAGAAGGTTGCGGTGTCAAAGGCGCGGTATCCGGCGCGCGCGGCGGCGGCAATATCGGCGCGGGCGGTCTGCCAGCATCCTTATCCGACCGGTGGGATGCTCGCTCCGGTATTCAGCTGGATGTTTCCTGCGGTGGTCATGCTGTGATCCTTTCTTGCCAGGGTTTGGTGTGGTGCGTTTCTGGTGCGTTGCGGACGCGAACCAGATAACGAGGGCTATGAGAACGAAGGC
This sequence comes from Pseudarthrobacter sp. NPDC058196, assembly GCF_042882685.1. Lineage (NCBI taxonomy): Bacteria > Bacillati > Actinomycetota > Actinomycetes > Micrococcales > Micrococcaceae > Pseudarthrobacter > Pseudarthrobacter sp. NPDC058196. The sequence goes on from NZ_JBHVVN010000006.1 coordinate 269,590, forward strand.
GCCAGCCTGCACGCCGACGAGGGGCATCCCTCCGGCGCTGAAGGCGACCGTGCCCGTGAAGGCTCCGGTCGAGCCGCCCAGGAACACGGCGAACATGAAGACCGTGTTGGCCTGGGCTGATTGGACCGGGTTCGCCGCCAGGGTCCGGGTCTGGTTAGCGGAGAGGATTGTCTGGGTGGCCCAGGTGATGACGAACATGCTCGCACCAAACATGACGGCCGACGAGAGGTCTATGATCACCGACAGCACACCCAGAAGCAGGACCAGCAAGAACACGAGACCGACCGGAAGGGGCCCGAAACGGTCAACGAAGCGGCCGCTGAACGGGGTAGCGATTCCGGCGGCAAGTCCGACTGCCCCGAAGAGGCCGGCCGAGAGGACGCTCCAGCCGAAGCCAGGTCCGGTGAGGTGCAGCACCGTGACCGTCCACAGGGAGTTGAAGGTGGCGAACACGAAGAACTGCATCAGCGCAGACTGGATCAGTTCAGGGCTCCGCCGGCTCAGCTGAAGGGTCGAGGCCAGCAGGTGTCGGTACTTGCCGCCGGCGGCGTGCAGCTCGAGCTCTGTGGCCAGGGCAGTGCGCAGGAACGGCAGCACGGCCAGGACCAGGGCGGCGAAAGACAAGACGACCCACCGCCATCCGATGGTCTGAACGAGCAGGCTTGCGATGATCCGGCCGCCGAAAATTCCGATCAGCAGGGCGCCGGCCACTGTTGCCAAGGCAGCGCCCTCCTTCCCTTTGGGGGCTAACCGGCTCGCGGCCGGGATGAGGATCTGGGCAATGTTTGCCACCAGGCCCACTGCCAGGAATCCCAAGGTGACTCCCACAATCTCGGGCAGCACCGCCGTTACCGCAAGGGCCGCGGCAAGGAGAACCGACTGAATCGTGACCTGCCGCCGGGGCTGGACGCGGTCAGCGAGGGGAACCAACAGGAAGATGCCGATGGCGTAACCGGCCTGAACGCTGGTCGCGATGACACCGGCCGCTGCCGGGGCCACGCCAAAACCAGCCGCCAGCACCGTCAGCATGGCCTGTGGCAGGTAAATAACGCTGACCGCTGTAGCTGCGGCGACCGCAAGAACGGTCAGTCTGGCGGCCCAGGACCATTCCCGCGCATTGCCCATCAGGGCACGTACCTTTCAGATGACTGGCTGCTTAGCACAACGGGCGGAATGATCCGATCGGCCTCAAGTTCACGGAAGAGTTCCAGGAACCGGTCTTCGCTGTCGAGGCAGTCGGTGAAGCCGGCCTGCCGGGCCTTAATGGTGGAGGAGACGTTGTCGAACCCGGACCGCAGCAGGAAGTCGCCGAATTCCCATCCGACCAGGTCTTCATACGGAGTCGGGACCAACGAGTGCCGGGCCACCAGCCGCTCCCAGACGTTTTTGAGCTGAGGCATCGCGTCAGCCAGGGGCACCGGCTGGGGTTCGGCGTAATCCATGCCGAGGTGACGGGCGAAGGCCGGCCACAGCTGGCGCCAACGGAACTGGTCACCGTTGGTGATGTTGAAGACTTCGCCGGCGGCCTGTGGATCCGAGCCCGCCCATACTGTGGCCCGGGCAAGCAGCCCTGCATCGGTGACCTGATAGAGGGCGTCAAAGGCGGCACTCGTGCCGGGAAATCGTAGCGGCTGGCCCAGTTCACGACAGATGCTGGCGTAGACGGCGATCACCATCAGCAGGTTCATTGGGTTGCCGACAGCGTAACCGACTACCCCTTCGGGACGAAGGATGGTCAGGTCAAAGCCGCGCTCCGCTGCGGTTTGACGCAGCAGGTCCTCCTGGTCGTAGTAAAAGTTCGGCTGCACGAGGCGCGGGTCCCGCTCCTTGGCCGGTGTGTTGAAGTAACCCAGATGCGCCCCGTAGGCCTTTCCGCCCTGATACAGGGTGACGTGACGCAGTGGGGCACCGGCGCTGTAAAGGCCGTCAAGGGTATTGCGCAGCAATCCGACGTTGGCCTCTGAAAGCTCCCGGGACGTCGGGCGCTCGGCGTAAGCGCCGAAGACCAGATGCGTTGTGTCTTCGGCCTCAGCCAGACCTGACGCGGAGGCTGCGGGATCGCTGAGATCTACCGACAAGTGGTCCCAGCCGGCGCCCTGGACGGGGCGCCGGCTGATGCCGCGAACCTGCCAGCCCTGACGTACATACTCATCGGCCGCATGCCGTCCGATCACTCCCACGGCCCCGGCAACAAGCACGCTGCCCTTCCGGCGGGGCTGGTCCGGATCCCTGAGGTGCTGCTCAGACAAGGCGGGCTCCGCCGTCAACGTGGTGGATTGTTCCGGTCGTGAAGCCGTTATCGATCAGGTGCAGGACTGTAGAGGCGAGGTCCTCGGGACGTCCGATACGGCCGGTCGGCAAGGATTTGGCCTGCTGCTCGAAGGCTGCTGCTTTTTGGTCGTCGGGGAGGTGGGACCAGCCCTCGGTGTCGGTCATGCCCGGGCTGACGGCGTTAACCCGCACGGGAGCTAGTTCGACGGCGAGAGAGCGGGTGAGGCCTTCGACGGCGGCGTTCACTGCTGTCACGGCTACCGTGCCGGGCGCGGGGCGGTCGGCGGCGACGCCGGAGAAGAAAGTGATGCTGCCGGTGTCCGGCAGCAACGGCCCGAAGACTTGGACGGCGCGGTAGTAACCCCAGAATTTTGCTTCGAAGACGTTCCGGGCGTCGTCGATGGCAAGTTCCCGGAAGGGGGCATAGGCCAGGGCGGCGGCGGAGAGGACCAGGTGGTCGATGGGGCCTGTTGCCGCAGCGGCTGCCCGGAGGCTGTCCATGTCAGTGAGGTCAATCTCAAGGCCGACGGCGCCGCCGCCAATGTCCCGGGCCGTGGCCTGCGCGCGGGTTTGCGTGCGTCCGGCAACGATGACCGCGCCACCGCGTGATGCCAGGAGTTTCGCGGTGTCGCGACCTATGCCGGAGGTTCCGCCGATGATCAGTACTGTCTGCGAGGTGCTCATGCTGATGTTCCTTTGGGTTCGGGCCGTGAAGGCAAATTGGTCAGTTACGGGGTGGTGCACAGGGCGCCGGTGGAACCCGGATCCCTGGTGACGTATGAGCAGGCATGGCTTTTCAAGAGGCGGGCCGCCGCGGCGGCTTGACCCGCTTCGAGGGCTGCCATGATTTCGGCGTGTTCTTCCACCGAGTTGGGGAAGCCCACCTGGTCGTGGGCAGCGCCTACGAGGGTGAGCATTTCGATTCCCAGGGCGTTCCAGGCCCGGGTGAGTGCATCGTTGCCGGCGCTTTCAACGATGTGGCGATGGAAGCGTGTGCTGTGGAAGCACAGCGCGATGAGATCGCCGTTTTCCTGCGCGGCCCGCATTCCATCCAGCGCGCTGGCCAAGTCCGTTGTCTTGCCCTTCAGATGACGTGCAGCCGAATGTCCGGCGATTTCCTCGAGGGCGGCCCGGACGGGGTGGGCCTGTCGCAGGTCCTCGCTGTCCAGTTCCCGAACGCGGCAGCCCTTATTGGGTTCGGACTCTACAAAGCCCATGCCCGCGAGGTCCCGCAGCGCCTCCCGCGCAGGTGTCTGGCTGGTGCCCAGGCTCCGGGCTATCTCCAGTTCTGTCAGGCGCTGGCCCGGGACGTAGGTCCCATCCACGATCCTGGCCGCGATGTGGTCGCGGACGCGGACGCGCAAGGGCGTGGCAACCAGGGGGCCGCCGGAAGAGGAGTCCGGATCCTTCACGGTGGACTCCCCCGCTGTCACTGTCATTTGTTGCTTACCTCCCTTAGATGAGCCTTACCAACCTAGATACTACATTATCGATAATAGATAATTGATTCATGACTGAAGAAAAGATTGATTCGACGCTCACTGACCGTGGCCCCGCGCCTTACGTCCTCGACATCGAGAGTGCTACAGAGGCCAACGAAGACTACAGAAGGACAATCTGGACGGGCGGCCGGCTGCAGGTCACCGTCATGGCCATCACCCCGGGGGACGACATCGGACTGGAAGTGCACCAGGACGTGGACCAGTTCCTGCGGGTTGAGAGCGGACAGGGCAAGGTCCAGATGGGCCCTGCAGCCGAGAATCTGATCCATGAATGGGACGCACGGGACGGCGATGCGATCTTTGTTCCGGCCGGAACCTGGCACAACGTCACAGCCGTGGGTGCTGTCCCCTTGAAGCTCTACTCGATCTATTCACCACCGGAACACGCGCACGGCACTGTGCAGGCGACAAAATCCGATCCCCAATAACTGACCACACATCGATACGGTCGGACGCCTGCGGCAGATCAACGACAATGCGGATCCCGATCCGAAAGGAACGCCCAGCTATGCCTGAACGAAACATTCCCCGGCTGACCGCCGTGGCCGTGACCTTGGCTGTCGTCATGGACCTGCTGGATACCACCGTGGTCTATATCGCGGTGCCCACCCTTCAGGAGGAGTTCGACGCCGGCCCCGGTCCGGTCCAATGGGTCATCACCTCCTACCTTTTGGCGATCGCGGTGTCACTGCCGATGAGTGGCTGGATCAGCCGCCGCCTGGGCCAAGGACGTGCCTTCCTGATCGCGCTGGGAATCTTCGGGACGGCCTCGGCCCTCACCGCCTTGGCATGGTCCCTGCCGGTCCTCATCGCGTTCCGGGCTCTACAGGGTCTGGGCGGAGGGTTGATCCTCCCGATCGGCATGGCCATGCTTTTCGCCGCGTTCCCCTCCGACCAGCGGGCGAAAGCCTCCGCGCTCATTTCGGTGCCGGCGGCCCTCACCCCGGTCCTGGGCCCGCTGATCGGAGGCTGGTTTGTGCAGGACATCGGCTGGCAGTGGGTCTTCTGGCTCAACGTCCCCATCGCCCTCGCCGCCATCCTGACCGGCCGGCGTTTGCCGGCCCAGCGGCCAGCCGCCCCCGCTGCCCGGTTCGACGGCGTTGGCCTTGTGCTTGTCTCGGCAGCCCTTGCGCTTTTGGTGCTCGGTCTTACCGGCGCCGAGAACGGATCCGCCGCTGCTGTGCCCCTGACCGCCATCGCCGCCGCAATGCTGCTCCTGACCGGGTTCGCCGTACGGCAGCTCCGCCGCGCAGATCCCATGCTCAATGTCCGGCTGCTCGTCAAGCGGGAGATCTGGAGCAGTAACCTCGCCTTTCTCCTGACCGCCCTGTCCTATGGGGCGCTACTGTTCCTGCTCCCGCTGTATCTCCAGGGCCAGGGCGGGATGTCCCCGCTGGACAGCGGGCTCATGACGTCCCTGCACGCCGTCGGCATCCTGCTGGCCACCCCGGTCACCACCCGATTTACCCGGCGCACGGGCCCGCGCGCGCCGCTGGCTGCAGGGTTGGCTCTCATGGCAGCGGGAGCGGGGGCACTGTCACTGACGGGCCAGGCCACGCCGGGCTGGCTGACGGCAGCCGCGATTCTGGTTGCGGGTGCGGGTTTCGGCACAACCATCGTCCCGCTGCAGACGGCTACCGTCACCGGACTGCACGGTCCGGAGCTGGCCGACGGTTCGACAATCGTGAACATGGCCCGGCAGATCGGCATGGCGGTCGGCGTAGCCGCCGCCGCTGCTGCCCTCAATGCCTTGAACGGCACCAACGGCCCCGGTTCCGGATATGCCGGCGCCTTTCTCCTCGCCGCGGCCCTGGCAGGGCTGGCCATTGTCCCCAGCCTGGCCTTCAGGGACCCCAAGCCCGCACCGCGAGATCCAGAACATGCCCCGAAACGGCCTGAACGGACGGGCGCCACGAGAGCATCATGAAAGACTGGGGAAATGGCGGTATCAGCAGCATTTGAGAACGAGAGCCTCTCGGAAAAGGTCAAGCGCACCATCGTGGACAGGGTCGTTGACGGCACCTACCCTCCCGGTATGCGCCTCGTGGAGCTCCAGCTCGCCAAAGAATTCGGCGTCAGCCAAGCGCCGGTCCGCGAGGCCCTGCGGGAGCTGTCCTCCACACGGCTGGTCGAAAACATCCCCCGCCGCGGAACCTTCGTCCGGTCCGCCTCCCAGGATGACCTCGCCGAAGTCTACTTCGTCCGCCTCGCGCTGGAGGGAACCGCCGCCTCCGCCGCATATCCGGCACTGCACGCCGACCCGGCACCGCTGCGGGAGGCCCTGGCCGGCATGCGCGAAGCCGCGGCGACGAATGACGCCCACGGTATCGCCAAGTACAGTACCGACTTCCACCGGGCTGTTGTGGTTGCGACCGGGAACCGGCTGATGCTGGAGATCTGGGATTCCCTGTATGTCGAGGCCCGCACCATGGCCACCGTCGTGCGCGGCCACGTCGACCTGCACGCAGCGGCCGAAGCCCACGTCCCGATCCTGGAAGCCTTCGAGAGCGGCACGCCGGACCTCTGCACCAAGCTCGTCATCGAACACCAGCACGAGTACTCCATCCTCCCCCAGGAATAGGCCCCTTCCTCCTCCCCGGAAGGGCCCGCACCCCATCCAAAAAGAAATTATCGATAATCGCTTGTGATGCCAGTCACGGTCATGTAGAGTCACCTCATCAATTATCGATAATCGATTCGAAGGGGAATCACTTTGAAACTCGTTACTTTCCGCCACAACGGCACCCAGCGGACCGGCGTCCTCAACGAGGACGCCTCTACGGTGACTGCAGTACCGGGCGGGCAGGACCTGCTTTCGCTCATCGACAGTTGGGACAGCGCCGCGGCCCAGCTCGCCGCCGTGACCGGGGAAGCAATCCCCGCGACCGAGATTGAGCTGCTGGCCCCGATCCCGCTCCCCCGCCGCAACATCTTCTGCGTGGGCCGCAACTACGTCGAACACGCCAAAGAGTTCGCCAACTCCGGCTATGACGCCACCGCCAGCGCCACCGCGCAACCGGAATACCCGGTGGTGTTCACCAAGGCACCTTCTACCGTCATTGGCACCAACGCCGACGTTGACCCGCACACCGGCGTCACCTCCGAACTGGACTACGAAGCCGAACTCGGCGTCATCATCGGCACGGGCGGCCGCGGCATCAGCAAGGCCGACGCTCTGGACCACGTCTGGGGCTACACGATCATCAACGACGTCACCGCCCGTGACCTGCAGAAAGACCACAAGCAGTGGTTCCTGGGCAAGAGCCTCGACACCCACTGCCCCATGGGCCCCTGGGCCGTAACCCGCGATGAAGTCGGCGACGGTCCCCTGGACCTGCTGTGCACCGTCAACGGTGAAACCCGCCAGAAGGCCACGACAGCGGACCTGATCTTCGACATCCCCACCATCATCGAAACGATCAGCGCCGGCATCACGCTCCAGCCTGGGGACATCATCGCGACCGGCACCCCGGTCGGCGTCGGCATCGGCTTCACTCCGCCGCGGTTCCTGACCAGCGGAGACGTCGTGGAGATCACCATCAGCAAGCTCGGCACGCTGCGGAACCGGATCGGAGAAGGCCGATGAGCACCGCGACCATCCCCGCAGGGCTGACAGCCGTCGGAACGAAACACCTATTTGTCGAAACCACGGGCACCGGCGATGATGTTGTCCTGGTCCACGGACTGGGCGGCACCACCAGCTTCTACGAACCCCTCGTCGCCTCACTGGCCGAACGGTTCCGCGTCACCCGCTACGACTTCGCCGGACACGGCCGCTCGCCCCGGGTCGGGGAACTTAGCCTGGAATCCCTGGCCGCTGAATTGGCCCTGGTCATCGAATCCCAGACCACGACAGGCCGCGCCCACATTGTTGCCCACTCGATGGGAACCCTCATCGTCCAGCAGCTGGCCTCAACACGTCCTGACCTGGTCCGGGAAGTCGTGCTGCTGGGCGCGGTCCGGCAACAAGCCCAGGCGGCCAAGGAAGCCACCCGGGCACGGGCGGCCCTCGTCCGCGAAAAGGGCATGGCCGCGGTGGCCGACACCGTCGCGACCGCCGCCACGGCCGATCATGCAGCGATCGGGAACCCGTTGGTGCGCCCCTTCGTGCGTGAACTGCTCCTGGGCCAGGACCCGGAAGCCTACGCGCAGGCCTGCGAAGCCCTGGCCTCAGCAACCAACCCGGACCTGGCAAGGATCCAGTCCAAGGTGCTGCTGCTGACCGGCAGCGAAGACAAAGTCAGCACCCCGGAATCGAACGAGGCCATCGCAGGGGAGCTGGGCCAGGCCGAACTCCTGGTCGCCCCGGGCACCGGCCACTGGACCGTGCCGGAAGCACCGGACTTCGTCACCGCCGCGGTCCTGGACTTCCTCACCGGCTCCACGCTCAAGCCGGAGACGAAGAAGACGTGTGCCTGCAGCAGCGCCAGCCCCGGTTGTCAGTCACGCCGCCAGCAGACCATCACCATGCAGATCCGCAAAGCCCCCTAAGAACACCTCCACCGTTCCAGCTCAAGATAAGGACAACGAAGTCATGTCGAAAACCCTCTTCACCAACGTCAACATCCTGGACAGCACCGGCGCCCAGCCATTCCTAGGGGAAGTGCTCGTCGTCGATGAGCGCATCACCGACGTCCGTCCCGGCACGGGCAACCTGCCCCGCGAAGGAGCCCGGGTCATCGACGGCCGCGGCCAGACCCTGATGTCGGGACTGTGCGACGCACACACCCACTTCACCTGGAACGACGGCGACCTCAACAGCCTGGAAACGATGAACGTCGAGGAACACCTGCTCCACACCGTCGAGTCAGCCAAGTACTACATCGACTACGGGTACACCATGTGCTTCGGCGCGGCCAGCGCCAAGAAGCGGCTCGATGTCGTCGTACGCGACGCCATCAACGCCGGCCTCATCCCAGGCCCCCGCTACCTGGCCAACGGCCAGGAAATCGCGACCACCGCAGGGGACCTCGTGCCCGGCATCACCCAGATCGCCGACGGCGTGGAGGAAATGCGCAAAGTGGTCCGTGAAACCATCGGACTGGGCGTGGACCAGATCAAACTCAGCATCTCCGGTGAGGAAATCACCGGCACCAAGGCAGCCACCGACACCTACATCACCGAAGAAGAACTCCAGGTCGCCGTCGACGAGGCGCACCGCCGGCACGTGCGCGTCTGCACCCACGCCCGCAGCCGCGACTCTGTGCTCATTTCCCTGAAAACCGGCGTCGACATGATCTACCACGCCTCCTACATTGATGACGAAGGCATGGACCTCCTCGAGGCCGCCAAGGACCGCGTCTTCGTCGCCCCTGCCATCAACTGGCTGGTCGCAACGCTCCAAGACGCCGAAGCGTTCGGCTACTCCCACGAGGCGGCCGAACAGGCCGGCTACGCCCGCGAACTCGACATCGCCGTCAAGGCAATGCAGGAGATGCGTCGCCGCGGCATCCGCGTGCTGCCCGGCGGAGACTACGGCTTCGCCTGGACGCCCCGCGGAACGTACGCCCGGGACCTGGACCACTTCGTGAAGCTCTTCGGCTACACCGAAATGGAAGCCATCATCGCTGCCACCGCCCTCGGCGGGGAACTCTTCGAAAAGCCCAACGAACTCGGCAAGGTCCTGCCCGGCTTCTACGCCGACATGATCCTCGTCGACGGCAACCCGCTCGAAGACATCACCATCCTGCAGGACATCAACAAGATCACCGCAGTGATGAAGAACGGCGAGTTCCACCGCGCACCGGTGGAACCCACGCCTGCGACTCCCGACAACGCGGACCCCGCCGACCTCGCCCTGACCCACCTCTAAAACACTCCCCGCGTAGTACGGCCCCGGCGTCCTTGCCGGGGCCGTACCGCCAGATTCACCCGCACCCGAAAGAGCTAACACCCGCTCCGCGTTCTGTGCACTTCAGCGAAGCCTGCACATGCACACTCCCTCAGCTTTCCTTTTCAAAAAGACAATGACGCCATTTTGACCCTAAGGAACTACCCATGAAGCCCCTTGTCAACATCGGAATCACCGCCGGCATCCTCGCCGGGCTCTGGACCCAATTCAGCACACCCCTGGGCCTTATAACCTGGGTCGGATTCCTCTCCTGGGCATGCTTCTTCGCAGCCGGCGGAAAACGCGCCGGACTCCTGAAAACCATCCCTGCCAACCTCTCCGGAGTCCTCTGGGGCGCCATCATCGTCTGGGGAGCGGCGAACCTCCCCATCCCCGGCGCGCTCGGCATCTCCGTCGCCATCGCAGCATTCGCCATGTGCGTCCAGGCCCGCTGGAGCCTCCTGGGCTTCATCCCCGGAGCGTTTGCCGGATGCGCCGCCTACTTTGGCACCACCTTCGACGCGGCCGGCACCTGTCTGGCCTTGATCGTCGGCGCCTGCCTTGGGTGGCTCTCCGAATACACCGCGGGGCTCCTCACCACGGCTAAAAAGGACCAGGCATCCGTCCCGGTCGCGGACACGCAACCCGTCGCCTGAACCACAGCAAGCCTGCTCGACCCGCCAACCCCTCTCAGGTGCCACCGGCCAGCTCCCCGGCGGTCGGTGGCACCTGACCCCACCCTGCCCGCCGCCACCTAAGGAACCGTGATGAACGCACCAACAGCCCGTACTGCGGCCGGGTCCTTCCCGATCGAACGCAGAACCTTCACCCCCCACCCGCCACAGTCCTTCCGGCTCGATGACTGGTTCCATCTCCCGACAACAGCAACAGTGGAAATCCGCCGAAACGGCACATACGTCAGAACCGCACGCATCGAAGATGCCACCCCCGACTCCCGAATGCTGTGGCTCGCACCCGAAGGCGTCGACTCACGCATCCTCATCGACAAACTCGACGGATACGAAGTGTGGATTGACGCCGAGCAGCTCTACTACATCCAGCAACACCGGTAACCGGAGGAGGCAGCCATGACTATCATTACCGAACGGCCCGGCACTCTCGATCCCACCCACGTGCGGGACACCATGTCCATGGTGCCCACCAGCGTCGCCGTCGTCGCCGGACAGTCTGAACTCACCGGTGACCGTGCCGCCATGATCGTCGGATCGTTCGTCTTTATCTCCCTGGACCCGTGCCTGGTCGGCTTCTTCATCGGCCACGAGTCTTCCAGCTGGCCACAACTCAACAAGGCCACCGTGCTGGGCATCAGCGCTCTTGCATCAACACAGGCGCAGTTCTGCCGCAAGCTGGGTAAAAAGGACGCGGACCGCTTCGATGACAGCTTCTGGATCCAAGGAGCATACGGTGCCCCACTGGTCGCAGGCGCAGTCGCGGCCTTGGAATGCCAAATCGAGAACGTCACGCCCATCGGGGACCACGCCTTTGTCCTGGCCAAGGTCCTGGGCCTCAACACCGGGAACGCCAAAGATCCCTTGGTCTTCCAAAACCATGAATTCGCGGGACTCCTCCCCCGCTAACGCCCTTCGCGTCCGCGCGCAGCAGCTTGAAATGCCTTCGCCTCGCACTAGGCCAGGGCACCGGACGCCGCCGGAGGGAAAGGCAGGGGCACGATGGTCCACACGATGGAAGCCGGCCTGAATGCCTCTGCCATCAGCTTCGCCGGAAACGTCAACTAAATGCCAACGACGGATCAACTAAAATGGGACGCTCCCGCGTGTGGAGCACACCCCACCCTCACAACGTCTCCTGGGTCGTCGGATGTCAGCGAAGCCGGAAGTCTTCGACCATCCGGGCGACGTGAAGGGTCAGGTATGTCACTTCGTCTTCGGTCAGGGGGTGCCCAGCCGCAGCTCGAGGACTGCCTGCAGCTTGAGGGCGGTCGCGTACGCCTCCGGGTAGGCCTCGCGGATTGCTTTGCTGAGAGTGCTGGCCCCGTCGTCCAACTGTTGGCCTGTCTGTGCGCGCACGAAGAAGTAGCGCAGGTGGGTGATGAAGCGGGCCGCACTTCAGCCGCTACGACAACCCCGGCGCCAGCAAACACAACCACGTCCGCCACCTCGAAGCACTCGGCTACACGGTCACCCTGACCCCGGCAGCCTGACCTCCATTTTCGTCACTATCCGACGCCTCCCCGCACACCCGCCGGATAACCTCACACGCGCCGACCACAGGAAGCTCACCTCATTTTCGGACTAGGAAGAATACTGGCCGGTAGTGCCTCGCTCTAAACCGGCGCCCCTGATTCTTCGCGAACCGCATAGCGCCTTAAGGCTGAAGGACTCCAAAAATACTCTGACGGATGTTCCACAGCCTCGGGGAAGAACGTAGCGGTAGAAGCCGATGTGTCGGACCCGCGCAAAAGCGCGAGAACCAAAGCCCGCTTAGGTCATTTTTAGAGAAAGCCACCTTACTGGTTTGCACGGCTGCCGACAGGGCCAGATGCCCCCTATCCCGCGCACCTCAAGCTGCCTGTCCGCCTACCCCTTCGCTAGGTCAGCGGTCAAAACATCTCCGTCAAGCCCCCAGCCTAGACAGTCATATGTTTGGCCAAGTAGGCGTTTAAATGACCAGCCCAGCGCTGCTTGACGACATCAAATTCCTCTAGCCACTGGGTCTCCACTCTTGGAAGCGGCAGGTCGATGGCTTCGAGAAACATCTCCACCGGAATCCATGCACGGCTTCTTAGCTTAACGAGGGCCGCCTCTTCTTGAAGTCTGACGAGCCGATCACGATCCCCCTGCAATAAAGCGTCACACAACTCCCCCAAGGCATACCGAAAGCCGATGGTTTCTTTGGCTGCGGCGGTCTGGTCGAGAACTCTAAGTCGCTCAAGAACAGCCAAAATAAATGCACGATCGCCTTCATTGTGCAGGACGGTGGCGAGCATAGCGCTTCGCATGGCATAGCTATGGCCGACGAGTTCAGCCTCATCTGCATATCGCTGCAGCTCTTGTGTATCCAGATCGTGAACAAAAAGCGCCCGTCGCACAAGTTTGTCGCCCAAATCCTCTAAAAGTTCTCGCTGGCGTCCTGCGTTCTGAAGTTTGGCGATCTTCTCATCAATCTCGCGGAAGTAACGTTCAGGGCGTCCGTGGGCGTATTCGGTCGTCCTGACGATCTGAGGCATCGCGTTAGTTCCCTCAGCAGCTGTCATGGCGTCGGCGAACCTACGTGCCATGCTGAGTACTAATGGTGCCTGGGCGACGTTCAGAGGGGAAGGCTCTATGGCAACCAACCGGTCAAAAACGGTCAGTGCTTCGTCCCAACGATACTGTGCCTTCAGGTTGTAACCCAGGTGGCGCCCGGCGACACAACGCAGAGGGTGGTCGGATTCGAAGACTGATTGAAGCAACTGCATGCGCTCTTCCATGGGCCGGTCGATCGCCTTACCACCAATAAAATCAAGGACACGCTGCCCGTATGTCGTCGTACTCGCGCCGGGAACCCTGAACCCCAGCCCCTGTACCGAGGGGCTGAAGACGATCGCTTTAGAAAGCCAATCGGCATAGGACGGACTCCCTGACGGATCGAGTGTCACCTCTTGTTCACATACAAGAGTGATTGCAATCCCGAGCGCATCAAGAACCTCCCGAGAATCTTGCCTCTTCTTGGCGTCATCGTGAAGTTCACGGACAGCGGCCACCGCGCGACTGGCGGCGACCTTCCAGTCCTGTTCTGACCAACCGGCCGCAACACGATGGTCCGCTGACCGTATCGCTTCTCGAACAGCGTCGTGCATGCGATGAGGAAACCGTTCGCCGTTGTAACGATCGATCATTGGACGCCCGACGGCCCGCTCAGCGCAGCCGTGGTCGACTCCCGCAGCAGCAGATATGAGATGCGTGTCGAATATGCGAAATAAGGAGGCTCCTCGGATCGCGCGCTGCTCGTCTGGAGGCACATCTTCAAGGACACGCATCACGAGTTCACCCAAAGAGCCCGAGACATCTGCCACTTCTACCTGCCGGCCATCACCGGCTCCCTTGATCGTTATTGCCACTTGCCGGGCCAGCTCCAGATACTGGGGTAAACCGGCGGAAGACCTTACAAGTTCTTCTACAACGCCATCGCTCATCGGAAGGTCAAGCTGCTCCCTCCCTCGCAGAATCACCGCCCTGGTATCAGATGGGGAAAGCCGCCCCAGCAAATGTTGCCTAGGTTCGCAATCCGTGCCAGGTACCAAATTTGGCCAAAATCGACGGCCGCGATTGGGAAGGTTGACGCGAGCCTCGTTGTACCAATCCAGCATGTCGCGCCCTGTTAGTACAAAAAGGACATTCGGCATAGCGTAGATGAGAGAGTTGAGATAGCCCTCCGATACCCGCCGCGGATCTATTGCCAAGCGTTCAGTTGTGTCCACAAAAACTGCGACAAGCGGGCACGGCGCCAGCTTTGACAGCTCCCAGGAAAGTAACTCTGCAATTTCACATGCCAAGTCCGGACGGGGTTCAGTTGGACTAGGTTCCGTGCTGCAGCGGGTAAGGAACTTTTCGAACCCCGGGTACGCGTCTATGCCGAGCCTGAGATCACGACTCCGTTGCACCTCGGCCATCAATTTGCGGACTGCGTACACTCCCAGTCCCGCCCCGGTCCCAGCCGCAGCAACCTCGAAAACCTGTCCAATGTCAGAAAGCGTGTCACGAAGAGTTCCTGTGACGACGTCAGTGAGCTCGTCGCGTCCACCGAATTTTGGGAGCGGTTCACCGGGTCGAAGTGCAGAGAGGTACGCAGCAAGAGCTAAATCAAAAACGGGCCACCGATGGGCGAGTTTCGAAACGCCGGCACGCAGAGTGATGAGTGCTGTGGCGATGTCTATCTGCCCCGCCGAGCCGTGGAGATCAATGCGCGCAGTGGCGTTGACCTGAGTGGCTGGAGGTGGACCCCACCCGTTTACCAAGGGCAGCGCACGGTTGGCCCATTTCTCCAGGCGCTCAGAAAGCGCAGTCTTGCCTATTCCGCCCAGCCCGTAATAGACCAGCACGTTTAGACGAGCATCGTCGGCATCCGTATCCGAATCCAGGTACGACCTGAAGCTTCTAAGGGCGTAGCTGAAAGCTCTGGCCTCACTCTCGCGATCAGTGAAGAGCTCGCCCACTTGCAGATCTTGCGCACGGCGGGCGGAACGCCCTGGCGGCGGTACTCTCATGACGAGAGCTTACCTTTGCACCTAGCGGGAGTCTTCTCCGAACCAGGCACAGCATGTCCCAAGGGACTACGGGTGAAGGAATGCGATGTGGTCGGGCTGAACAAGCACAGTACACGCTTTTTCGTAAGTATCACTTCAGCCGTGGCAAAGCGTGCACGTCAGGATCTTGAACCCTGAGAAAATGAACACCCACTGGCGGTCGCAATGTGGCTCAGAAGGCTACTGGCAATTGTTCAAGATGCCAGCGATAGCGTCGTGCTCAGCCTGCGTTGCCCAGAGACTGTATTTCGTTTTGACCGCCGTTTGCCGCTCGACGTATTCGCACCGGAAAGATTTGTTCGGCGGAAGCCATGTGGCGGCATCATTATCGCCTTTGGCGCTGTTTGTGGGGCCGTCGGCTGCCATGAGGTTTAGCGGGTCGTTCGCGAGTTCTTTGCGCTGATCTGCACTCAGCTGCTGGGCACCTTTCTGCCATGCGTCGCTGAGGGGAACGATGTGGTCGATCTGGATGTCCGAGCTGGTGTCCTGGCCGTGGACGAAGTTGATAGTGGTGCCCGTGTACTTGTCGGCCAGTTTGCCTGTCGCGACGACGCAGTTGTTGGTTCCGGGCTTGAACGTCTCCCCAGTCAGGTCGCGGGCGAGGATGTCATTGCGGGTGTCGCACCCGTTGTGGTCTGTGTCGGCCCAGGCGGGTCCAAACTCATCGCGGGTGTAGCCAGTCTTTGGGGCTCGCCCCTTGACCGGGATGCGCTCAAGCAGGACGAGAGCCTGGGCTGCTTCACGAGCAGAGTCACCGCCCAACGACTGACCAGCAGAGATATTTGGAGCGGTTCCCGCTACGGCATGGGCGGCAGCGTCACAACCAGCAAGAGGGCCAACCAGCAAGAACGCGGCGGCGGCGGTCAAGGCTGGGGCGATTGAGCGAATGATTTGAACGGCCCTTCCGTACGGCGAGGAGTTATTCCACGCTAACTTCGGCTACCTCATACAAGCGGTAAGAGGACATGTGGTGCCCGCCACATCGGAGCAAGTGGAAGAACCGAACCAAAAGCACCTGTCAGGCTGAATCAGTTCGCCGTGGCCAAGCGGACCTTGGAACGGGTCCCTATGAGTCGCTACTTGGTCAGGGGTTGCTCCGTTGATTGCTTGGACTCCGCGCCACCAGGAAGGATCTCACTCAATCTCGCAATTTCCCGGATGTGCTCTGACGTAAAGATGATCTTTCCCTTGCCCCAGCAGGCGTGAGGGAACTTTCCGCTGGTCGCGCCGTCACGCAGCCAAGACTCAGTGCAGCGCATCAGCGCTGCTGCTTCGGCAGGCTCAAAAAATTCGATGTCCACAGCGTCTCCCATGAATAGGTGCACGTTTCCCAGTTCATGCACCCGGAGGGACCCGCCAACATGACCGAATTCCTAGTCGCTGGCTTTGATTCCCTGTAGGCCCGTTACAGCCGCTGGAAAGCCGTCACAGACCGCTCAGTCGCGTCGGCGCCCACCTGCAATGCCTCAGGCATCAAGTGACCGTAGACCTGCTCCGTAGTCTTCGTGGAGGCGTGCCCCAGCCGGCGCGAGATGGTGAACAAGGGCACGCCGTCCTGGATAAGCCAGGACGCGTGCGTGTGGCGAAGGTCGTGGATCCGTGGGTTCTTGGTCAGGCCATTTGCCTGGGCCGTGCGAACGGCCGGGACCCAGTAGTCGGCCCAATAGAGCTTGTGGAAGATCCGCCCGCCCTTGGGCGTCGTGAACACCAGTTCCTTTCCTGGCCTGCTCGCCACCAGCGGGATCAGCAGCTCCACCAGCGCAGGGTTCAGTCCTATGGTCCTCTTACCGGCTCCGGTCTTGGTCAGGCCAACGTAAAACTGGTTTTGCCCATCCCGCTTCCAAGCCTTGTTGATCCGTGCAGTAGGCGGTTTGGAAAGCAGGTCCACGTCCGCCACGGTTAATGCGGTGGCTTCTCCAAATCGGGTGCCGGTCATGACCAGGAAGTCCGTGAAGGCCTTGAACCACTCTCCCATCCCCTCCATGATGAGGCTGAACTCCGCATGGGTGAGGAACATCGCCTCGTCCTCGGCCTTCTCAACGCCCGGTAGCTGCACCCCACGGCAGGCGTTCCGCGTGATGTAGCCGAGCATCTCCGCCGTATTCATGGCTGCCGAGATCAGGCCATGTACGTTGTGGATAGTCTTCGGGGCTTTGCCCTTCGCCATCATCGACTTCACCCAGTGCGCGATCAGCCGGTAATCGAGTTTGTCCACGGGCACGTGGCCGATGACGTTCCGGATATGCAGGTCCAGCATCGTCTGGTACGTCTTCGTGGTTCCGCTCGACGGGCGGAGCAGCAGGTCGATGTGCTCCTGAATGACTTCAGCAACAGTGGGTGTGCGCTTCTCGTTGGAAAGCATGGCATGCTGCGCGATTTCGAACGACTGGCCGTTAGCGTCGAGAAGCCTCTTTAGGGTCTCAGCCTCGGCGAGACTAGCGACTGTGAGACCTTGCTGCTCGCGGCTCTTCGGGTCCCGCCACAACACCATGTAGGACGATGAACCGTCCTTCTTGGTGCGTTTTCGAATGCTGGCCACACAGAAAACGGTACGCCGCTGTCAACACTTTGGGTGGATTTGTCAACACCAGAGGAAGTAAGAGGCAGCTGACCTGCGGAAACACTGTGCCCGAGGTGGGACTCGAACTACATTCCGACCCTTGCAAACACGGGGAACCCGCGAAAACATGCGGAATCCTAGCCAGTCCGAAGGCCGTTTGGCCCAGTACGAGACGGAAAGTGTGGACATTGTCCATACCCGCTCTCGGGGGCGTTGGAGGACTACCGGGGCACCAGATGCTTGGAGATCTCGGCGGCTGAGTCCATCAAGTCGATAGTGCACGCGGCGACTCCGACGACGAGGTCGAACCCTTCATCCGTGGTGAGGTCATGCCGGTAACCGTTGATCCACGGCAGCAGCACCATGAGCGTCCACGCCGTCCGTTTGTTGCCATCAATGAGTGAATGGAACCGGGCAACCGACTCCAACAACGCGGCCGCCTTCACCGCCAGTTCCGGATAAGCTTCAGCGCCCATAACAGTCGTAGCCGGCCTGGCCAATGCTGAGGCCAACAACCCGACATCACGGACATGGAAGCCGTACCGATCGACTACCTGAAGTGCGTCCTCAATGTCCAGGTACGCTGTCACGCGTCTTCAAGGCGCTTCAGCAGATCAGCGTCATGACTCATAACAAAACTGAGGCCTTCGCTGATCTCACGCCGGCGCGCGTGGCGCTGAAGAACCAACTCTGCGCCCTGCAACAGAAGCGCGGACTTGGACGTGTGTTCCTCGGCAGCCAACTTCTCCAGCCGCCGATCGAGGTCTTCAGGGACGCGGAGATTCATAGCCATCCCCTTATGGTACCAAACCGGTACCCGCCGCTGGCGGGATGCAGGCACCCGCTCGTTCGACGCGGGAACTCGAAGACCGATTCGAATCAGGACCGCGGTTCTGAGGTCCCCGTCTGCTTGCGGCCTGGCACGAATTCACCTCAGCACCAAGCCCGCTCCCCTGTCTCATAACCAACGGTGAGTACCAGATATTGGCTACGAAATTATGAGAGACGATTCCGAGAATCGCCGTTGCCATCGCACATAGAAATCAGCGACCGCGCCTGTCACCAGGCCAGGTGATCCCGCGGCAGAGTCAACGGTTCGGACTCATCGATCAGTTCGAGAACGAATATGCGCCGTTACCAGTAGCGGCTGAGTGGGCTCCCGGGCCGCCCCTCTAGATTGCGTCAACGGCAGTCATTCTGCGCGTACGCGGGTGCGCCTACACTTATGCGCTGGCGCCTGCAAATGGCAAATTTCCAGTCAAACTTTGTCGGACACACCTAGTTGTTGCACCAGGGGTAGCGCTTCTTGCCGACTTACCGACAGCGTGTTTTTTAGATACAGGAAATGTCGTAGTCGAAGCTGCCCGAGGTGTATTGGGTGAGGGCAACTTTCCCTCCGCCGGTCAGGGGGACGTCGGAGCACCTGCGTTTCGCCGCGGCCGACGAGCTGGCACCCGGAAGCCAGCTACGCAGGGTGAACAGGTTGCTCGTAGCCGTAACGGTGCCAACGATCTGCGTCCACTGGGCGCTCGTGGAGTACAGGCCGACTCCGGCGCCAATGCTCGCGAAGTAGGCCGACATGCCCTCCAGATCCGCCCTGTTCGCCACCCTATCCGTCGACCAGCTGTTCCCTGTCTCTACATCCAGCCACCAGGTATACGAAGCCGGGTTGCTAACCCCACGGATGTTCGCATCGTCATAAGCCTTGGCGTACCCGTACATGTACGAGCATGCTGCCCCGACCGATCCGCCGGTGCACTGCCCATACGGGTTCGGCACGGATGTCCCGCCGTAGGTGTTGCTGCTGGGCCACCAAGATCCGGCCGTACGCGGGTTAGCGGTGTTCACGTACAGGGCGACCAGGGGCTGGCCCGTCCCGCCCTTTGAAGTGCGAGCCCATGACAGCTCGGCGGCCAAGCACGGGTTGGTGCTGTTCGCCAAGCCATTGTTTACGCCAACGACGGCGAAAGTCTGGGTCTTGGGCAGGGTTTGGCCGCACTGAGGCCAGGACACGTCGTTGCCGGGACCAGTGGTGGTGGATGCCTGTGCCGGCGTGCCGACAAGCATCAGTACAGCAGCTGCCGATGCAGCCAACAGCAACCGGAAACGCGAAGAAGGGGGTGCATAACTAGCCAAGGACATCGTCGGCCTTCCGATCGGGAGCTGACCACGAACAGGCAACCAGCATGATCTCCCGGGTTGACGCGGTCAAGGAGCAGCTCACCAGCCCAAGACTCTTCTGCCAACTGCCGGAGGAAGAGACGCAGAGCCAATCCACAGCTGTATGGCTGCGGGTGAATGGGGGTCGAGAGGCCCTTCCGTGACGCCGACATCGCGGTACTTTGCAGCCCCCTGGAAATCAGCACCGCTGAAGCGGCGGTCGCCATCGCCGTTGAGCTTTACGGTGAGCACTAAATGCAACTCAGTAACCGCGACGACCTGCTTCTGGTGGCCCATGAGACCCTGGACAAAGGCCGCAAGTGAAACCTGTCGTGAGCGACTGTCCACTGCCTTAGCCCGTTCATTACTGGCTTCGTATTGGAGGGTGCGGCTATGTTCGGCGAAGCGGGCAGGGCTGGGCGTCTGCGATGATCTCCCGAACGGCGCGGCAGATGACGTCGGGTTCCTCGCGGTGGATGTGGTGGCCTGCGTGTTCGGCGACGACAAGCGTGCCGCGGGTTGAGAGCTGGGCGAGCTCTGATTGGAGGTCAGCCCATAATGTCAGTGCCGCCATGGTCCCGGCAGCAGTCCTGCCGGAGCCTGCCGGCCCGGGCCGGGAGGCCGCGCGTGTGATCACTGTGAGTGGTAGATCGCCAAGGGTGGGGGCATGGTTTCTCAGGTATGGTCCTGCGGTCAGGAGGGCGTGTACCTCCCCGAGAAGAGAGCAGCGGTGCCTGTTCCTCAGTTGCAGTGCCAGCCCGAGCTCGACCGGGCTTCCGTGGAACCGTTGGCGTGCCTCGGCGCGGGTTTTCCGGGCGATGCCGATGTCCGCCCCGAGCCGGACGAGACCTCGTGGTGCGACCTGCCGGGCGCCGGCGAACAGCCTGGCGGCCAGCCGCCGTGCCCGGACCCGTGCGTCGAGGAACTGTCCGGCACGCTCAAACTGCCGGTCATGTGGGGTATCGACCAGAACCAGCCCGAGCATCCGATCCGGGTGGTTGGCCGCGTAGATCCGGGCAACCATCCCGCCGAGCGAGTGCCCGACCAAGAGGTAGGGCGGGGAAACATGGCCGGCGATCAACAGCCGGTCAAGGTCATCAGCCATCCCGGCGACAGTTTCCGGCCGGGTCCGGGCCGGGCTCCACCCGAGGCCAGGACGGTCGTAGAGGCACACGGTGGTGTCCCGGGCCAGTTCCCGCTGCACCCCCGCCCACTCAAGGGCGGCCGCGCCCAGCGCAGTAACCACCACCACTGCCGGGGCGCCGCGTCCGGCTCGCCAAAGGTGTAAACGGCGCCCGTCGATGTCCACCAATTCCCCGGGTGGAGGGAAGCGACGGCGGTCGCGCTCCGTAGCGATCACCTGATAACCGACGCTCAGCACGCCAAAAGTGACGCAGCCTGCCAGCAGACCAGGGATTCCCACCAGCTGCCGTTCCGGCATCCGCCCAGCCGCCCTCCCACTTAGTAAGCGCTCATTGCATAAGACTGGTGTCCCGCCGTTCCGGACTGGCTTCGAGTTTTTCGTGCCGAGTGCCGCTGGCTCTTCGTTGACGGCTTCACTGCCGAATAAGCGGTCGCAGACGCACACGATGACCGGCGCAGCAAGGGACGAAAGCTACTCGACCGAGAGATTCCGCCCCAACAGGCACCAACCGTAAGAGGACCTGCAACGGCTCATTCCGCTCCGCAAAGCGTTTTGTGCTTCTATGGCTGGTCGGTGCCGCTGGCTGCCTCCTTCTGCCCTGGTGGCAGGACGAAGCTCTTAACGATGCCCAGGTGCTGGATTTCGGCGTTGGGTAGCCCGGCAGCGGCCACGAGTTCCTGGAATGATCGACCGCTGCTGAAGCGGTCAAAGACTTCCCTGTTCGGGCAGCTGTCGAGGACAGCGATGCCGTCTTCAGTTTCCATGCAGAGGTGTAGGTCCAGTTGGCCTTCCGGAAGGAGTGCGAGCATGCGGTCGTGGGCGGCAAGTAGCTCAGCCGGGTTCCCCCGGAAGGTGTACATTCCTAGATACATTTTTTCTGCCTCGCTTGTTTCTCGCTGGGGCGCTGTTTTGTTCGGTGGCTGGGGAAGCGGATTTACAGCATCGTGGTTGTTGGTCGCCGCGCGGCCCAGGGATTGGCCCGTTCCAGCTGTGCGGCAAGGCGGAAAAGGGTTGCCTCGGCGCCGAAGGCGGCCAGGAAAGACATTCCGACGGGGAGCCCGGCGGAGTCGGTGCCCGACGGTATCGACATGGCCGGGTTACCGGTGATGTTGGCGTACTCGCCATCAAACATCAGGAACCGGCCAGCTTCCTTCTCGCCGCGGAGGGGGTCTTCACCCGTGGCCGTTAGGGTGCCCAGCGGCAACGGTGGCCAGCCTACCGTCGGCGTCAGCCAGAGGTCGTAATTATCTAAGAATCCGGCGATCCGGCGGCTAAAGCGCTGCAGTTCCTCCACGCCTTGGAGGTAGTCCGCGGCACTGACCTTTCGGCCGCGTTCGAACAGGACCTCGGTGTCGGGTTCGATTTCGCCCGGTTCCGGCCCGTGCCCTTGCCGGTTCGTCCAGTACCCTTCGATCCAGCTGGCCGCGGCACCGTAGACGGCGCGGAGAGCTCGGTGTCCTGCACGATCCAGCGGCTCCGGATGCGCTTCTTCGACATGGTGGCCCAGGCTGACCAGTAAGTTCACCGTCGCGTCAAAGGTCCGCTGGTAGTCAGGATGGACTGTCTGGCCCCTGTTGGGTGCAGCCGTGGCCGCGATTCTCAGGCGTCCCGGCGCGGTCATCATCTCGGCCATGTACGGGCGCTCCTGCGGCGGAGCGCAGTATGGGTCACCGGGAGCCGGTCCGGCGACGGCGTCCAACAATGCAGCCGCGTCGCGGACTGTGCGGGTCAGCGCAAACTCGGCCGCAAGTCCGCCCGCGATGTCGCCATATTCCGGTCCGAGCGGAACCCGTCCGCGGGTTGGTTTGAGGCCGAAGAGTCCGCACCACGCTGCTGGATAGCGCAGTGAACCGCCCAGGTCGTTTCCGTGTGCCATCGGGACGAGGCCGGCCGCAACGGCGGCCGCCGACCCGCCGCTGGATCCGCTGGTGGAAAGAGCCAGGTTCCATGGGTTGCGCGTTGGGCCATGGAGGATTGGTTCGCAGTGCGGACTTAGGCCAAACTCACAGGTGTTGGTCTTGCCGACGATGGCCAGCCCGGCCCGCTGGAACCGCCGCGCGAGCTCCTGGTCCGTGCGTGAGACGTTCCCCGCAAGCCAACGCGAACCTTCCGTAAACCGTGTCCCCGCGATTTCCAGGGCGAGATCCTTGACCAGGAACGGCACCCCTGGAAACGGATAGCGATCGGATCCTCCGTTGTCATGCGGTGTGTTTCCGGCCGGGGCGGGCAAACCGTCGTGCGCCAAGTCCAGCTCGAGGATCACGGCGTTTAGGGAAGGGTTAATTGCCCGGATGCGTTCCCTCGCTTCCGCAAGCAGTTCACCGGCGCTGACCTGGCCGGAGCGGACTAAGTCGGCCTGCTCCGTTGCATCCATCCAACGGAGTTGTTCATCCACTGCGACCTCCCTTGGCGGCATTACGACAGTCAGTTTCCGGCGAAGGCTCTACGCCCGGAAACTATGGCCGGACAGTCCACGCGGTGCGGGGCTCATGGCGGCCGGGGAAATCCTCGGCGACCTCGTCGGCAAGGCCGGCCCGTTGCGGCTCGCCGCCTCGTAAGGCATCCCAGGGAGCCACATGCTGCCCGTGCCGGGCAGAGCCGGCGCTCGCTTTCATTTCCTAGGCAGCCACAGGCCACCTTGGGCTGCCGCTACATTCCGGGCATCAGGCCCAGTTGCCCCATCATTGACGCGACGTCAGGGTGAGCCCGGAAGGAGACGATCTTACCGTCCCTGATGGACGCGAAATAGGTTCCGGTCCCGACCACGGATTTGCCCGTGGCGGGAATTTCCCGGTCCCCCATGCGCAGCGGCCCGGTATTGGTTCCGGTGAACTCCAGTTCAGCCGCCACTTCGTCGTCGCTGACCACCCTGCTCGTGGTCCTGACGTGCATATCCGGGAAGGCTGAGAACCACGCGTCCATGTAGGACTGGACCTGATCCCGTGTGTGGAAGGGCTCCGCGGTCATCACATCCGAAAAGGTAAAATTATCGGCCAGCAGGCCGGCGAAGCCGGCCGTGTCATGCTGGTCCCAGGCCGCCATCCCGCGGTCGTCAAGCTCCTCAACTTCAGCGCGTGACATCACACATCTCCTCCTTGAAAATGTCCTGACGCGGTTCATGCTAGACCTGCCAAGGCACCAGTCAATGGGTCGTTGGTCCTCTGTCTCCCGCCGCCGTCGCGGGTGAACTCAGGCACGTTAGGCACACCGCCAAGGCAAGGATCCACGTCCGGAAGTCATCAACGCCGCAAACACGGTCAGCGTTTGCAGGGCAGCGATGGGCGGACAGCCCCGTTCCGCACCCGTCAAGATGATTCAAGGCAGGCTTTGAGGTATGTGAGTTGGCTGACCTCGGCGCCCATGGTGCGTTGGATCAAGGGTCCGGCCAGTTTCATGAGGCCCTTGGGCTGCACATCAAGAGTGAATCTCACGAGGGTCCCCGTGGCGTCCTGGGTCAGTCTGTATTCCCCGACGGGACGCGCCGGCCCGGCTACGACGTGGAACGCCAGGAATTCCCCGGGCCGGGCCTCCGTAATTTCATAGTCTCCAGCCACCGGACGGCCGCCGGGACCGGTAAGCGTCTGCTGGTAGACGGCCCCGACGCTCCCGGCAGCTCCGCTTCGCAGGCTAATGGCCTGAACACCCGAGCGCCATTTCGGGTTATTCAATCCATCCGCCAGAAACGCATACACCACCTCAGCTGAGCAGGCGATAGCGATCTGATTTTCTGCGTGGGCCATACTTATCCTTCCAACAACCGAGCGCCTGTCACCGACCATACAATTCCACCAGTACTAGCGGTTTCGCGGCGTCCTGCCGACGCAGGCCACGTCGGCCAGCATGTCAGGAGAACGTTCACTAAGTCCAGGGTCAGGATGGGTTACATCAGGTGCCCGACAGCTGCCCCAGTTCGCCACCGGGGTGGGAAGCATATCCGTGCGGATGTCGCCCCAGAGGGATCATCGGCCCTGTCTGAACCTGGTGTGGTGCGGCAAGCTTTCCTCTATGCCGTTCCTTCTTGATTACGGGACCGACCACGGAGCGGGCTGGTTCAGGGTTGCAGGCACGAACTCAAGACGCTATGGCCAAGGCTGTGGAGGCTTTACGGGGTCTGGAGTGCAGCCATGCGGTGTTGCGGCAGACTAGTTACCCGCACGACTTTGTAAGGCTGGGACCGGTTATTGCCGCCTTTGCCAGGGGTGGACGGTGCAAGGGGCCTGGCCGGGCCTGCGACGACTTCCGCCACTGGGATCTGGCTGTCCAGGGAAGGATTGGACGAGCTGAAAGCGTAGAGTCCGAAGCGGGCGGCTGCGTCCTGTTGAGGTTCGTGTTCCCCGCCGTGTCATGCCGGTTTGTCAATGTGCCCACAACGCCTCAGCAGTCCCGCCCGGAAATGCTCTCAGACTGCACCAGCTGGGTGCACCCGTGGACTTTCTGCACGAAAAAAGCCCTCCCCGCTGTGTCGAGGAACTCTCGTGCAGACGGCGCCGAATCACAGGTGGTTCAAGGCCCGCGCCCCCGGGTGCTGATGCTTAGCCGACGCGGCGAACAATCAATGTCCTGATCGGCGCCGACGGGGCCACCGAGCCTAGACTCCTGATCATGAACTCAGTCGAAATGGAGAGCGGAGCCGAGCATCGCTGGCCTGCCGTGATTGGCCTTCTCGCTGCGCTGGGCTTATACGGGTCGCTGCCGACGACATTCCTGCCTGGCGTTCGCTACGTCGTCGTGGTGGTCGGACTGGGCCTCCTGATTCCGCTGGTGGTCCTAAATCCTCGCCGGCTCACCCGCGAAACTCGCTGGTCCAGAATTCTTTCCATCGGCCAGGCGCTCCTCCTGGTCGTGGCCAACGAGGCTGCCTTGGTTCAGTTGGTTATTGCCCTTACGACAACCAACAGCAACGGCCCGACCCTTTTGCTCGCCGCACTTCAGGTATGGGTAACGAACGTGATCGCTTTTGCCTTGGTCTATTGGGAACTGGACCGCGGCGGACCTGTATCCCGCCGACACACCTCGCGCTCCAACCTGCCCAGAGCAGACTTCCGCTTCCCGCAAGATGAAGACCACGATGCCGTAAAGGAAGTTGCCGCCAGATCTTCGGTCAAAACCGGCTGGACTGCGGCGTTCATTGACTATCTGTACTTTTCGCTGTCCAACTCCATGGCATTCAGCCCCACGGATACAATGCCGCTTTCAGCCCGGGCGAAGGCACTTATGGGGTTGGAAGCCTTCGGCGGCTTCGTGCTGCTGGCGTTGGTCATCGCCCACGCCGTTTCCCTGCTCGGCCAATGACAGCGCAGGGTGATGGAGCAGCTTAGGCAGGAGCCGCCAGGACCGTCGCGGCGGCCACGTTGGCACCTCACTCACGGTCGTCCTCCGGCGTCCGCCCGCGTAATCCCAGGCTTCGCTACCAAAGGGGCCAGGAAGAGCACCTGGCCGTTGGCCGACGGGAAGACCGCCCTTTGCTGCGCACCCACGGGCATGGTGCACTCGCAGTTCGCACGTTGGAAGCGGAGCTTGAGCAAGTGGATATCGAACTCGATCATGCCCTGGACGTGGCCCCATGATGGTCCTGGTGGCAGATGACGACCCGGGACCGCTGATGGTGGCCCAGGCCGCCGTCGAACGCTCCGGCCACAACTGCCTCACCCCCAGTGACGGCGATGAGGCGTGGGGCCCTGTTTCTGGAACACCAGCCGGACGTAGTGGTCACGGAGTGGATGATGCCCGGCCTGGACGGTTCAGCACTGTGCAGCGCCATACGGGCACGGACCACGATCTGTACACCTACATCATGGCCCTTACCTCGCAAGGATCCCGGGACGACGTCCTCTCCGGCCTCGACGCCGGCGCAGACGACTACGTCACCAAGGCGCTTAACCCCTTCGTCCTGCATACCCGGCTGCTCGTGGCACAGCGCGTGACCACACTCCACGCCGACCTGGCACGCTATCGGACGATGCTCTCCCACCAGGTCCGCACCGATGCCCTGACCGGCCTGAACAACAGGCTCAAGCTCACTGAAGTCCTCGAACAACTGCACGAACGCAGCCTGCGGTACGGCGAGGAACATTGTCTCGCCATGCGCGACGTGGACAACTTCAAAAGCTCCAACGACATCTACGGGCACCAGGCAGGCGACCTCCCCTGCAGGCCGTTGCTGCCGCCCTCGCCACAGTCACGCGAACCAGCGACGGCGTGTACCGGTACGGTGGCTAGGAATTCCTGCTCGTCCTGCCAACGCAACCGCCACAAGGAGCCAAGGAAATGCTGGAAAAGGCACTTCACGCGGTCAAGACGCTGAGCATCACCCACTCCGGAGACCCGACCGGCCACCTGACACTCAGCGCAGGTATTTCAGCCTTCACCGACTATCACGCCGAGGCCGACAACGTTCTACGTGAGGCCGACGCGGCCCTCTACATCGCGAAAGCAACTGGCCGGAACAGAGTGGCAACAGCGCCTTGAAGCTGCTGCTCCGCGACGTTATCGGCCGCAGTCCGCCCCGGCGACAAGTACTCGTGCGTTTCCGGTCTCGACAGCTGCAACGAACCGGGTGTGGAATCGAATGCCCCCGGTGCCGGCGGTCGTCTCCTCCGTGGGGGCTTCCCCATCGACCTCGCAATCCCAGTTGATATGGCCAGTCACGAAGACTCGAGACTCTCGGACCGATCCGGACTTTAGCTAAGGTGCCTGATGGTTGCCTGGAATAACAGTTACCGTCACCTGAAATTAATCCACGGCACGTAGGTTCGCTTGCGTGAAAAGACCCACAGAGTCCGCCAGTACATCCACCACTGAACAAGAGTCGAACGTCTCCAGCCTGCAAAAGCTGCCGGCCTTCGTGCGTGGCCGCAAGCCGCTTGCCATCGTTGCGGCCAGCTGCACCCTCGCCGTTCTGGGCGGGGCCGGCATCGCAGCCGCCTCCACCATCCCCTTCGGCCAGCAGCAGGTCGGCTCCGAGGATGATAAGGGCGAGCAGATCTCCTCGAACCAGGAGATCAAGCCCATCGGCGACCGCCTAATGACGCCCTTCGGAAAGATCATGGGCTCCACCGTCAGCCCGGACGGCCGCTACCTCGTCGGGACCAGCACTGACCGGTCCGTCGACCTGCAGGTCTTCGACCTCACGACCTATAAGCCCGTGGCCGCCGCCGGCACCCAAGCTGTTACGGCTTTTGCCACCGCGGCGGCCAACGCCGGGTACGCGAACATGGCCTACCAGCACATCACGGACGGTTCCGTGGGGCAGGATGGGCCGGTCTTTTCGCCCGACGGCAAATTCCTCTACGAACCTGTCGCGACCGGGATTGTCCGCTACCCTTTCAACCCGGACGGCTCGCTCGGCACCGGGACGAAGGTCAACATCCCCAACGCCGGTGACAAGCAGGCCCTGACCGCCGGTATGGCGTTCTCCTCCGACGGCACGACGCTCTACGCCGCCGTGAACGGCCAAAACACCGTCGTCGCGATCGACCCCGTCGCCGGCACGATCAAGCAGACCTTCGGTACGGGTATCGCCCCGCGCCAGCTGAAATTCGTTGGCACCCGGCTCTACGTCTCCAACGAAGGAGGCCGCCCGGCCCTCCCGGGGGAGCCGACCATGAACTCCTACGGCACAGACGTCCCGGCAGACACCAACCTCGGGACCTCCACGACCGGTACGCTCAGCGTCATCGACACGGCCAACGCCGCCGCGCCGGTTGCCTCGATCGACGTCCAGCTGCACCCGACGGCAATGTTCCTGGACGGCGCCGCGCTGTACGTGGCGAACACCAACAGTGACACCGTCTCCGTCGTGGACACCACCGGCAACAAGGTCCTCCAGACCATCGCCACCCAGCCTTGGGCCTCCTCCCAGGTCGGCTACGAGCCCACCGCGATCACCATGCAGGGCGACCACTTGCTCATCTCGCTCGGCCGGGCCAACGCGATCGCGGTCTACAAGGTCAACAAGCAAGACCCGAAGGACCCGGCCAGCTACATCGGCCTCCTGCCCACGGATTACTACCCGGGCAACGTCACCGCGGTCAACGGCCAGATCGTGGTCACCAACATCCGCGGCATCGACGCGCGCGGCCCCGAGGTGACCATCAACGAAGGCCCGAACACCACGGCTGCCACCGGGCACGGCACGCACTCCACCACCGCGTCCCTCACCAAATTCACCCTGCCCAGCGATGAAGAAATCCAGAAGAACACGGAAACGGTCTTCGAGCAAAACGGTTGGGACGGCAGCTCGGTCAAGGAAGCGACGGCCGCCGAGGCCGCCAAGATCCCGGCAGTCGCCGTGCCGAAGCGGATCGGGGAGCCGTCCACGATCAAACATGTCTTCCTGATCGTCAAGGAAAACCGCACCTACGACCAGGTGTACGGCGATATGAAACAGGGCAACGGCGATGCCTCCCTGGCACAGTTCGGCTCGAAAGTCACCCCGAACCAGCACGCTCTTGCCGGCCAGTTCGGGCTCTACGACAACACCTACGACATTGGCACCAACTCGGCCGAAGGCCACAACTGGATGATGCAGGGCGACGACCCGGCCTACACCGAGACCAGCGCCGGTGAGTACAAACGCTCCTACGATACTGAGGACGACGTCCTGGGCCACCAGCGCTCCGGCTTCCTCTGGACCGCGATCAAGGATGCAGGCAAAACCGCCAGGAACTACGGCGAGTTCGACTCCGAGGAAGGCAAGCCCGCCGGCGCGACCTGGCAGCAGTACTACTGCGCCGCCACAAGCACCATGGCCGGTGGCGACCCCGCCCAGCTCTTCACCCCCGCACTGCAGATGCACGCCAGCTCGGCCATCCCGTCCCTGAACGAGATCTCAGACCCGAACGCGGCACCCTTCGACACTTCGGTGCCGGACATCTACCGCTACGCAACGTGGAAGCAGGACTTCGAGAAGAACGGCCCGAAGAACTTCCAGATGACCTGGCTCTCCAGCGACCACACCGGCGGGACCGCCGACCCCGAAGCCCAGGTCGCCGACAACGACCTGGCCGTGGGCAAGATCGTTGACGAGATCTCGCACTCGGAGTACTGGAAGGACTCCGCGATCTTCATCGCCGAGGACGATAGCCAGAATGGCACCGACCACGTCGACGGCCACCGCGCCCCGGTCCAGGTCATCAGCCCCTACGCGGTGCACGGCAAAACGGTCAGCACCTTCTACTCTCAGATCAACATGGTCCGGACCATCCAGCAGATCCTGGGTGCCCAGCCGCTGAACCAGAAGATCGCCGCGGCCACCCCCATGTTCGACTCCTTCACCAACAAGCCCGACCTGACGCCGTACTCTGCGGTCCCGAACCAGGTCCCGCTCACCGAGGGTGTCAAAACCGCTCCCGCCTGCGGGCCCGACACCCTGGGCCAGACCGGAGCCGCTGCCGCCGCGGTAAACGACGCCGCAGCCAAAGCCGCCACCGTCCCGGCCCCGATGAAGGACACCGCCGAAAAGTGGGACGACTGGTCCGAGAAGCAGCACCTGACAGGCAACGGCGCGAAGGAAGACTACGCGGACCCCAACCTGTTCAACCGCTGGACCTGGTACCAGGCCCACAACTGGGCAACCCCCTACCCCGGAGATGAGAAGATCTACGGACCCGACGACGTCCCGGGTATCCCCGCCGGATCAACCAACCACGAGGACAGCTGATAAAGCTCTTGACCTCCGGTCGGCCGATGGCCATCAGGCGGGAACCTTGAGCAGCTTTTAGGACGTCAAGACAGGGTCCCGGCTCCACTTGAGCCGGGACCCTGTCTAGTGCCCAGGGAATCCGGCCTGCATACTCGATTCCTGCCGGTGTGGACCGTTTCAGTCCCGGACCGGCAGCACCTTCTGCAGCGCGTACTGCGACCGCCCCCTGCCATGGACTACCGCGTCGGCGGGGATCTCCGTACCGAACTTCTTCAGGTACCGGTACATGGTCGGTCGGGACCAGCCGACAGCTTCGGCCGCCTCGGCAGCGGGCGTGCCGTCGGCCAGGAGCTGCCGGACTGCGCGCAGCTTCGTCTCGATGGTCTCCAGCTTGGGTGCCTGCCGTCCGAACTTCACTCCCCTGGCCTGGGCCGCCATGACCCCTGAGCGCACCCGCTCTGTAATCAGTTCAGGCTCGTACTGAGCCAGGCTGGCGAAGAGTGCCAGCTGGAGCCGGCCATGTGATGAAGAAGGATCCACGCCATCCATGATCGAGTGCAGGCTGATCCCGCGCTCAGTGATGGTCTGGACGGTGTTGATCACGTCCACGAGGGAGCGCCCGAGACGATCGATCGCCACGCGAAGATCTCGTCGCCGTCGCGGGCGTAGTCAAGGAGCTTGGCCATCTGCGGCCGGTCCTTCGCTGCCACCAGGCCGGACATCTCGTCGATGAAGATCCGGTTCTCCTCGACGCCGGCTTCCAATAGCGACTCAACCTGCATGCGGGCCTTCTGGTCCGTGGTGCTGACGCGTGCGTACCCGAGTTTCATCTCCTGCTCCCTTCTGTCTCGTCTCACAAGCTCTTAAGAGGTCTCAAGACAGTCAGGTGATACAGGGTAGGTGAGACATTTCTGGCCCCGGAATACAGGGATTTCGGGACCAGTAGCAGAGGTGCCCTTACCTATAGTTCGTGAGACACGCACGAGGTGCTGAACCTTTCGAACGGCGCGGGCATCGTAGTAGGCTCAGGCCACCAAGCCGGGGGGTGCGGAGATGTCCGATAAGTCGGGGTCGCCAAGAGTGCGCGACGTTCTGGGAGTTGTGCTCGTGGTTCAGGTGGTCTTCGCCGTCGCGGCGGCCGCCATTGTGATCCTTGATCCGGAGGGCATCTTGAATGAGCCAAGGGACCGGTTGCTGGCCGGCCTGCTCGTTCTAGCCCCTATCGCAATGGCTCTCGTCCTGACAGTTCGTTTTCGTTCCGGGCACCGGGCCGAGCGTCGCAACGCAAAGGCCACCGCCCAGCTGATGGACACCGTCATGGCCACCAGTCAGGAATGGGTGTGGGCCGTGGACGACCAGGGCTGCTTTACGTTTTCCAGCCCGACGAGTGAAAACCTCTTGGGATGGAAGCCGGCGGAGCTGCTCGGTCAGCGGTGTGACCTGGTCATCGACGCAGGGGACCTGGTGCGTGCCAAGGGCGATGTGGCGGCAGCTGCAGGGCCGGACTGGGCGGGCGTCGTGGTCCGGTGCCGGCACCGGGACGGCCGGTCCGTCTGGATGAACGTCTCGGGCACAGCGCGCCCGGCCATGGAGGGCCGGCCTGGCGGTTTTGAAGGGACGAGCCGGATCCTCCCGCCACTGTCGGCACGGGAGGCGATCGATTCCCTCCACAGGGACCAGATCCAGCGCATGCTCGACGAGAACCTGCTCCTTACTGCCTTCCAGCCCATCCGCAGCCTCGCCACCGGAAAACTCCTCGGCGTCGAAGCGCTGACCCGGTTTGTCGACGAGGGGACCGCCGGCACCGAGTTCTGGTTTAAGGAGGCCGCCATCGTCGGGCTTCTAGGCGAACTCGAATTCGCCGCCATGGAGCGAGCCCTGAAAATGGCGCAAGGTCTTCCGCCGGATATTTACGTGGCCCTGAACATTTCCCCCGAGACATGCATGGACCCGCGCCTTCCCGGGCTACTTGAACGTTGCGGGCTGCCGCCGGAGAGGATCGTCCTTGAACTGACGGAACGCCTTGAAGTCTGTGAATACGGACCCCTGCTCTCGGCGCTGGCTCCGCTCCGGGCCGCAGGGCTGCGGATTGCCGTGGACGACGCCGGCTCCGGCTTCGCCTCCATGCGTCACGTCCTCCACATCAGGCCCGACATCATCAAGCTGGACCGCAGCCTCATCGCCGGGATCGACGACGACCAGGGACAGCGGGCCCTCGGCGCCGCCATGGTCGAGTTCTCGCGCCAAATCGGCGCCGCAATCATCGCCGAGGGCATCGAAGCACCCGAAGAGCTTACGGCTGTTGCCCGGCTCGGAATGACCGCGGGGCAGGGCTATCTCATCGGCCGGCCCTCGATTGAACCCAAAGACTGGGCCCGGTGGTCTGAAAGCCTGCGCCTCGGACCCGACAAGCATTAGGGGTCCGGTACGACCTCTCTGCGCACCTTCCGGTGGCTCTTCAGAGCGGCGCCTCAGGGTTCGCAGCTGCTCCTTGGGGCTCCGGGTAGCGGGCTCTGGGATGTTTCCGCAGGGCCCACTACCTCAGCTCCGTGTCTTTCATGGCTTCCGATTGGTGGGATCCGTCCTTAGCCCTGCGCGCTATGGGGCGACTTGGAGCTGCGTATTCCCGATGAACGGCGGGATGAAGCCTGGCAGCGTCAGGTAGCTGCCGATGGTTCCGGTGTAGTGGCCGTAGGTGTCGGGCACCGTGATGGTGGTCGGGAAGCCTCCCAACCCGTTGAGTTTGACTCCAGTGATGGTCAGGGTTCCTCCGGTGTCTGTCCAGGTCACGTCACCTGAGTCGGGCGCGGCCCCTTGTCCTGCGTGGCCGCAGTCTGATCCCTTGTAATCGCCCGTGCCGTTTTGGTCCAGTTCGATCCAGAGCCATACGCCGCCGCCGTTATGACCGCTGACGTTTGCCGACAGCTCAATCTGGTAGACGGCAGTGTTCCCATAGGCGGATGCCGGAGCGGCGACGCCCAATCCCCCACCGACCATGGCGGCAGATGCGGCAACCACGAAGGCAGCCTTGCGGCTGGTCCTGATTTTTTCGAATGCTTTCATCGTCTTCTTCGTTCGACAGTTTTCAATACCGTCGGAAGGCCCAGAATCACTTCCATATGGGGGCGGCCAGACGGCTGCCCCACAACGTGTCACACCACGATTGTAGGGATCCGGTGCTGGCTGGGACAGAGGTATTCACCGCCCAGGTGCGCGCACTCAAACAGCTACCGGATCAAGCTGACCAGGAGCCGTGATCCAGGGACCGGACCTGCCTGCGGCGCCCACTCCCGATGGTTCCGGGGTCGGAGGCGTAGATTGTCGGCATGAGACAGATGCCCCGGGTTTCCCGCGATGTTTTGGCCGACCGACTCCTGGATGCCGCTGAATTCACGCATGCGCACTGGTTCTTCGGCAATCTCTATGAGGTCCTCGTCAAGGTTCCCGACCGTGTGGCTTCAGCAGAGCCTAGCCGCGAACTTCCCCGATCTCCTTTCGGGGCCGGGAGCCCGGGCCGGTACTACGTGCCTCTCGCCCCTCTCAACGCACCCGCGGCTATCGGTGCACTCACCACCGGGTGGGGCAGACCCGAAACCAGGGCCTCCCTGGTCGTGGCCGCCACCAGCTCGGCCGCAGGCGCCGCCGCCACCGCGTATGTGCTCCGGTTTCTGAACCCGAAGCTGTTCTTCAGCCCTCACCCTCTCAGTGAGGTCGAGCGCAGGCCCCTGCTGACCAGGTGGTATCGGGTCCACGCATTCAGGCTCACGGCCAGCGCCGTGGCCTTGGCCGCCATCCACCACGCCCGGACCATTCGCCTCAGGACCCGCTGAACCCGCCGGGACCGCCCTGAGCGCGGGGCGATCTGTGGGTCCCGTCGTGTCCCGAGCTGAACCTGTTTGCCTGCGGTACGTTGGACGCCATGGGCTTCTTGTCCCCCGGAACTGCCGGGGATCCGCACGGTCAAGTGTTTTCGGTGGCCGGCGGCAAGGCCGCTCTGAGTCTTCGGCTGGACGGGATCCTCCACCTCATCTGGGCCCCGGGCACCTACGTGCAGGAAGAGGACGCCGTCTCAGCCGTCACAATGATGAACCTGATCAGCCCGGACCATGACAGGCCGCTGCTGGTCGATATGCGGAACGCGGGGAACACCTCATCGCGGGCCAGGGACGTTTTCGCGAATCCACACGCGGTCTCACGGGTGGCGCTGCTCGGTGAATCCCCCGTGGACGAGGTGATCGCCAGCTTTTTCACGGGCGTCCACCGGCCCCAGCGCCCCACCCGGTACTTCACCTCTGAAGCCACGGCACTGAGCTGGCTGTCCGGCGGCTGAACGGTCAGACTTCACGCAGTTGGGGACTCTCCCGATGCGGACCCCTGTGTTTAGAGCGGCATCGCTGTTGATTGCGCGCTGAACGGGGTAGGTTTTGACGCGAGAGGCGATCAAGGCAAGGACAAGGGGAGGCCATGCTTTTTGAGCCGTTATATGCGTACTACCGAACATTGGGTCCCCGGGGCCGGGCGGTGTTGTTCCAGCTGCCACTGTCGGTGACGATGCTGCTGGTCACCGTCCTGACGATGTTCCTGCACCCGCAACTCGATGTGTCCGGCCCATTTCTGTACAGCCTGGGAAGTCATGTTCTCCTGCTTGCCGTTTGCGCCTTGGTGCCGTGGGGTCGGCTGCCGGAACGGGTTGTGCTCATTATCCCGGTCCTTGACTGTATAGCTGTTGGGATCTCCCGGGAGGCTGCTGACCAGTACCTCACCGTTTTGGGTTTCCTCCTGGTCTTTCCCGTCGTGTGGCTGGCGGCGGACCGGCGCCGCAGCGGCGTCTTTTACGCCGTCGTCGCCACATTCCTCAGCGCCGTGCTGCCGCCTGTCATCCTGGGTACGGGCTTCGAGGGCCCGGACTTCATCCGGATCGTGCTGCTGCCTGTCATTCTCGGAGCGATCGCGCTCACCGCCCACGGAATCGCCAGCGCCCTCACGCTCCAACGACAACAGCTGGAGGCCCAGGGCTGCAAGGTCAGGGACCTCCTGATCGCCAGCGAGGACCGGGAGCGGCTGCTCACCAACGTCATGGACACCGTGAGTGTCGGGGTCTGCGCCGTCGACGCCAACGGTCAGGCGGTGCTCGCGAACCACCAATTCAGCAGCCATTTCGGCGGGACCGTCACCGGCAGGCAGTTAACTGATGAGCCGCCGAGCTTTGCCGTCTACGGCCCTGACCGGAAGCAACCACTTCCTCCCGAACGACGCCCCGGGTTCCGGGCAGCACGGGGAGAGTCCTTCACGGACGAACTGATTTGGGCCGACAACGGGACCATCCAGAGGGCCTACTCGGCGACGTGCCGGCTGATCCGGGACTCCCGGGGCGAACACCGGGGAGCGGTCATGGCGTTCACTGATGTCACAGCCATGGTCGAAGCACTCTCGGCCAAGGACCAGTTCGTCTCCAGCGTCTCCCACGAACTGCGGACGCCGCTGACCTCGATCCTGGGCTACCTGGACCTGGCCCTGGATGAGGAGAATGTTGATCCCGAGGTGGAGTTCTACCTGACCGTGGCCAAGCGCAACGCCGAACGGCTCCTGCACCTGGTCGGCGACCTGCTCACCGTCGCTGCCGGCGCCTTGACCATAGAGCCCCGGCACGCGGACCTGGCCGAAGTCGTCCGTCACAGCGTCGAGGCTGCAGAGCTTAAAGCGAAGGCCGACGGTGTCACCCTGGACCTGGTCGCCCAGGGAACTGCCACGGGTTACTTTGACCCCGAACGGCTCCGCCAAGCCATTGACAACCTGATCTCCAACGCCATCAAATACACACCGCGGGGCGGTAAGGTCTCCGTCACGATCGACACGACCGGGCACGAACTCCGCTGCGAAGTCACCGACACCGGGGTCGGCATGAGCGAGGAAGAGGTGGACCAGGCCTTCACCCGCTTCTTCCGCGCCGCGAATGCACACTCCTCGACCATTCCGGGCGCCGGGCTGGGCCTTGCAATCACCAAATCCATCATCGAAAACCACCGCGGCTACATCACCCTCACGAGCAGGCCCGGAGAGGGCACGACCGCAGCGCTGACACTTCCGGCGGCCGACCTCGACGCCCCGTCGATGGCGACCACCTGACGGGCGCGTCCCGCTGACCCTGTCGCCGGGGCCGGACAGGTGTCTTTAGGCACTACGCCCATCAGTGGGTGTCTGCAATGGTCTGGGTTATGCCGTTTCTTCTCGAATACGTGACCGACCAGGGAGCTGGCCGGTTCACGGTGGAAGGCCGCAACGTCCCGGATGCCATGGCACGGGCAAGAGAAGCTGTCCGGGGGCTGGACTGCACCAGCGCCGCATTACGCCAGACGGTTCACCAGAGCACGTCTTTCGGTGACGGTTCTCTCCTGGCCTCATACACCCGGTCGGATGGCTAGACGGCGTCGTCGCCCCGAACGAATAGGGCACGGTGGTGACGGTTTGACGGGGGTTACGGTATCGGGACGGAACATCTGGACACAGTCCACCGAACGGCCGATGAACACTAATCGAAGGCATGAATAACCCCGGTGTGTGGGTGCGTGCCCGGGCTTCATGGCGCCTTAGTGTCGATAGCCACGATCATCCCCAAGATCGTCGCCGCCATGCGGTCATGACCGCATGGCCGTGTCCCCCATTCGCCTTTCTCGGCCCCGGCCGCAAGCCGTAACCCGGCCCACGCCGATGACGGCACCTCACCACAACCCCAACTCTGGAGAACCCATGAAGTACACGAAGCTGCTGACCGCGGCCGCCATCACTGCCGGCCTGGCCCTGGGAACATCCCTCCCGGCCCACGCCGCGGACACCAACCCCAACGGCACCGAGAACCATTTCGACCTGCAGGCCCACCGCGGCGGCATCGGCCTGACCGTCGAATCCACGCTGGCCTCCTTCGCCAAGGGCATCGAGACCGGCGTAAGCACCCTGGAAATGGACCTGCAGATCACCAAGGACGGCCGCGAAGTCATCACCCACGACCGCAAGATCGATGGCAAAAAATGCCTCGACACCGCACCCGTCACCCCGGGCGACCCCGCCTTCCCGTACGTTGGCAAGTACATCAAGGACCTCACCTTCGACCAGGTCCGCAGCCTGGACTGCGGCTCCCAGACGCTGCCCCAGTTCCCCGGCCAGCAGGCCTCCCCCGGCGCGAAGATGCCGACCCTGGCAGAGGTCTTCGACCTCGCCAACCGCTACCGGGCCAGCCAGGTCAAGTTCAACATCGAAACCAAAGTTGAAGCCGGCGCCCCAGAGCAGACAGCCCCGCGTGAACAGTTCGTCGAGGTGGCCCTGCGTGAAATCCATAAGGCTCACATGGCCGAGCGCGTCTCCATTGAAAGCTTCGACTGGGGCTCGCTGCGCCTGGTGAAGGAACGTGACCCGGGCATGCGGACCGTGGCACTGACCAACAAGGACTTCCTACAGGCCGGCCAGCCCGGCAAGTCTCCCTGGCTCGGCGGGATTGACGCGGACGACTTCGGCGGGGACCTCGTGAACGCCGCGGCTTCCCTTGGCTTCGACGCCATCTCCCCCGTGCACGGCACCCCGCAGAACGGCAAGGTCACCGACCCCGGCTACGTCCCCTATGTGAACGCCGACATGGTGACCCGCGCCCACGCCAAGGGCATGCAGGTCATCCCCTGGACCGTCGATGACAAGCCCACCATGCGCAAGCTCATGGACGACGGCGTCGACGGCGTCATCACCGACTACCCGGACCAGCTGCGCGACGTCCTGGCGGAACGGTCCCTGAAGCTGCCCAAGCAGTACACCCTGGAACCGGGCATGTCGGCAGCCAAGTAGCCTGACCGGCAGCGCTTCAAGGCCCTCAGCCTCTGCTCGTCAGACTTGCCAACCGGATCCTAAGCATGCTTAGTATAGTTCCAGCCGAATGCGAACGGCTGCCGAACCAGAGGAGGAAACACCATGGGACTGGGCGACAAGATTGAGAACGCTGCCAAGAAGGCAGGCGGCAAGGCCAAAGAGACGGCCGGCGCCGCAACAGGCGACGAAAGCCTGCGGACCGAAGGCCAAGCAGACCAGGCCAAGGGTGACTTGAAGCAGGCCGGCGAAAAGGCCAAAGACGCCTTCAAGCAGTAAGAGGCATCATCGGAAGGGCGCGCTCAGCGAACGGGGCGCGCCTTTTTCGTGTCCTCGCCCACGATCGGGAGACTCCGTGAACCGCAATATCAGCCATCGGAACGGACGTCGCCGGGATAATATCGCAGTGGAGGCGGCGAGCATCCGGGGGCCAAAGGTTGAGCGGTCAAAGAGGGGCGGCATCGTTACCGCCGTTGCGACCACATTCGGTGACAGGGAAAGCAAGCCACGTGGTCGGGGGCGGCAAGCGGCGCTAGGCGCCGCAGGCTTGATCGCCCTCACCGCACTCTCCGCCGGACCACGGCCTCGGCAATCCAGTCAGGCGGGCAGCGAAACGCAGCCCGCCTAATGCGGCTCCGGTGGTCAATGCCCTCGTTGCCATCTCTGTCTTCGTCATGATCGTCCTGGCCATCTTGGTTGCATAGGCCCTCGTTCTGCTCATCGTTTTCCTCCGACTCAAGATCGCCGAGCTCAAGCGTGCCGCCCCGGTGAAGACCAATCCCTCAGACCAGTGACCAAGATCAAGCGGGCCGAACCCGGTTCCGGAGTGGGTCCTGATGTACCGGCAAGGTATCCCGGCTGCGAAAATCGCCGCCGGCGCGGGAGTCGCCGGATCGGTGGTGAGGTACCACCTGACCATGGCCGGGAAGCACGCCCCGGGCCTGCGTGAAGAGCATCGAAAGGCGTTGCCGCCCTCTCCGGCACGCCTGACGGCGGCCGGCAAGCGGACCCTGAATGACCTTCTGGCGTTCTGGGACGCTGAGAAGCGGCTGCCTGTAACCGGTCGTGATGCCCGGGAGTCGAAGCTGCCGGGTGTCTGGCCCGGCGCCGCAAGGAGGCCGCCGCAGGGTCCCTCTCACCCGCTTACGCCCGTACCCTCGACACGATTCCGGCTGGCCGGACCAACCCACGAAGCACGACGCCGATGAGGCACGCTGGGCGCATCGCCTCGAGGAAGTCGCAGCGTACCTGGCTGCCCGCCGTGACTGGCCCCTGCACAACAAGACCGATGACCAGGAGGAACGCTCCCTGGGAATCTGGCTCCACACCCAGCGCATAACACGGCGGGGCGGCAAACTCGACGAGTCCAAGGAAGCCCGGCTCAACGACGTCATCCCCGGCTCGCAGCACGGCAGGCCGCGGCGCGGAGCAAACAGTCGGACTCAGCTAAGCGTCGGACGAAGCTAGGGGTACAGCTCGGGCAGTTCGCCCTCGAAGACCGTCCGGGGGCCCAGGCCCACCGCCTCAAGGATCGCCCTCGCCAGGGCCGGGGCATGCTCGGCCCGGGTACGAGACAGCCGCCGTCACCCCGTCGGCCTGGTCGATCTGGATGGTCGCATCCAGCTCTCCCCACGGGATCGGCTTCCACACATTGAGGTGGTCTTCCTCAATGAACGTGTCCCGGTGGCGGTGCACGAAGAACTCTTTAGCGGCCATGGCAGTCCTCTCCTGAAATTGGGCAAGAGAGCACCATAAGCACGGCAGATGGAAGCAGGCCACTTTCGCAGGGTTGTTTAGATTCCGCCTCCTCCGACGGGCCCCGCCCAACCGCTGAATTCTCCGCCGATTCCTTTGCTACGCTCGTCGTCGTCCTTGCCGCAACGGCGGCAGCGGCTGAAAAGGCTGCCATCTTCAGCGTGTTCGACGTGCCAGTCGTGGTGAATGTTCAGCTTGCATAGCAGTGCCCTGAGCATGGCATTCTCCAATCGCGGCAGCCCTCATTCCGGCAATCCCATGATGCCCTTCAACCAGCCACAGCGAAACCTGCAACTGCTGGCGCTTGACGCCTCCGAAGACCAGCAGGACGCGCGCTCAGCCGGGGAGGCTGAAGAATCCGCTGGGTCGTCGGCCCACGAGGCAGGGGTGGAAGATGATGGGGTCCCGGGGTGGACGACGGTGAACCGGGTCGGCCGTCCAGCCCGGAGTGGACGCCGGTGAACTCTACGCCGAACAGGCCGTCACCGGGCGGGCCCCGCTCCTGAGACGGGTCAAAGACAGCAATCCAGGCAGGATCCATCAGTTCATGGATCGCCGCCTCTAGTGTTAGAGCCGACATATCGGAGACTGCACCGAACAAATGCGCGCCTCCGTCTCCAACACCACCGAGTGGCCAGCGGTTCTCCCGGCGTTCAGAGGCTCCTGTTTGAGGGGAGAGTTGTCTACCGAATAGCGTCCACCACACGAAGATAAGGGGTTTTGAGGGGGCAGGTCCCCCCCTGTTGCCTCACGTCAATAGGTCCGGGAAGACTGCTTCGTTGCCTCATGTGGAAAGGTCCGTTTCGGGTACGAGTTGAACCAGGTGTTGATCTTGTAGTCGCGGGGAGCAGCTTTGGCCTGACTGAGGGCTTCAAGCTGTCCGGTCAGGGCCAGGATTTGGCGGGACAATGCCGCCGGTTTGAGGCGTTTGAACTGGGCATTCATGCTGATGACGGGCCGCTTCCGGACGTTCGGATGCCGGGCGGCGCGTTGGTGCGGGGTGAGGGCGGCATCATGTTTCTTGACCACCTTGGCCCCGTGGCGTTCCTTCGAAAGCAGCTTCTGCTGGGGCAGCAGGTAGTTCGTGAACAGCGCATCGAGTTCCCAGATGGCGTTGAGTTTCTCCAGCTCTGCCGCGGTGTCGTATCGGTAGTAGCCCACGAGCTCACGAACGCGCGCCCAGTTCTTCTGTTCCACATGGGCGCCGTCGTTTTTGTTGCCCGGCCGGGACCGGGTGAAGGTGATCTGCCGGGCATGGCAGTACTCCAGCAGGTAGTCGTTGATGAACTCGGACCCATTGTCTGAGTCAATCCCAAGGATCGGGAACG
Source organism: Pseudarthrobacter sp. NPDC058196 (assembly GCF_042882685.1). Lineage (NCBI taxonomy): Bacteria > Bacillati > Actinomycetota > Actinomycetes > Micrococcales > Micrococcaceae > Pseudarthrobacter > Pseudarthrobacter sp. NPDC058196. Next base: position 310,897 of record NZ_JBHVVN010000006.1, read on the forward strand.
GGAACCGGCCCAGCGCGTACTGCAGGGCTGCGAACACCCATTTCTGGGCCTTGTTCGGAACCGACCGGTTCACCGTCCACCCGGTCGCGATATCAGTCACGGTCAGGGTAAAGCAGAACTGTCCGGACGCCACGCCGCCTTCATGTCCGACCAGGTCGATCTCAACGAACCCGGGCACCGCGTCGTCCCAGTCCGCCCAGGTCCTCACCGGGATCTGCGATTTCAACAAGGAGCCGGGCTTGGTATGCGACCGGCCCCGCAGCACCAGTTTCGCCCGCTCCGGTGCAAGCTTCCGGTCGATTGTCGCCGCGCTCATCCGCATCAGCAGTACCGCCTCCGCGTCCGTCAGGTCCAGTTCCCCGTCCCGGCGCAGCAAGGGCACGAGCACCGGCAGTATCGGCGCCAGCCTCTTGCCGGCCGGGCTCCGCAGCACCGCCCAGCAGACCACCAGCGCCTCGATCACCCGCGGACCATAAACCGGGGGCCGATGCTGACGGGGTCGTACCGGCCGCAGCTCCAAAGCCTGACGCACAGCCCGCCGTGCGTAGTCCCGGTTCCAGCCCGTCAGCTCCACCAGTTCGTCCAGGATCCGCACCTTCTCCAGCCGGCTCCCGCGGGCATACGCCCGGGCCTTGATCACCGTGACGGCCTTGCGCTGGCTCATCGTCAGTCCCCATCCCTCAAGGATGTCCGCGCCCCGCCTCTTCCCGGACCTTTTCCAATGAGGCAACGTATCCTGCTCCGCGGACCTTTTCCATGAGTCAACGCGCCCCTCGACGCGACCAGTTTCCGGGCCTATTCTTTCCTCGCAAGAATCAATACCGAGGGTGACCGAAAATGGGACACCCAATCAAGAAGATCAAGGCCAAGGAGGCCGTGTCATGTCCATCCTTGTCGGCGTGAAGGTTTTCGCTGACACCGCCGCGTTCAGCAAGGCGCTGAGCGAACGGGCCTACGAATTCCAAGCCGTGAGCTCCCGGGCCCAGGGTGCCGGCGCCATTGACCATAGGTTCGGCATCGGCGACGGGCCCGTCTTCGTCACCGACAACTGGACCTCGAAAGCCGCGTTCGTCGAGTCTTTCATTAACCCCGAACTGCAGGCGTTTATCGGTTCGGTCGGCAGCAAGCCTGCGGCAGACCTGGAAATCACCGTCGGAGAATCGGTGGATTCTCCCGACCAGTTCTAGCGCCGGCCACCCGGTATCTGATTGTGGGCGCTGGCCACTTGGCGCACCGCAGCGCATGAGCACCTTGAAGTGAATTGAGGCTTCCATGCAGGCCTACGGCATTACTAACAACCATGACCGCTTCCGGACAATCTTCGTGGCCGTCGTCATAGGCGCGGTGTTGGTGGTGGGCCCTGAGACCATAAGCCATGTCAATCATGCTGTTGACAGTGCAACCACTCCCCCCTCCGGTGAAGCACCTAACGCCCACCGAGGGAATTCCTGGAGCCAGCTGCCGATCGAATCCCGGGAACTCTGGAAGTTTCGACTCACTACACGACGTTGAGGACACGCTGGGACCGTCCTGACGGGGATTGGGGCCTCCGGGTCGGGCTACGGGAGTATGTTCCCCCACCATGGGGGACTGTCGGAAGATTGAGGGCTGGCCGACGGTGCCGCCGCGAGATCTTGCCGGACCCGGTGCCACAGGCGGCCCTGACCCCTGCCCTTGGGGGTCGAGTCCCGCATCGTTCTGGCAGTTCACCATGTTTTTCCCCGGCTGGTCTCCATCTGCCGGTCACGCATGGAATGCTGGGCTGTACAACCTTCTACTCAGCTGCCTCACGCGGCGGCCGCCGCTCTGAAAGGATCATTATGCCCGTACGCAACGAACCCTGGCCCGAAGGCACCCCGAATTGGGTCGATGCCCAGGTGGACGACGTCAAGGCCGCCGCCGGCTTTTATTCCACCCTGTTCGGCTGGGACATTCAGGACGCCGGACCCGACGCTGGTGGCTACCACATGGCCTTCCTCGACGGATCCGTTGTGGCCGGGATCGGCCCGAAACCCGACAACGCCGGTCCCATGCCCTCGGTCTGGAGCACCTACATCGCTGTTGACGACGCCGACACCACCGCAGGAAAAATCACCGAAGCCGGCGGATCACTAATGATGCCCCCATTCGACGTGATGGACCAAGGCCGGATGACCGTGGCCTTCGACGCCGCCGGCGCCGCGTTCGGGCTTTGGCAGGCTAAGGCACACCAAGGCATCGCCAGATATGGCGACCCCGGATCCGTGAGCTGGAACGAGCTCCACACCCGCAGCTACCAAGGGTCCCGCGACTTCTACTCCCAGGTGTTCGGCTACACCTACACCGACATCGACGGCGGGGACGACTTCACCTACGCCACCATCGAACGCGCCGTGGACGCTCAGACCGTGGGCGGTATCAGTCACGACACCTCTCTGGGCGAGGGAATGCCCAACTACTGGCTGACGTGGTTCGCCGTTGTCGACCCGGACGCCACGATCGAGCTAGCCACCGGCATCGGAGCCGGGGTCCTGTTCCCTGCCACCGACAGCCCATTCGGCAGAATGGCCGTCCTCCGGGGGCCCCAGGGCGAAGTCTTCGGCATCATCCAACCACCCGCCAACCAGCCCACAGACACCAACCAGGCCTGATACACCCGAGGGTAACCGGTACCACGATTGCTGGCTACCCTCAGCGGACCCTAACGCGAATGACGACAGCTATAAATAGTGAGAGCCTCCAAAGGCTGGTCAATTCCATCAGCGAGGCCGGGATGTCCGCACCAGGAGACGTCACCGGCCGGACTGGCGAGAAAGCCACCAAATCTGCCCGGCGCATTTCGGGGGGTCGCCAACATGCGCCCTGCCGGGCTAACAATTGAAAGGCAACAACGGCCCACGCCGAGAACGAGATCACCATCCACCGCCGGACGTTTACGCATTTCTAGCCGATGGTTTGAATAACCCGGACTGACGTTCGGGACTGCCCCCGGTTTTGTTGACTCCTTGACCTAGCGAGCTTGTGCTCGTGGAAGGATGTTGACCATGCCCACGGCTTATGGGGCGGAGTTCCG